>JAGVGO010000005.1 GCA_020057085.1 Planctomycetota bacterium | reverse complement strand
GGCTGTACTAGACGCCATCGAAGATAGCAGCCAAGCAGGTAAGAAAGCCCCCTCAGCCGCAAGCAGCTAAAGCTGTTTGCGACCTCTCCCGCCAGGGGCCCGCCAGGGGAGAGGTGATAGGCTTGTACTCTTGTAATTATTTCAAAAAAGTTACTATGCCCCCTAATTATTGGATACGCCCTAGACGCTTTTGTTTGTAATGAAAAAGGTTACAAATATTGATTCGCTTTTTCTAGATCTAAATCTATATTTTTAAACACGTAACACGTCTATCTTGGCATTCTTACATGCCCAGCCCATCCTTTATCAGCCGCGAAATCGTTCCTGGCACGGTATGGCCTTTGGCGTTCGCGACTTTTTTTACTTGCACCATCACCTCATCCTCCACCAACCTTTGGTAGAGCGCTACGGCCTTGCTTAAGATTGTTTCCGGCCTTTCGTTGGTGACCAAAGCCAGCCGCATGATAGCGCTACGAAGCTCCGGGTCCAGGATAATCTCGCCGGCCTGTTTTTCCTTGCCACTGGCATTACCATCCGCAGGCTCTATGAGTGACAATGGTTCGCGCTGGGCTTCCTCTTCCAGGCGATTCAGGGTTTCTCCATCTTGTGTCTTGGGCAATGTTTTCAGATAGCCTCTGGCAAAATCTTTGAGACGGGCGATTCCTTCAAAGGCTGGTGGCCTTTTGCCGCTTTCCCAGGCATTGTATGTGGAAAACGAGATACCCAATTTCTGGGCAAAGCCTTCTTGCGACAAATTGAGCCGCGTGCGGGCCTGCTTGAGAAGGTCGGCGCGGAAATTCTCTTTGCTCAGATGCGTCAAATATTCCAGCGGATCCAAAGCCATTTCCACCTCCTGTAGAAAAGTCTGGTTTGCCAATAAATTTCCGTGAAAATTCGCAGAGGATGAAAAAATATCCTCCGACGGGAGATTTTTTTCTGGCAATTTATGCTATAGCTCGATATAATAAAGACAATAATATTTCTATAGCATTTCACTATGATCTTAGCATACCATTTTATGGTAGAAAAAGCAAGAGGTATTTTGCTCTGTTATTCCATGCTTTTAGGAGGTAGCAATCATGGCAAATCAAGATAACTGGCAGAATCAGACGCCCAAGTCCCAGCGCACTAAAATTGCGGAAGACCCGGTGATCTTGCGGCCTGCCGGTCTCGATACGCTCAAGGAAACCACGACATCTCCGTCTGCTACCGGCACGGGTGATACCATGCGCGAGTCGCAAGAGCAGGGACTCGCCTTGCTTGCCGCAGCACCCGTCTCGCCCCAGAAACCCAAACTGTGGAAGCAAGCCGGCGCGGCTTTGCTCTATCAATATACGGTGGAGCGTATCCTGGGCACGGGCGGCATGGGAGAGGTGTATCTGGCGACCAGTCGGTCCGATGGCAAGCAGCACGCTGTCAAGATCGCCACCCTGCCCGGTGTAGAGAGAATCTACTTTCTGGAGGAGCTGCTCGTGTGGATACACATCTCGCAAAATCCCCATCCTAACCTCGTTACCTGCCACTTCTTTCAGACCATCGAGGACAGGGTCGCCATCTTTGCCGAGTATGTGCCAGGCGAGTCTCTGCATGACGCCATCCGCGCCGGGAAACTCACGGATAGCCAAAAGATTCTGGACGTGGCCATCCAGATGGCCTGGGGGCTGGAAGCACTGCACAGCCTGGGTTTCATCCACCAGGACATCAAGCCCAAAAATATTCTGCTGCACCAAGACGGGACGGTCAAAACCTGCGACTTTGGCATCGCCCGCGCCCGCGCCTGTGTAGACGAGGCGAGGACGGGCAGTTTGTCCGGGGAGACCGGCTATGTCACGGGCGCTCTGGGCACGCCAGGCTATCGCTCGCCGGAGCAGATGGCGGGCAAAGTGAGCAGGAAGAGCGACCAGTGGAGCTACGCTGCGTCACTCCTCGAAATCTACACCCAAGGAGTGACCTGGCGGGACGGTGAGGCCGACGAGACGCTGGATGGTCTTGTGCCCAAAAGGGCGATGCCTGACCTTTTGGCCTGGATACAGAGGAAATTTGCAAACATCTTGGGACTCCTGCCAAAGCGCGATGTGATACCTGCTCCCTTGGCACGGGTGCTGAGGAAATGCCTTGCGCGTAACACTGAAGAGCGGTGGCCTAGCATGGTCCATGTCGCGCAGGAGCTTATTGCTTGCTACAAAGCGATCACCGGCCAGGCTTACCCGCGGCCCGCCACAGCCTGGGAGCTTAAAGAGATACTGTCCACGCCCGCGCCGAGGAGGACGCTGGCCGGGGGAACCTGGTCGCCTCCGCAAGTATGGCCGCGCGAGGCGGCCACGGCAGTTACGAAGTACCAGCGTGACCACCCCGCCGACCGGCTTCCCAAATGGCTGGACAAAGTGATCGCGGCAGCCGCCAAGCCTGACGAGCCGCGCGGTACGTTTGTTGAGCAGGCTCTGTCCGACATGATTGGCTATGAATGGGCTGGCGCTGCGTTCGAGTGGCTGCGGGAAAAAGGCCAGAGCGATTGGGAAACCCGACTGGCTACGCTCTGGGAAGTGGAGACCTTTATCTACGAGTATGCTGGCGACATTCCCGGCGCCAGCGCGCTCTATGACAAGGCCAGAGCAATTTATGAGCGGCTGGTGGCGCAGGGACGCCGGGAACTTCTTGGCGATTTGGCTACGTCGCGGCTATATTTGGCGGACGTGTACCTCAAAACAGGGAAACAGGTAGAAGCCGAGAAAATAGCGCGTGAGGAGATTGTGGTCCTGGAAGCGGAAGTGACCCGTACTGGCAGGGCCGATCTGCGGCAAGTTCTGGCGTGGGCAAAGAAGGTGTTGCAAAATCTGCTGTAAACCAGGATTCTTCCTGGCAAAATTTTCCTTGATTTTTTATCATTTTGTGCTATAGTTTAGCTATAGTGTTAAATTATAGTTTTTCTAAAATCATGTTAGGAGATCAGCCATGTTCACGAAAAAAGAACCGTTTTCCTGGGTTACATCCCAGCCACACCGTGAAGTTATGACGAGCGACTGGACGGATGCAAATACCTGCTGCCAGCATAGGGCCTATAAACCGGCGCAAGTGATGCTGGGCGCTGTCATCGAGGGGGCGGTCGGCTATGCCATGCTCCGCACCAGGCATGAGGTGCCGGAGAATATATCCTTGGAGAAGTTAATCGGACTGGCCAAAGAGAGCGGACTTCTGCCGCAAGGAGAGGCTTATCTGGGCCAGGCGATCCGCGATTACCGCAATCTGGTACACCCGCAGCGTTTCGTTACGGAAGGCCGCAGGCCGACGAAAGAGACGGCGGAGGTGGCACGCAAAGCCTGTGAGTATGTGCTGGCAGAGCTAGAGAAGCAGCTCGCTGCCTATGTCCCTACCCCGCTCAATGCCTACCTCATGGTTGACGGCGGCTATATCGCCATCAACAAAACCCCTTTTACCGTCGGCCGGGCAGAGGATAACTCGTGCGTCATCACCGCCTCCAGCATCAGCGCCCATCATGCCCGCATCACCTGTGCTTCCCATATCTTCTACCTCGAAGACCTCAAATCAACGAATGGCACATCCTTGATGATGAGCGGCCTGCCCAAGCAGGTCAAACCAGGGAAGCTGATGCCGTTGGGCGGCCAAAGTCATATCCGTCTGGGGAAAAAAGACACCGATCCGCAGGTTGTCTTTGGCATCGAAGGCGAGGAAGGGATGACAACCAGGGAAAAATAGAGTCTATCGCGGGCGTATCTAACACTTCGGGGGGATAGAAAAATTATGGGTAGAGTATCACCTCTCCCCTTGCGGGCTGTTTTGTACCCACAAGTTTCGTGGCAGTTT
>JAGVGO010000233.1 GCA_020057085.1 Planctomycetota bacterium | reverse complement strand
TGGCATCCATCATTTGCGTTTTTGCCTCTCTCTTGCTTGTTTTTGTTGCTTTTGCAAGGCTAAACCGGCAACAAACCTACTTTGCTCTAAAGAGCACGGATTGGGGAACATCTCTGTCCTGGCACTAAAGTGCCAGGCTCTATAACTGAGCCTCTTCGAGGCTAAAGAGGTTTTTACACAGGCATCAATCTTCGTGCCTGGTCGTTGATCTACAACTTCGCGCCGTGGAACCCTGCTACCGTTGAGCAACGCCACTTCAAATCATCGGCGCATATGCTCAACGGCTCTTATTACCATGAGAACTGGTTGCAGAATCTCTTGATTTCTGCTTCCTTGGGAGGTTACCGCACCCCTCTCCAAAAACCGTTAGAATGAGAAGAAAAATATCCTTCTTCTATGAAACATGAAAATTTGCGTAATGATGTCGAACCCGTAGCCGCAGGTATTTGGCGCTTTAGCGCCAAACACCTGCGCCGATGTAACGCGGGATTTGCGGCTACAGCCGCTGCACCGCCGCGGCTACAGACTTCATGCAGTTTCCTCATCATGCGGTTGCGGGGCGCGCGCTGGCGGTAAAAACTCAATTTGGCCTTTCATTTCCGCCTCAGCCAGGGGATGATCATCCAGCCATTCCTGTAACGGCATGCGTCCATTGATCCAGATCCAGCTCATCGGGTAGATGCTGGGGCGCAGAATCACAAAGAATAAATGCCAGATGATGATGGCTGAGACCGCAAGAATAGCCTCATAAAAATGAACCGTTTCACAGACACGTATAATCCACGCAGGGAAATAAGCCGTCGCCTGGGCTGGGAACCACAGCACAAAGCCGCTCACGCCCATGATGACAGTTCCCCAGACGAGAGCCCAGTACTCGGCTTTGTGCGTGTAGTCGAACATGCCCAGTTCCGGTCTACGTGGCCTGAGACCGAGATAAAAGAAGACGTTGGCAAAGGCCTCTTTCACGTCTTGTATGGGGCGCGGCGCCATGACTTTTAGCAATAAGCGGCCACGCGGGGTCAGGATGAGAAGCATTACATGTAAAATGGAGAGACCCACGAGTAAACTTGCCATAATGCGGTGGATGAGGCGACGTATTTCTTCGTTAACGCCCAGCGAACTCAACGCTTGTGCCCACCAGGCATCAGGGTATCTGAGAGCGAAACCGGACAATGCCAACCCGAAAAATGTAATGAACAGGAGCGTATGCTGCCAGATTTCGACGCGCGTCATACGGCGCACGGCCGGTTCCGTCAACTGGTGCAAATAGTGTTGCCGCAGTTCGTGAACATAGATGAGGGCGTTGTGGATGAACATGCCTCCCAAGACAAGGGCGATGAGCCACAAGTAGAACAGCCGTACCCAATCGTGGATCATGCGTTTGCCGCGAGCGACTACATGGTTGTAACTCGCAGCGAATTCTGCGTTCGAATTCGGGTGACATTTGCCGCATGTCGCCACCACATTGGCCTTGTTGATTGGGGATTTAGGGTCGAGCAGGCTGCCGATTGCATGTGTGTTATGACAATCCACACAGACCGCGACCGCTTTCCCGCCGCGATGGACGGCCCAGCCGTGATAACTGTCCTCATAAGACTGGACAACTTCTGGAGGCAAACCATATTTCGCAGCCATCTCAGCGTCTTGGTGACAGCGCGCGCAGGTAATGGAGGAAACATTGGCCTTGTTTACGGGTGAACGCGGGTCGCGGTGCTGGCGTATGAGGTGTTCTTCATGACAATCGGTGCAAGTAGGGCTGTCATGCAGGCCGTGAGAAACCGCGCGGCCATGTACCGACCAGGCATACTCTTTTGCTTCCTGGGCATGGCATTGGCTGCAGGTGGTGGCGATGTTTTGTTTATGCGTCGAACTTGTCAAGGAGGAACTGCCTTGCAAATTGTGGACACCATGGCAATCGGTGCAAACTGCCGTGCGTTTGTCGCCTTTCCAGCCTTCGCCATGTACCGAGTCCCTGTAGAGCGGCAAGGAAATCGGCAAGCGTACGTAATCGGCCGTGATAACCACATTGTCTCCGTGACAGCGGCCGCAGGTTTTGGGGATTTGCTTGTGGTTGACCGGACTCTCCGGGTTGTTCGCGGGCAATATATGATGCCCTGAATGGCAACTGGCACAAGTCGCAGCTATGGTGTTGCCGTGCAAACGTGCCAGGCGATGCGCGCTGGTGCGATAAGCTTCCTCGACTTTGCTGTGACAGGCACCGCAACCATAAACTTCGCCTTCTTTGACATCTTTGACTTGATGTGTGCGATGGCAGGAAAGGCAACTCATCTCGCCTTTGGCGATTTTCGCTTCGTGTACCGAGCCTGCAAATTTTTCTTTGTACCCTTTATGACAAGTCTGGCACGCTTCCAGTGTCAGTTCGTCGCGATGCGGCTTGTGCGCGGCATGGACATCGTGGCACGAAGCGCACGACATGACGCCGCTCATTTTCTGTTGGGCTTTTTTGTGCTCGCCTTCGCTCACCGCTTGCATGGCTCCGGCGTGGCACTTCTCGCACAGGTGGTTGACGGCGCCTGCCGACGGCGGTAATGCTTTGCTGTGTGTTGCATGACAACTCACACAGCCAGGACTTTTTTGATTGCCGTTCTTGGCGGCCAGAGCATGGACACTCGCATCGTAGCGCCCTGTCTCTTTTGTATGGCAACGCCGGCAAGTCGTTTCGGCAGACTGTGTCGTCAAAGCCTGGACACGGTGTGAGTCGTCTTGCGTCTGGTGACACATGACGCAAGACGGCGCATTGGTGTTGCCGCCAGCGAGTGCAATCGCATGAAAGCTATCGACAAAACTTTTCGCAGCATCTTCATGGCAGTTGCCACAATTGACTTTGCGGTAGGCTGTAAAATGAGGCAGCGTTTTGTAATCAGCCGGCTGCTCGTGGCAATCGGTGCAGGAAGCGCTGGCATGCACACTGCTGGCCAACGCTTCTTTATTGACGAAAATCGAGTGGCCTTTGGACGCCTTGAGCGAAGCATCGCCATGGCATTTGAGGCAGTCGTCCGCTTCATCGCCACGCACGATATGCGGCAAGGCCAGTAGCGGTACAATAAACGCAAAAACTAACAGTAAATGATTATTGCTTTTCATAAAAAACCCTGTGTAAAAAGTTTGACAATACAGATTACTTCGGCGGCCGCCCCTTCTTGAAAAACATATAGAAACGGCCACCCGTCACGGCCGGATCGCCTTCATAGCCAAGTGCTTTGAAATCGAAGCGGTTGGGGAAAGCCGGATAGACTCTTTGCGTGTGCTCCGGTTGGTTCATGCCCGCCGCATTGGTGTGGCAACGGGTGCAAGCGATATTCTCCGGCGTATGACAATCTGCGCATCCCAGAGATTGCCTGGCTGGGGCAATCTCGTGGTGGATGGAAGTGTACATCTCGGTTTTCACGAAGCCGTGTTTGCCGGAAAAGGTGCGTCCCATCTCCTTCATGCCTTCAGCGATGGCCTTGTTCCAATCGAAATCACGCCACAGGCAGTCTTCGAATTTTACGGCGACGAGCATCTTTTGTTCCACGTCGTATGGCTGCACAGCTCGATGAACCTTGAACGGATAAATCTGCGCCTTGGGATTGTGCTTGTCTCCAATAGGTTCATTGAGTACGACCGTCTTGTCGGGAGCGATTTTGTCGCCCAGGAGATAATTCTGCCGGGAACCTTCGAACCAGCGATAGAGAGGAACGATGTTCTGTCCCCAGGTTTGCTCTCCGTACCGCTTGTCGTAGCCAGGTTTGCCGAATTGTTGCGGAATGTCTGTCCGGTCCTGACCGGCGGTCGAGAAATCCACCGACAGCTGCGTCGGATATTTTCTGGCAAATTGCGGGATGTGACACGTCTCGCAGGCCACGGTTTTAACATGGTTGTCGATATGGCGGCTGAGGATGCCGGTGATGCCGTGCGGATGCTCGCCGTGACAGACGCCGCAACCGATCCGCCCTTCGACGACAGGCGCATTGAACGAAAGACCGGCGATCTGGTGTTTGGATGTTATGTGGCAGTCCTGGCAGCGCATGTCAACTTTGCCCATGTGAAAATCTACGTCGGGGTCGGGATTCACGAGAAGCGGGGAGAGGTCGCCATGCTTGATGCCGGCGCCGCCGCCGCTGTAAAAGTGGCAACTGCCGCAATTGGCACGCGAAGGCCTGCCGACCTTTTCGGCGACGTTGTTCCAGGCGATGGTTTCCTCGCTGGCATCGCGGCGATAAGTTGCTGTCGTGTCGTGACAGACCAGACAATCAATTTTCGTCAGATCCTTCCAGTCGCTGGCGAGACGAACATCCCCGATATGGAAAAAGTCTCGCAAGCGCGGGTTGGGAATCAGGCTGATATCGTAATTGTCTATGATGTTGCGTAACCCGATATGGGTGCTGTGCTCCTGGCCGGAGATTGTCGGCGTGCGACCTTGCCAGTTCCAATGCGCCGTTTTGAGGATGTCGTGACCGGTTTCTTCATGGCAACCGAGACATTTGCCGGTAACGGTCTGCCTACTCAACTGCGTATTGGCCTCGATCTTTAGCAACGGCTTGTGATCTGGTACCAACGGATGGTGGCAGGAGACACAATCCGTCGGTGCATGCGCAGTTTTCGGCTGATTTTGATGACAGGCGATGCATTGGCGGTGGTATGCACCTTTGAGCCCGATGCGGGCAGGGAAGTCGCTTTCGTTGGAACTGAGATGGCATTGCGAGCACTTTTGAAACTGTTTTTCCGTGAGGTCCTTGTGGCAGGCAATGCAAGGCGTTCCGCTGATGCGGACATCAATCTCGGCGTGCATCTTGTAAATGTCATCGCCGACCCGGTCGTTCATGTTCGATCCTTGCCGGTGGTGACAGAGCGAACAGGTGCTGCCGCTGTTGACAT
Organism: Planctomycetota bacterium; assembly: GCA_020057085.1. GTDB lineage: Bacteria > Planctomycetota > Uabimicrobiia > Uabimicrobiales > JABWCH01 > JAGVGO01. The sequence continues at coordinate 9,149 of JAGVGO010000233.1, read as the reverse complement.
CATGGGTGCGATGCGTAAAGCGAACCGGCTCATAATAATCGTTTGTCTTGTTGAGCAAAGGGCTGTTCAGCACGTACAGGTTGCGGTAGGCGTCCGGACGGTCCGCATGTTTGAAGGCCGCAGTTTCAATCTTGGGTCCTTTGGAAATTTTGGCTGTCTGGACTTCGTGTGAAGCCTTGAGCGATACCGCGATGGCTTCTGTGTGAACCAGCGAATAAAGAGCGACGAAGCCGAGCAAGAAAACGACTGCGGTACCACGGAAAAACCAGGCCCAGAATGGCTGGACCGCATCGTGATGCGCTGCATGTTGCGCTTCGGCAGACATAGTGCCCGCATGCACTTCGCTGGCAATGATCGGAAAAAAGGTGACAAAGAAGCGGTAGATGAGCATGAGCGTAGCGATAAGCCCTACCGTAAGGGCAATCTCGCCGAGCGCCGGGAAGTATCTTTTGCCGGCAAACGGCGGATAATAGCCGATGATGTAGACATTGATACGGTTGAGTGCTACGCCAAGCACGACCAGGAGCGATGCAGTCAAAAGCCAACCCGCCGATTGCCTGACAGATTTCAGAGAGAACAGGATGAAAGGCGCGATGAGGCCGAGAACTATCTCGATAGCCCAAGCCACTGTCGCGTCAGGGTGCGCGGCGAAACTGATTTCTTCCCAGCGCATGGCAATATCCCCGAATTTGCACAGCGCATATATGCTGATCAGCCAGGGAATCACTTTGGCAAAATCGCCGAGGAGTTCGGTCTCCGGCTCGTGGCCAAAACTTTTGCCGGCGATGAGCGACTCCATGATGACCATGGGCAACCCGACCATCATGGCCGAAAGCAGAAACAGCGCAGGCAGCAAGGGTGTGTACCAGAGCGGACTCAACTTGGTCGGCGCGATCACCATGAGCGTGCCGAGAGACGACTGGTGCATACAGGAGAGAACGACACCGGCGACGATGAAAAGCGGCAGCACGATCTTGACCCAGGCATAGGCAAAGACGATTGGTTTTTCTGCCCGGCGCATGACAGAGGCCAGGGCGGGGCGTTTTGGGGTCCAGGTTTTTACCCCTTCGAGAACCGGTGGCGCCATCTCGACGGTGAGGACGGTCAGGTATGCCATGACGCACATGGCAACTTCGAACAGCACCGAGTTGCCCTGCCAGTTGATGATGGGCTGCCACATGTTCCAATAGCGGCCGACGTCGAACGTCAGGCCGACAGCTACCATGAAGTAACCGAGCCAGGCGGTCAGGATGGCCGGGCGGAGCAGAGGCTTGAATTGATGACAGCCGAAAATTTCGATGTAAGCGGCGGTCGTGAAGCCGCCTGCGGCCAGAGCGACCCCGCTGGCGACGTCAATGGCGATCCAGATGCCCCAGGGATAAAAATTGTCGAGATTGGTCACCGCCCCAAGCCCGTTGAGAATACGGGCCAGGCCGAACGAGAAGCCGATGGCGGCCAAGACCATGAGCATCGTGGTGCCAGGCGTAAAAAATGGTTTTTGCGTGCATTGTGGTTGTAGCTTATTCATGGCGTGCCTCCTGTACCTGTTGTCCTGACTCGCTGTCCGGTTTGCAACTTTGTTGCGTGCGGCGGTGGTTATACCACATCAGTCCGCCAAGCGCGCCGTAAACGGCGAAAGGAATGATGCCGTACCTGAAGATACCGTGCTGGATGGCTTCAGTGCTATGGGCCGGGCTAAAGGTGGGCATAGCCAGGAGGCCGACTTCGGTGGCAGGCCTGCCTGTCAGATAGAGCCAGGCAGTACCGCCGACCTCGTGTTCGCCGTAAACGTGAGCCACGTAACGGTCCGGTCTTCTATTGATGCGATCTTTGGCCAGAGTCAACAGTGACGACCTTTGACCGAATACCAGAGCTTCCGTGGGGCAGGCGGCGGCGCAAGCCGGGTCCGCCCCCGTTCCTTTGACAAAGTTGGCGCAAAATTCGCACTTCCGCACGCGGGGCGTGAGCACGACATCATATTCATAGGCGGGTATCTGGAAGGGGCAGGCGACCATACAGTAACGACAACCCAGACAGACATCGGGGTTGTAGACGACTGCGCCATCCTTGGTCTTGGTGAGAGCACCGACAATGCAGGCCGAAACGCAGGAAGGGATGAGGCAGTGCAGACATTGCACCTTGGCATAGGTCTCTTTCATCCACTCCTGGTCAGGTGACGGCGCACCGGTGTATTCATTGACGACAGTAAAGGCTTTGGCAGAAGGTCGCCGTTCTTGGCGAAAGACCGTCTGCTCCGTAAACGCAATGTCGGGGTGGGGCAGCTTGTTTCGCCGATTGCATGCTTCTTCGCACTTGCGGCAGCCGATGCAGAGCGTGGTATCCACCAGACAGCCGACATGCTGTGCCTCGTCGCCATTGCTGGCAGTCGCTTCTTGGCCTAAGAGTCTTGGCGCCGATACGGCAAGCGTACCTAGCCCCCAGCCCAAAAAGTTACGGCGGTTCAGTAGCATAGCGTTATCCTTTCAATGAACGCTGCGTTTTAACAGCGTTGCCATACCCTGCCCATGACCGACGCACATGGAAACGATGCCGTATTTGCCACTTCTTTGCTCCAGGCCGTTGAGCAGGGTGGTGATGAGGCGCGTGCCGGTACAACCCAAAGGATGCCCCAAGGCAATGGCCCCGCCCCAGGGATTCACTTTTTCCATAGAAATTCCCAAAGTGTGCACACAGGCAATTGCCTGGCTGGCAAACGCCTCGTTGATCTCGAAAAGATCAATGTCGGAAATCTTCAGGCCGGTTTGCGCCAGAAGTCTTTGTATGGCCGGGACGGGTCCCATGCCCATCAGGCACGGATTGACGCCAACCGATGTGAAGGCGACCACTTCCGCGCGCGGCGTGAGTTTGTATTTCCGGCACGCCTCGCCCGAAGCTACGACTGTAAGGCTTGCCCCGTCGCTCACCTGTGAGCTGTTGCCCGCCGTTACAGTGCCGTTCTCCTGGAACGCCGGTTTCAGTGCCGCAAGAGCTTCCAGACTGCTGTTAGAGCGCGGCCCCTGGTCCTCTGCTACGGTTTCTTCGCCTGCTTTGACGGGCAATATCTCTGCCCGGAAAAAACCTTGCTTTTGCGCCGCTACCGCCTTTTGGTGGCTTGCCAGCGCAAACTCGTCCTGTGCCGCTCTGGTAACGCCGTGGGCCAGCGCCACTTTTTCTGCGGTCAGACCCATGTTGATAAACGGAAATTCATAGCGGCTTAACAACCCCTGATGATAGTCCAGTGATGCGGTCATGGGCACATGGTGCATGTGTTCCACACCGCCGGCCAGGATGACCTCCGCCTGGCCGGTATGGACGGCGGTAGCGGCAAAATCGAATGCTTGCAAGCTGGAGCCGCACAGCCGGTTGATCGTTGCACCGGGAATGGTTTCCGCAAGGCCGGCGAGGAGCGACGCCAGGCGGGCAATATTTTTGCCTTGTTCGAGATGTTGCCCGACACAGCCGATATAGACATCGCTCACCGCCGCTGCTGGGACAACCTTATCCACGAAATTTTTGAGCAAATCTGCCAGTAACACATCGGCTCGCACATTTCTGAAAATGCCTTTTTCGGCATTGGCGCGGCCAATGGGGGTCCTTTTGGCTTCGATTACATAGGCATCCATGAGATTTCCTTAAATCATAACGACAATAACCCGCAACTTTTACCGCCGTCCACATGCAATACCTGGCCGGTAATGAAGGTCGCTTCGTCCGAGGCCAAAAAACGTACTGCCGCGGCAATGTCATCCACCGTGCCCATTTTGCCTGTCGGCTGCATCTTCAATAGTCGCTCCCGCGCTTCTGCCGGCATCTTCTGCGTCATCGCTGTGTCAATCAGGCCGGGAGCCACGGCATTGACGTTGATCTGGAAGCGAGCGAATTCGAGCGCCAGGGTGCGGGTCAGGCTGATGAGGCCGCCTTTGCTGGCGGCATAATTGGCCTGGCCCACATTGCCCAACCAGGCGCGTGAGGCGATGTTGACAATTTTGCCGCTCTTTCTCGCTTTCATCACAGGAAAGACAGCCTGGCAAAAGAGGAAAGCGCCTTTGAGATTCACATCGAGGACAATATCCCAGTCTTCCTCTGCGATATTGGCAATCAAATTGTCGCGGATAATGCCAGCATTGTTGACGAGAATGTCAATCTGGCCGTGTTGCGCCACCACGCCTTCGACGATTTTGTTGACCGCGGCTTTATTCACTACATCGGCGGCATAAGGCGATACCTTCCCTTGCAAACCGCTCATTTCCTGTGCCGCCTGTTTGACCTTGTCTTCATCTTTGTCTACCAGTGCCACCCTGGCTCCTTCGGCTGCAAGTCGCCTGGCGATGGCCGCGCCGATACCTTGAGCCGCACCTGTAATGATAGCGACCTTACCGTTTACACTCATAAAAAACTCCTGTTTGTTGACGCAGAGTTCAATAGCTTGGACTCCTGACTGACTAATTATCCCTAGTGTAGCAAACAAATGAGCAGGTTGCAAAATGAAAATTATAAATTTGCAAAAAATTATAAATTTGCAAAAAATTGTAACTTTGCAGATGATTGAGAGAGGTTTGTCAGATGGTTTGACTTTTTACACAAGCATCAAAGATGAATTTGCAAACTTTTTCCGAACCGAATCAGGATGCAGCAGTGTTAGATACGCCCTGCAGCTTCTCCATCTTTGTTGTCGAGGAGACGTTTGAGCCGCTGTTCATCCATTACTACCTGGCAATGTTTTTCCTGGCTCACCAATACTGCACCGGCTTTGCCGTGTTTTGACTTACTCACACATTTCCGCCTGGTGTAAACGATATTCGCTTTGGTATGCTCCCGCGCCTTGCTGTAATGTGCCGCAAGATGGGCCGCGTCGAGCAGCGTTTCCTGGGGCAGTGTCGGTTTGCTGCCGCAGCGTACGACGACGTGAGATCCTGGATAATCGGCAGCATGTAGCCACCAATCATTGCCACGGGCAAAACGGAACGTAAGGTCTTCATTGTCCCTGGCACTTTTGCCCACTAAAATTTCACAGCCGTCGTAGGAACAGAAGCGATGGAACGGCTGGCGCGGCTCAGTTTTTGTTTTGCTTGGTTGAGCCGTCTCGCGCCGTTTCCAGCGTCCTCCCAGCCTGTTTGGCAATTTGTCCCACACACTGGCTATCTGCGCAGGCGGTGTGCGTTGAGCCTCTTCCAACAAGCGATGCAAGAGACCTGTTTCCGTCTCGATGCGTGTCAGTTCGGCCTCCAGTATCTGATGACCGCGCGCAAATTTCTGGTATTTTTTGAAATATTTTTCCATATTTTCGCGGCCGGTGAGCTTGGTATTGAGTGGAATCATGATGGCAGGCGTGTCGGCGGCAAAGTAGTTGATCGCTTCCACCTCTGCCGTACCACGTGCTAAACGCGATGCCATAGGTTTGAGCAATTCGCCCCAGATACGGAACTCTTCGCCTTGCTCACTCGCGGCAAACTGTTGCCAAAACTTTTGCAGTAATTTTTCATGCAAGGAGATTTCGCGGGTAAGCCAGCGCACGAAGCGTTGGTATTCATCGCTTTCTTTGGCTTCTTCACAGCTTTGCCCATAGAAAGCCGTAGTCGCCTGGTTCCAGGCAAAAGGCAATGCCGGATTATAGTGAGGCAGCAAAAAATCTTGTTCAGCGGGCAACGGAGGAATGCTCGACGCGCTTGCCTTCTGGTATACACAGCCTGGCAGGGCAGGTCGTTCGTTGGTTGCATGGTGGTAAAGGGAGGCCATAATTTTGCCGCTCTCGTCCAGCCACAACAGATTGCTGTGGCTACCCCACAGTTCGGCTATCAGGCGGTAATGCACGACTTGCGGCAATGCCAGTGCGGCTACACCATCGCCGACGGCGGGTTGTGGCGGCGGCACATACCGTAATAGGCTCATGCTCACCACACGGTCGTCACTGGCGACTTCCAGTTGTGTGATGTGTGCTCCTTCGCCGTATTTGCGTAAAAACTGGCAGAAGGCAAGCGGGGTTGGAGGGTTGGCAACATGCCGGAATATCAGATGGCAGCGGGTAAACCCTTTGGCGAGACAGAACAGCAACTGAAAGTTTTGTTGCTGCGCGCGTATTTCCAGAACAATTGTGGCTTTGTCCGGTTGTGTGATATGGCGAAGATACCCGCCCCGCAGCGGGGCGGATATCTCACCAATCACTTTGTGTAGTTGCCACAGATGAAGATTGGGCATGACATGCCGCCCTTATTTAGCCGCTTCCTCAAACACATCGGCCAGCTTCTCCGCTTTACTTGCGGCTTTGGTTCCGCTGTATTTCTGGCTGGCAGAGAACTGGCGCAGCAATTCGGTTCCTTCCTTGATCTTATTTTTACTCGAACGGTTGTTGTAAGATTGCAGGATATTTTCCAATTGTTGCGATGCTAATAATTCTTTCTGGAGTTCTTCTTTGTCTTTTTTCAACTCTTTCATTTTTTCTGCGGCTTGTTTGCCTAAATCGGTATCTCCCCATTCGCGCTTGATATTCAGGCAAACTACGTAAGATTCCAGATACTCTTGCTGCATAAACAACTCTCTGGCGTAGGCCATTTGACGGCGGGCCGCCGTCTCGATATGGCTTACCAATTGTTTGGCGCCGGTTTGCGTGTCGTTCTGTGCTGTTTTTTGCACTATGCGGTAAGCCTCTGCCAACCGTTTGTTCACAAACGCGTTTAACGCATTGAGCGGGGCGCCGGAGAATTTTTCCATGAAATATTGCGCACGTTTGTCAAGAGCTTCGTCTATTTTACGATCCACTAGGCTCCCTGGATTGCCTTCCCAGGCTAAAGTGCCATCGGCATTGATGAGATAAACATACGGGATATGCGGATTGTCGTAGGCATCCCAGTTTGCACATCTTGGTTTACCAAAGATTTTATACTTTATCTGTGTCTTGAACATAGCATAGGCGCGCAATTTAGTTTCTGGTTCGCTTGCTATGGCAATCAACGTGAATCCTTTATTACCATATTGTTCTTGCAATCTGTTGAGGTGCGGCACGGCACTCAGACAGGGGTTTCACGTTGAACTGAAAAGTTCTAGCAGTATTACCTCACCCAGGTAGTCGGCGAGAGCAGTTTTACCTTCGGAATTAATGACATAGTCTGCTGTTATATCGGGCATGATCTTTTTGCTGGGATCTTTTTTTTCGATTTTGCCAGGATCTTTTTTTTCGGTTTTGCCAGGATCTTTGCCATCCTCCTTGCCGCTCTCTTTTGTATCTTGTTTGGCCGCCAACTTGTTTTTTTGTGCCAACTGATCTATCATCGGCAAAAATGCCGCCAGCTCTTTCACGCCTTTGACGGTGTGGATGGCTTTACCACCGGAATCCAGTAACAGCAATGCGGGGTAGGTGGCAATGCCATATTTTTTGCAGAAATCTTCCTCTTTGCCGGCATCCAGTTTAGCGAGTACTTGCAAAGAAATGAAACGTTTCATTTCTGCTACTTCAAATATTCCCTGCGGGAATTTGTTGTTGTCTTTGTAGACATGTACCAGCAGCATCTTGCTTTGCGCCTTAGCTTGTGCAATCGCTTGGCCGGCATCGTTAAGCCATTCGAGTTTCATATTCTTGTCGGCTTGCCCATCCTGCTTTTGCGCCTCGACAAGCAAATCTTGCACCTCTTTTTTGGCCAGCAAATCTTTGACATCTTTTTTGGCCAGCAAATCTTTGACATCTTTTTTGGCCAGCAAATCTTTGACATCTTTTTTGGCCAGCTCTTTTTCTGCCAACTCTTGCGGCGAAAGCCACTGCCCATCATGCAATACCAGACCACGAGCCTTGAGTTCATGGATATTGTACCAACGGCCCTGATATTCGTAATAACCCAGTTCCACCGCCTTTTCTCTTTTTGCCCACCCTTTGCCTATGCGCACAAAACCGAGTTCTTTGCGCGCAGTGGTGTGGTTTGGTTCCAACTCGATGATTTTTTGGTATTGCTGCAACGCCCGTTCTGACATGTCATGCTGTTGGCACCAGGCGGCCAGTTCCAGGTATTGTGGAATCTCCCTGGCTTCTTTGACCTTGCTTGCATAGATGGCTTCAGGGGAATCTTGCTGTTGGAGCCGGTCTTGCTGATCGGGCTGACGCTCACTTGTTGTTTTGGCTGTCAGCCGTACGGGATCAGGTTGCGGCGGATTCTGTACCGGCGGTTTTGGCACTGGTACAACCGATTTGGTATCCGTTTTTTGTTCTACCACTTTATTGTCAGCTACTGTTACTTCACTTTTATTGTCGCCTTTTTTTTCAGGATCGCCTGGTACGGTAGTGGCAGGTGGTTTCCGTTCGCTTGCCGGTGTATTCGGCGTCTGCACTACCTGCATGTTGACATGTTTTTTGGCTTGCTGCGAAGCGCCGCTTGCCATCAAAACAAAAGCACCTACCACCAATACACCACCAACGCTAAGTGCCAGCCAGAGCGCAGTGGAAGAATTGTGAGGATGTGTACGCTGGCCTCGGCTTGCTGCTGTTTTTCCCGTTCCTTCGCTTTTGCGCGACGCTAAACCGTTTCTTTTTTTAGGGTCTGATAAAGGATGCATGCTTTTTCTCCTTCCCTGAAAACCAAGCTGGGGCACTTCTGCATAAACTATGAGTAATTATGATTATCTATTGTACGGAAAATGCCTGTAAGATTTTGTCAGGCTCCAGTACGCGTACGTATAAGTTGACTTCCGGTGAATCCGCCACACTGCTGCCATAAGCATATTCAATGGACGTTTTCATATCGGACAGTTTCTGGCATAAACTGGCAAGGAGACCAGGAGCATTGGCCAATGGGATTTTTAGCAGATCGCTTTCTACCACCAGAAAACCCATCTCTTCGAGCATATGGGTTGCCTCCTGTGTCTTGTCAACAATGATGCGTACAATGGCATGATCCACAGAATCGCTGATCGAGAGCGCCTCGATGTTGATATGTTTGTTAGCCAATTCACTGGCGATAAGCAAAAGTTTACCTGGTTTGTTTTCCAGAAAGATGGCAAGTTGCTTTGAAATTTCCATGGTTTTCTTCTTTGTAAAAAAAAACAGGTTATTATGGAATGTTGTATAATATTGTTCTGGTCAACAACATGTTGAACAAAAAAAGCTGTAAATCTGGGCGAAAAATAGTACAATAATGATGTGTGTGTAAAAAGTGCCCGCCGCGAAT
>JAGVGO010000002.1 GCA_020057085.1 Planctomycetota bacterium | reverse complement strand
GACGAGCGCCGCATAGCCTGGCTCTGTAAGCGAGGAGCAACGAAGTAGATTGATAAAAGTGCCCTCAAGAATGTGAAGTTATTTTTAGACAGAGCCTAATCCTAGTCTAATCTTGGCTGCGTCTTTTTTCTTTAAAATGTTTGAGCTTGCCCTTGCTGCGCAGATGCAAGACGAATCGCCAGAGATTTGGGAAATGGCGGCTGAGAAACAGGATGAGCTTGCCGTGGCCGGTGATAACGATTTCCGTCTTGCCACGGTAGATGGCTCGTACCATCTGCGCTGCCGCTTTGGCAGTGGGCATCGTTAGCCATAACGGTCGCGGGTCTTCGCGCCCGGCATGATAGACGCCCTGATTGTCAACGCGAGCAAAGTCGCTTTGCACAAGGCCGGGATTGATCCACGACACTTTGACCCCTTCCTCGCTCAGGTCGTAATAAAGGTTTTCCGCCAAACCGTTCAGGGCAAACTTGCTGGCTGAATAAGCGCTGCAGACGGGAAGCCCGACGCGGCCGAGAACGCTGCCCATCAACACGATGCGTCCGTGTGAGTTCTTGAGATGAGGCAGTACCGCATAGATGGTATTGAGTACACCGAAGAAGTTGGTTTCAAACTGGCGACGAAAATCGTCTACCGTCAGTTCACAGAACAAACCACTGACGCCGAAACCGGCATTGGCAATGGCGATATCAATGCCGCCGAATTTCTGTACGGCCTCTGCTACCGCCTGCCGCAAGGTATCCGGCACGGTCACGTCGCAGATGGCAGCGAGCGCCTGAGATCCTGTTTCCTGCACCCTGGCGACGGTTGTTGCAAGTTGCTCCCGACGGCGTGCCGCCACCACCACGTTGGCTCCCTCACGGCCGAACTCCACAGCCAGACCAGCGCCAATACCAGCGGATGCGCCGGTAATGAAGACAGTTTTGCCAAGAAATTTTTGTGCCACGCGTTCCTCCTTAGTGTACACCTGAGAATGGGTCGGCTTCGCACGGTGTCGTACGATACCACTGGAAATAGTAGATACGGTCCATCTTTTGCGCGCTGAATTCGCCGCCCGGCGTGTAGGAAAAAGCGATGTGGTCAACCGGCGCAACGCGCGCCGGATTGGCATATTCCTCGGAGAACACGAATTTACCTATTGGATAGAGCGGTGGCTCGAACTCGTCGGCCGCCCGGCCCGGCTGGCCGGGTACTTTGTGCCAGTTGCAGATGCGGCGGTACAGCTCCAGTTCCTGCACGGCATAAATGTCGGCCGGACGATAGATCGGGTTTTTGTCAGGCGGCAGTTTGTCGCCGCGCGCGAAAATGGTGTGCCATGGGCCGACCGTTTCGCGAAAGCCAATTTCATAGGGCAGGAAAGAGGATTGGTCCTCGATTACCAGGCGCACGGTGGCAGCGCCTTGCTTGATCGCCATGGCCAACGTCATACCTTTGCTCACCGAAGTTTTGGCATCGTCGTCAACGTCGCGCAGTACGCCTTCCACGTCCGGGATAAACTGCACGGTGCGGCCGTCGTCATCGGTGAGGGGCGACTGCATTTCCTCGACGATCAGTTTCTTGACGAGCGGTATCTTGCTCGAATTGCCGGCCAGTCGGATTTCGTGTACTTCGTGGAACCCCTGTTGCGCATCCTGCATGCACACGAGGCGCATGGCGCGGATCGTCTGTTTGAGAGGTTTGTAGATCAAAGGGTAAAGGTCTTGCTCCAGCGTGAGCGGCAATTTGTCAAGCCGTTCCTGCAAGAGTGAGAGACTCTCTTCCAGCCCCAGTTGTCTGCTGAGTTCGCCGAGCGTCTCGTGAAAATAGATGCTGATCTGTTCGAGCCTGCCTTTCCTGCACATCTCTTTCTTGCACGAGTCGCAATTGTCCCACAGCTTGAAGAACAGGTTGTGGGCATCCTCCCGCTCGAAAGTGCCTTCGGTAAAATCGGCAAAATTGGTGGGAATGAGTGTTTTGATGAGCCGCTCCAGCGACAGCAGCGTCGTGGTGTCCAGCTTCTCGTGGCTCAAGTATTGTTCGAGTTGCTGACGACGATCTTTGCATTGCAAAAACTGGTTGTACCACAAAGGAGAACAGGCCATGCCCGGCCGGCGACTGTCGTGGGCTTCTTCCACCTCGTGGCCAGCCAGCAGAAGCTGACACAGGTGCGCTTTCATTCTTTTGATGAGCGCCAGCGTGACGTTGTCGCCGCCAAAGTCCATGATGCTGGTGTTGCCGAGTATCTTGAAGCGCATTTCGTCAGTGCTGGCGCGGATGGCGACGAGGGCGATGTCAATGGTGCCGCCGCCGAAATCGTAGACGAGCAGATTGCGCCGTACCTCTTCGCCTCCGAATTTCTGGACATAGCCGCGCAAGGTGCCGCCGGAATTCTCGATGTCTTTCACCGTGTAGAAGATGGCCGCCGCAGTAGGCTCGTCAATACTCAAATCCAAATGCCCTTCCGCCACCGGCGGATTGAGCGCCGCGTAGCTTTTGCCGATGGCCTGTTTCTCGCGTGCGCCGAAATTACAAGGCGAGGTGTTGCCGACAAAGCCGAAAGAACTCTTGATCTGGTCAATGAAATCTTTCTGCAACAGATCGAGGTAGCGTGCCACCAGTTCCTCGGTTTCGTATTCGTAGCAGCCGTTTTCCGTATAAATCTCATGCACGTTGCTTTGTCCGGCAGCGCCCAGATGCCGTTTGATGCCACGCACCAGCGATTTAGGGTTGAGATTGTGGCGATGGAGCAGTTGCGAAATGAGGGAAATTTTCTCCTGTTTGCCTTTTTCGCCTATTTCCTCGAAATACAGCAGAGTAGGTATCTCGGTGAGACTGCCGCCCGACATGTGGATAAGCTCGGGGTCGAGATGGCGCGGATTTGCCGGCAAATAGGAAACACAACTACTGGTAGTGCCGAAGTCAATGCCGACGACGCCTGCATACGGCTGTACCGGCCTGATTTCTACCTGGTAGGAGAGAAAAAACGGCTCTTTGCCGTCTTTCAAAAGCGGCAGAAAATTTTCCGGTTCGTCCCGTTCGCGCAATGCGAACATCACCGGCAGTGCCAGACTGAGTGACATCGGCTTGATGTCCGTGTTGCCGGTGTTGAGCAGAATCTGGAACTGGTGGCGCTGTTTGGCACCGAGTTGCAGGATAGACAGTGTCCCTTTGCTGGTCATCACCGTATTGCTCTGTGGCGACAGCGTGATGTAGGGAAAATTTTTGCTGTCAACAGCAAGCGAGCAGCGCAGCGTCGGTGGGTTCATCTCCTCGGCGACAAAACCGACACTCGACACCTCGGACGCGCCCTTGGTGTGGTACACCGTCACCTTGCGGAACAAATAGGTAGATTTGACAAGGCACACCTTGTTGCCGTCTTTGAGTTGAAACGTTGACATTGCAACTGCTCCTTCCCGCTAGTTCGCCAGTTTGCTTATTTCTTGCGCTTTGAGCAGATACGGTAAGAGGTGGGTGTAGAGCCAGGCTCCGGTCATACCACCCAAGAGCGGGCCGATGATGGGAATGACGGCATAGTCCCAGCCGGAATTGCCTTTGCCTGGGATGGGCAAGAGCGCATGTGCCAGGCGTGGACCGAAATCACGTGCCGGATTGATGGCGTAGCCGGTAGTACCGCCCAGCGACAGACCGATGGCCCACACCAGAATGCCTACCAAAAACGGTGCCAGCCCGCTGCTCAGGTTGTTGTATTTGGCGGTAATGCCGAGAATGCCAAGCACCAGCACCAGTGTCCCCAGAAATTCGCAAAACAGGTTGGCGAGCGGCATGTTCACAGCCGGACTGGTGCAGAAGACGGCCAGTTTCTTGCCGCTCTCTTCTGTGATTTGCCAATGCGCGTAGAAGAAGAGCCACACCAGAACGCCGCCGAGAAAAGCTCCCAGCATCTGACCGCTGATGTACCACCACACCAGGCCGGCGTTGACCTTGCCGATATTCCAGAGTGCCACAGTGACAGCCGGATTCAGGTGTGCGCCGCTTGCCCAGCCGGTGACATACACGGCAATGGCTACGCCAAACGCCCAGCCGGCGGTAATGACGATCCAGCCGCTGCTTTCCGCCTTCGATCTTTTCAGCAACACATTGGCCACCACGCCGTCACCGAACAGAATGAGGATGGCAGTGCCCAAACATTCGGCAATCAATATTTCCATAATTTATCGCTCCTACAGACTCAAATTTGATCGCTATTGAAAGCTAGGCTCTGTCTAAGGCTTTTGGAAAAAAATAATTGTCCCAGCGTTAGGAAACAATAGATACGGGGTTAAGCGAGATCATACGTCGCGTGATTCCACTTGGACATGGCAATTGATGCCTGTGTAAAAAGTCGAAATTTTCCCTGCCG
>JAGVGO010000276.1 GCA_020057085.1 Planctomycetota bacterium | reverse complement strand
TGGGCAATTGGTTTGAAATGCTCATTTAGCAATGTTCCCAGGGGAGGGTTTGGGAGGGGCAAATTACCAGAGTCAATCGCACTCTTATCGGTTGGTCTTCCCCTCCCAACCCTCCCCATGGTGGCAAGTTACTCTCAGCTTGCCATGTCGTTTTCCCATGGGGAGGGCGGGCAATTATCATCAACTTCCTTTGCAAACAGGACTCTTGTCCTCCCATAATATTCTTATTTCCAATTGGAATAAAGGAAAATAGTTTGTTTCACTTGAAAAACTGACGCCCTTATACGCCAAGTACCACCGCTTCCTCGCCCAAGAGGCTTTGCAGTTCGCAGAAAAACTGGTAGTCGGCCTTGACATAGTGCTTGGACGCGGCGTCAATCACTGCAATCTGGTCACCGCTTTGCACCTCCAGTTGCAGGCGGCACTTGCCCTGGTACTTGCCGCACAGCTTGCGCACTTCGTAGATCACATCTTCCGACTTCGGTGCGAGGCGCAGCAAAATTCTCTGTGCCAGCGTGGCGATCGCTTTTTCTATAGGGATCACTTCGTCTATCACCACCTCAGTCTCCTCCTTGTTGTTCATCTTGCCCTTGACGAAAATGACCTCGTCCTGCACCAGAAATTCGCTTTGCTTCTCGTAGATATCAGGGAAGCACACGAACGGGCAGTTGCCGCTCATGTCTTCGAGCGTGAGGTAGGCCATCTTGCGCCCTTCGTTTTTTCCGCTCTTCACCGGCCGCGCACGCAGGGCTATCACCATGCCGCCGACCACTACCTGGCCGCCGGTATTTGGCCGCAGCGACGACAGCTCGTGGCTGGCAAGCATCTGGATGTATCTGCCCCATCGTTTGAGCGGGTGATCCGACAGGTAAAAACCGAGCATCTCTTTCTCGAACTTGAGTTCCTCCGGCCTGGTCCATGTTTCGCCTTCGTTCACATACAGGTGATCGAATCCGCTGCTGCCATCGCCGCCCGCCGTATCGCCATCGCTGTCGAACAGCAGCATCTGGTTGCTGTTTTTTTGTTTATGCACGGTAGCTCCCCATTGCAGGGCGTTGGTGATGGTGTTGAACAATTGATGACGTGGCCGGCCAAAAGAGTCGAGGCTACCGCTCTTGATGAGCGCTTCGAGTACACGCTTGTCAACGGCGTGCGTGTCTACGCTCTCGCACAACTGGAAAATCGAGGTGAATTTAGCGGCTTCTTTGCGGGTGGCGATGATCGCTTCGATGGCCTTGCCGCCCAAACCTTTGATGGCGGCAAAACCGAAGCGGATCTTGCCTTCGCTCACCGAAAACGACGCTTCGCTCAGGTTGACATCGGGCGGCAGCACGGCTAGTTTGTGTTGTTCACAGTCGTGCAGGTACTTCACTACCTTGTCGGTATTCTGGCTTTCGATGGTCATCAGCGCGGCCATAAACTCGACCGGATAGTGTTGCTTGAGATAGGCGGTCTGGTAAGTGACAAGCGCATAGGCTGCGCTGTGCGACTTGTTGAAGCCGTAGCCCGAGAAGTAATCTATCACGTCGAAGATTTCGCCCGCCGTGGCCGGGTCGGCATTGTGTATTTTTTGCGCTCCCTCGATGAATTTTTTGCGGTACTTCTCCATGAGGTCTTTTTTCTTCTTGCTCATGGCTTTGCGCAGCGAATCGGCTTCGGCCAGAGTGAATCCGGACAGATCTTTGGCAATCTGCATCGCCTGTTCCTGGTAAAGCATGACGCCATAGGTCTCGGACATGATTTTTTCCAGCACCGGGTGCTTGTACGCCGGCTTTTCCTCACCGTGCTTGCAACGACAGAAGGTGTCAACCATGCCACTGCCGAGCGGACCCGGACGGTAGAGGGCGACCAGGGCGATGATGTCTTCGAAGTGGTCGGGCCTGAGTTTCTTGATGAGTTCGCGCATGCCTTCGGATTCGAGCTGGAAGACGCCATTCGTTTCGCCGCGACTCAACATCTCGTAGGTGGGCGCGTCGTCGAGCGGCAGTTTCTCCATGTCAATGTCAACACCTTGCGATTTTTTGACGATCTGTACTACCTTTTGGATGAGCGTGAGCGTGCTGAGACCCAGGAAGTCCATCTTGAGAAGGCCCAAGGTGCCGATGTGCTCCATCGAGTATTGGGTGGTGATGGCGCCGTCAACGTTCTTGTACATCGGGCAGCACTCGGTCAAGTCCTGGTCGGCGATGATGACGCCGGCGGCGTGGATGCCAGGCTGGCGGTTTAGACCCTCAAGCCGCTTGGCCACGTCGATGAGTTCCTTGAAACGTGGCTCCGACTCGTAGATCTGCCGGAATTCGGCATCTTCGAGCCCTTTTTCCAGCGTCATCTTGAGGCCGGTCGGCATTTTTTTTGCGACCTTGTCTACGTCGGCTAGAGGCATATTCATGGCACGTCCGACATCTCTGATAGCGGCACGCGCCGCCATGGTGCCGAAGGTGATGATCTGGCAGACGCGGCTTTGCCCGTATTTTTTGGTGACGTAGGCGATCACCTCGCTACGCCGTTCGGTCTCGAAGTCAACGTCAATATCGGGCATCTCTTTGCGTCCCTCGTTGAGGAATCGCTCGAACAGCAGATTGTAGCGCAAGGGGTCGAGGTCGGTAATACCGAGCGCATAGGCGACGATGCTGCCGGCCGCCGAACCACGGCCGGGTCCGACCGGTATGCCCTGGCTGCGGGCGTAGTTGATGAAATCCCAGACAATGAGAAAGTAGGTGGGGAACCCCATCTGGCCTATCACCTTGAACTCGTACTCGAAGCGGGCGCGGATCTCGTCGCGGATGGTGCCGTAACGTTTCTCGAGTCCCTTTTCGCACAGCTCGTGCAGATACTGCTCGTTCGTCTTGCCGTCGGGCGGCGTGAACGGCGGCAGATGGTTTTGCCCGGTGGGAATCTGGATGTCAACCATGTCGGCGATCCTGAGCGTATTGTCTATCGCTTCGCCCGGAAATCCTTTGCCGTCCTCTATCATTTCTTCCGGTTTTTTCAGATAAAATTCCTGCGAACCGAAACGCCAGCGTTTGGGGTCGTTGACCGTGGTGGCGGTCTGGATGCACAGGAGAACGTCGTGCGGCTTGGCATCTTCCGCCCTAAGGTAGTGGATGTCGTTGGTCAGTACGAGCGGCAGCTTGAATTCGGCGGCCAGTTTGAGAAGGCCATCGTTGGCCTTCTCTTGCTCGGCGATCTTGTTTTTCTGCACTTCGATGAAAAAATTTTCGCCGAACAAGTCGCGGTAGAAAGCGATGGTCGCCTGCGCCTCTTTGTAGTTGTCGTCAACCAGGTTACTGCATGTCTCCGACGACAGGCAGCCGGACAGAGCTATCAAACCTTCGTGGTGCTGAATCAAATATTCGCGGTCAATGCGCGGTTTGTAGTAGAAACCGTTCAGGTACGCTTCCGAGGCCAGTTTGATGAGGCTGCGGTAGCCATTGAAACTTTTGGCGAGCAGCGTGATGTGGTAGGTCTTGGCTTCTTTGTTGCGCTCCAGGCGGTTACCCGATGTGATGTAAGCCTCGTAGCCGATGATCGGTTTGATGCCGGCCTTCTTCGCTTCCTGGTAAAATTCCATGGCGCCGAACATGTTGCCATGGTCGGTGATGGCCAGTGCCGGCATACCGTAGGCGGCCGCCGTCTTCACCAGTTCCGGTACTTTGGCAGCACCGTCGAGCAGGCTGTAATGGCTGTGGGTATGCAGGTGCACAAATTGTTGTGGCATAGATTTCCTCTCAGAAGTGGGCCCTGACTAGGGCCAAATGTAATTTTTCCATTGATTCGATTGTAGCAACGGGGAAAAAAAAGCGCAAAGGAAATTTTCTGAAATTACCTGAGAAGGCAATTCAAAAATTTTTCGCTAATATATATATAAATTATATTTTTTATATTTTTTAAAAAAATATAATTACTAATTTATTTTATTTTTCCCCAAATTTTTCTTGCACAACAGCCATGATTTTGTTAAATTATGGCGTCCGACTAGATTACTTAGCCAATGTTCCATTGGTACGAATCTTTTGTAAAAGGCAGCAAACATGATTTCGGCAGGACTGATCAGTATGGGCGCGTACCTTCCTGCGAAGGAAGTAGCGGAAAATAAGCGTAAAACATTGGTAGAATTTTTGCGGCAAGAAACACGCCTCTACCCTGAATATATTGATGAAATCGAGCAAAAAGGCCATTTGCCCGGCAAGATCGAAACCAACTACGATGGCTGGGAAAGGCAGCCCTGGTTCCAGGCATGGCTGGAGCAGCTTTCGCCCAAAAAACGCAGCAACCCGTTTCAGGGCGCCAAAGAGAGGCGGCGTGTGCCGCTCGATCCCGTCTCGATGCGAAAATCTGTTGTGCCGCATCCTATGCTGCCATCCGACGCGGAAACGATAGCAGGCTCTTTGGCCATGTGCAATTGTGGCATTGAGAAAAGCAAGATTGATCTCGTAGTGGTTGCCTCTCAGGTCCCCGACCACCCACTTCCTCTCAATGCCTGCCTGGTGCAAGATAAGCTCAAACTCCCGCATCCAGGAGCTTATAGCGTGGATACCTGCTGTTCTTCCTTCGTGACCGCCCTGGAGATCGCCGAAGGTCTGGTGATGGCAGGGATCAAGCGAGGCGTGCTGGTCATCGCCAGCTACATTGACTCGCATTGTACGGATAAATCCGAGTATTTCAGTGTAGATACCGGCGATGGCGCGGTGGCGGGCATTGTCACGCAAGTCGAACCGGGCTTCGGGTATCTCGCTTCGCACTCGACCAGCCATGGCAACCGTCACCCGGCGATTATCTTTGAGAAAAGATCGCCGAAATTGCTTGTCCGCACAGCCTACACTCCCAGCTATGAACAAGATTTTACAACGTTCGCCGACCCGGAACTGTGCAAAGAGATCGCCACCAACATGCAAAAAGATATGGTGGAAGTAGCCGATCTCGCTCTGAAAAAAGCCAAGATGACGGTGAGCGATTTAGATTTTCTCGTTACTCATCAACCGGTGGCATGGGCAGCCAATGCCTGGCGCGAGGCCATTGGTGTGCCGCCCGGTAAATTTTACGAGACGTTCGAACAGTACGGCAATATCGCCTGTTGCGCCGCGGCTACCAATTTCTGTGAAGCATTGGAAAAGGGTTTGCTCAAGGCAGGGAACCGGGCGATGCTCGCCTCTTCCGGAGCCGGCGAGAATCACATCGCGGTGCTGGAAAAAGTGTCGCCGCAGTTGATCGGGTCCCAAAGCCGCTAACAGTCAGAGGCGCGGTAAAACGCTCGCTCTCCACATCAAGACGGGCGTATCTAACACTTCGGGGGGATAGAAAAACTATGGGTAGAGTATAAAACCTCTCCCCTGGCGGGCTGGCAAGGGGATGTTTTTTTATTAACCG
>JAGVGO010000131.1 GCA_020057085.1 Planctomycetota bacterium | reverse complement strand
CCGTCCGCCACAGCGGGCGATACTTCCTGCCAGCAACAACACCAGGAAACTGGCCAACCAGACAGCCATCTGCTATTTGCTTTCTGTATCTACCAACGCCGCCTTACGTCCGCGTAAAGCTACCTACAAGGTCACTCTTAAACCAAAGGTCCAATAGAAATCGTTGCGTTTGACGCCAGGCGAGGTGTAGTTGTTGTATTCATCCCAGATGTTGCCGCTGAAAGAGAGTACTTCGCTGATAGGGATGATGAGGCTGATTTTGCCTTTGAGGGTGTAGTTGGCCATGTTGTTGCCGCTGTTCGGTGGTTTCTGGAATGACTGATAGTATTCGCCGGTAATTTCGAGCTTCCACTCGTTCGGGAAAATCTGGCGATAGAGGACACGGGTCACGACGCCGCCCGAATGAGCATCTTCCTGATCACGGTAATCGGTGTTGGTGAAGTGCCCACCCACTTCCCAATCGAGCGTGATCTTGTCGCCTTCGAACATCTGGAACTCTTTCTCTTTCAGCAGATGTAAGCCTAAGCCGATTTCTGCGCGGAAGCGCAGCACGATGTCGTTGATTTCATCCCAGGTGCCGCTCAACTGACCGAACACATAAAAAAGACTGGTGATGTCGAGCGCCTCTTTGAGATAGCCGTCAGCCTGGTTTTTGGTGCGCTCACGGCGCGCCGACGCATACTGGATGTCAATGTGGGCGGTAAAGAGATCGGCATCGCTTTTTCTTTCGACATGGCCGGTAGCAATGAATGTGCGGTCGTTCTTGTTGCCTTCGTTGCCGCTGAAGCTCACATCTATGAAACCGGACCACAGTTCGCTCACCGTCGTTGCCTTGCGCAGAGCCTCTTTGGTATCCGTTAACTCTTTCTTGGTGCGCAGATATTCGGGGTTGATTCCCTCTTCGCTGGTGCCTACCATTAGAATCGTTTCGCGTGGCACGAGTACTTTGCCGGTGATGGGCGACAGCAAGACCTGCTTGTTATCCTCCATGCCCTGCGGCTGGGCGGCGAGGATGTTACCGTTTTCCATGCGGAAATAGAGCATACGGCTGCTTTGCACAAACTGCACGCTGGCCCACGGGATTTTCACTTCGCCCAAGTTGGTGTTTTTGATGAACACCATGCCTTCGTCAAATTTTTCGATACTGCCGGTGATGCGGTCACCGTTTTTTTGCACCAGGGTATCTGTAGTTGCCGGTGTTTCTTCGGTATAAACTATTGTGCACAAAATAGTCCATACAGCCAAGGCTGTAGCCAGACAACGCAAAAACTTCATTTTGCCATCCTAGAAAATTAGACTGTTGCTTTGCATTTACCTTAACGTTATAATGGATATGTGTAGTATGCCAAATGCGTAAAAAATTTGCAAGGAAATTCAATCAGACATGGATGCCTCACACAGATCGAAATCGTTTTTGGCCAAGAACAAAAGCCACCACGAGGGTAAGATCATCGCCGGCAAATACCGATACCTCAGAGTATTGGGGACAGGCGGCATGGGTGAGGTGCATCTCGTTGCAGACATTGCCACAAGCCAGAAAATGGCCATCAAATGTTGCTTCGATGAAACATATGCCAAGCGCTTTGAGCATGAGGTTTTATCATGGATCAAGATCGGCAAACACCCCAATCTGGTGGCAGCTCTTTATTTTGACCGAGTGGATGACGTGCCGACATTGTTTATCGAATATGTTGAAGGGGGCAACCTCAAAAGCGTAATCGAAGAGAGTGCGCAAAAAAAAGAGGATATCCCGTTCGACAAAGTACTCGATTATGCCATCCAGATATGCCGAGGTATGGAGCATCTGCACAAGAACGGTGTCATTCACCGCGACCTCAAACCGAGTAATATCATGATTGCCAACGAAGTGAACGGCCCCGGACACATTAAAATAACCGACATGGGCATATCCAAGATCAAAGGTATCAGTGATCCGCCGCCAGACAAGGACGGAAGCAAAAAACTCAGCCATCGCATGGAAAAAATTTACGATGTGGCCCCGGCCGATCTTACCAGAACCAACGAAATGCTGGGCACACCGCAATACATGTCGCCGCAGCAGTATACTTCGAGCAAACGGGTGGCGGAAGACACCGACATCTATGCTTTTGGCCTCATCCTTTATGAAATGCTGACACAGGGGAAAAAACCGTTCGAAGCCGATAATTCGCAGGGCTGGTTTTATGCCCACACCTATTCCGCGCCCAAGCACGTCAAAACACAGATTTCGTCGAAATTTTCCCTGTTTCGCCGCAAGAGTCGTGCGCAACTTTACGACCTGGTAATGCAGTGCCTGTCGAAAAACGCTTACGAAAGGCCGTCTTCGTTTTGCGAGATTGAAGACAAGCTCAAAGCCATCTACAGCCAGATCTCCGGCAAAGAATATAGCCGCGGCCAGATGCTCTCCGATACCGACCTGTCAGAGGAGGAAATCAACAACCAGGCAGTCTCGCTCCTGGAAATGGGTCCCGATTATGTCGAACAGGGACGCCAGAAGCTGGATGAATTGTGCGCCTCGGCACCCGACTGTCTGGAGGCGCAGCTCAATCGCTTGTTGTTCCAGCTCAAGAACAACCTGTATACTCTCAACGATTTCTGGAATGAGGGCTGCAAGCTATTGACCAGCGATACGGCAGAAAACCGTAAAGTGGCCGCTGTACTCAGTGCCGGTGCGCTGGAAAGGGGCAGTTATTACCAGGAAAGCATGCGCTTGCTTGCCGATCTCGGCAAGATAGAAGACAGCCCCGAGCTGCTCCGCCTCAAAGCCAAATGGATGTACCTGGCAGGTCACTACATCGAGAGTATCCCACTGTGGGAAAACCTGAGTGTGGGAGAATTTCGCCAGAACGAAGATTTCTACCATCATGCCGGCGCCTATTTACTCGCCGATCTGCAGCGACAGAAGGCTCGTCTGTGTTTCCACAAAGGACGTTTTTCGGTGGAACTGGAGAGCCTCAGCAAACAGAAAATCTGGTATATTCTGCGCGACGGCGAAGAAAAATGCGGACCAGGCTCGTGGTTGGAGCGTGGCAAAGATGTAGCGATCGGTGCCGTCATGCCGATGTCACCGTTCTGGCATGAGCATGCGATCTTGACTGGCCATGAAGGTGCCGTCACCAGTATTGCCGTGACACCCGATGCGAAAGCGGCTCTCTCCGGCGGCGCAGACCACACTGTGCGGCTGTGGGATGTGGCGCAGCAGAAACAATTGTGTTTTTTTCAGGAACACACCGCGCCGATAAACTGTGTAGCCATTGAAGCGCAAGGCAAATACGGCGCTTCCGGTAGTGCAGACGGCACGCTGCGCATCTGGGATCTTGAAGCGCAACACATGTTGTTCATGTTCCAACATCGGGCTCCGGTAACGGCGGTGGCTTTGAACCCTGACAAAGGTTGGGCCGTTTCCGCCGGCATTGACGGCATGTTGCGGCTGTGGAACCTGACCTCTTTGTGGCAGGGCAAAAGTATCTGGTACTTCCTGCAACGCAGGGAACTGCGCGCTTTTCCTTCGCTCCATGGTGCCGTACACAGTGTGGCCGTAGGAAACGAGGGCAAATGTTTGCTCGCCGGCTGCGCCGACGGCAGTGTCCAGTTGTGGGACATGGAGCAGACGAAACCTGTAGCCGTCTCTTTTGTCGGACACGAAGGACCCGTCACTCGCGTCGCCGTCTCCGCCGACGGTAAATGGGCTGTTTCAGTGAGCGATTCGGCCAAACACAATGTGTTTCTGTGGGATCTGGCCAAACACGAAAAACTCATTTCTTTCCCGTGTGCCAAGCAAGGCATGCGCAGTCTGGCCATCGCCGCCAATGCTTACTGGATATTGGTGGCTGCCGACAACAACGAGATACATGTGTGGGATCTGAAGTGGCAAAAACGCAAAATCGCCACGCTGGAGATCCGTGGCGAGAAAGTGTGCGATCTGGCCGCTACGCTGCAAGGCAATTTCGCTCTTGCGGCCGGCAGCCAGGGCACCATCCGCATCTGGCAAAACAGTTTTATCTGGCCGCTCATCCGCGAACATAAATATCTCAAAGTGGTACCAAGAGCATAATTTGATATTGTGGGGCGCCGTTACCATCGGCGCAGGTGTTTGGCGCTAAAGCACCTGCAACCTGCGGCTACGGGTTCTGTAAAATTCATGTTTCATAGAAACCTCTTTTATTACACGAATGTCACTGAATTAAGCGCAAGCCTAATCGTAGGAACAATTAGCTTGGCATTGCGAGCTTACGGTTCCCTCTCCCCTGGCGGGAGAGGGTTAGGGTGAGGGGGTTATAAAGGCTTGGCAGTTCTTGGTTCTGGCGTTGCTTCTTGTCCCCCTCACCCGCCAGCAGCGTTCCGCTGCTGACGACCTCTCCCGCCAGGGGAGAGGTGGCTTATCTTGTCTTTAGCCATTATGTTAGCGTTAATTCAGTGACATTCCTTTTATTACACCCAATTAAGGAGACACCGATGATCCAACGCCTACCCCTGGTTTGTTTGTGTTTGTTTTGCTTGCCCGTTGCGCTGTTCTCCCAGTCCAACACCCACACGCTCGACAGCCGGGCCATGGGCATGGGTAGCGCCTATGTCGCCGATTCGCCGCTCAATCCGGCCAACCTGGGCTTCCGTGGCGATCTTTTTTTTGGTAGTAGTAAGGACAAAGAAGGCGCTACCGACCGTAACGGAGCGCCGACCTTCATGATGAACCTCTATGCCGGCGGCGAATATGTGGTGAGCGGCAGCCTGCTCAAATTAGCGGACGACGTGAACGACATCGTACAAAGAAACGGCGGCATTGACCAGTTCCAAAGTACGTTCAGCGGCACGCCTACGCGCGAGCAGATCCGCGATGGATTTCGCCTCGTCAATGCCCTGGCGCAACTGGACAAAGACAAGAACGCCGGTGCTTTCATGGACGCCAACACCCATCTCGACATTTTTTTCCAGAACCTCGGTTTATACTTCGACGTCTGGGGCCATGCCGGCATCCAGCCGCGCGTGGATACCAACAATTTTGCCCTGAGTACGGCGCTGCAAATGGCTGGCAACCCCACCGCCATATGGGGACAGGGCTTTACCGGCGATCCACTCAGCCCCAGCCAGCAGTCATTGGCACAGACCATTGACAACGAAAACTCATCGCTAAATCTGCTCCAGGCGCAAGAGATGGTGCGTCAGGCAGCGGCGGCCGGCATCAACACCGACGACCCTTTGTTCCAGGAATTTTTCCGTAATGCCATCCGTTCTACCAGCCTCGACGGTAGCACAATCAACAACAACGATTCCGGCGTGCGCGTACTCGGCCTCGTCATGGGCGAATTCAATCTGTCCTACGGCCAGTCGCTGTTCGACATCGTCAGCTTCGGCATCAATCTCAAGGTGTTGCAGGCGCGTCTCTACGACGAACAAATCGTGTTGCGCAACATCAGCAAAGTGGAAGATCTGTACAAAGACCTGCTCGACGGCACATACTTCGACAAGAAAGTGCGCACCTATGAGCGCTTCGACTTGGACCTAGGCTTTACCGTGCGTCCGCCGGGACTTGGCCTGTCGGTGAGCTTTTTGGCAAAAAACCTCATTCCCTACTCGCTCAAATATCCAAGCGGCGGCTCCATTGACATCGCCACCCAATACCGCGCCGGTGTTTCCTGGCAGATATCCGACATTCTCTCTGTGGCCTTTGACGCCGACCTCAACCCGATCCACTACGACACCATCAAATACAAGGCGCAGACCATCGCTGGTGGAGTCGAATTTGCCGTGCTACCCAAGCCATCGGTCGTGGAACTCTTGCTGCGCGCCGGCGCTTTCAAGAACGTCGCCGACGAAAACCAGGACGCCATCATCACCACCGGTCTCGGCGTCAAGTTCTGGAAATTTGCCATAGACGCCGGCGGCCAGGTGTCGTGGTTCAAGAAGGTGACAATCCGCTCCGGCAGCAACGAGGTGGACGTATTCGAGCGTGCCGGTTTTGGCGTGAATGTGATATTCGCCACCGATTTCTAGGATTTTCTATGACGATAGCATAGCAAGAAACACTTTAGGCTTTTGGAAAAAAATAATTGTCCCAGGCATAAGAAGCTCTAATTTTAGGAAGAGACAGAGGGTAGCCCCGTTGGAATAAAGGAAAATAGGCCGAAGAAAAAGATAGCAAAAACGAGAGAATATTGTGTTG
>JAGVGO010000058.1 GCA_020057085.1 Planctomycetota bacterium | reverse complement strand
GGCACAGGTCGAAGGTGCAAAATTGCCTCACACAGATTGGCTTGTCTCCCTCTTAATACTTACTGCAGGAGGCTACCACAAAATTCGGTAGAACGTGAAGAAACCAAGACGTTTAGCGTCAATATCCTGTCCCAGGATAAAATTGTCGAAGCAGACTATGTGGGTATGGTGAGCGGCAACAAGGTTGATAAATCCAGCGTCTTTGAAACCTTCTTCGGCGAGCTGAAAACCGCGCCGATCATCAAAAATTGCCCGTTATCTATGGAGTGCAGGCTGTATGACACTTATGACGCCAAGAGCCATGACATTTTTATCGGCGAAATAGTCGCTACCTATGCTGATGATGTCGTACTCACCGACGGCAAGGTTGATCTAAGCAAGGTCAAACCTTTGCTCTTCGATATGAGCAGCAGAAAATATTTGGCTTTAGGCTCTGCTATCGGCAATTGTTGGAGTATTGGCAAAAAAATGTCCCAATAAGCGGCGCATTTTTGTAAGCCTTTTTGCAAAACTGTAATTTAACCCATAAGTTGGCCGCTTTGGCCAGCTTATGCTTCCAAATTTTTTGCCGATGCTCTCAAAAATTCCAGCCGGTATTTTTGCCGTTCACCGCGGGATGAGCGATGATTTCGTCAACTACCGTGCAAATAGGCAGTCGCTCTGTGCCGATGGTGATGTCGGCGGCGGCTTCGTAGAGCGGCCGCCGAAACTGCAAGAGCTTGGCAATCCGCTCGCTGAGTCGCTCTGTGCCGATGAGTGGGCGCGTACCGATCTGCTCACCGATTCTCTTGTGTAGCACGCCTGGTGAGGCGGTGAGGTAAACTATAACTGCATCCTGGTGCAAGCGTGCGATGTTGATCTGGTTGAGAACTATGCCGCCGCCGCAGTCAATCACCTGGTTCTTCAGCCTGGCCACGACCGCGACCACTTCGATTTCCAGTTCACGAAAGAGAATCTCTCCATCCTCGGCAAAAATCTGCGCAATCGTTTTCTCCGCTCGCTCTTCGACAAGCCTGTCCAGGTGTACCAGTGTTCTGCCAAGCCGTCGTGCCAGCTCTCTGGCTATGCTCGTCTTGCCTGCGCCCATAAACCCGATCAGTGCAATGTTACTCTTCATGTGCAACTACCAACTGTTGTTCGACTGCAGCGCGCATCACCGCACGCGGAGCTTCTGCCCCAGTCCACATGGTAAAGGCAAGAGTACCTTGTTCAACCAGCATCGTCACCCCGGCGATCACGTCGGCACCCACTGCCTGCGCTTCAGTCAACAGGCGAGTGGCACGTGGGCGGTAGACAAGATCATAGACGACGAGATTCCTGCGTAGCAAATGGCAGGGCACGGGGGATATGTCTGTCTTCGGCCACATACCGATGCTGGTAGCGTTTACCACAATATCGCAGTGTGGCAAAAAACTGGCCAGATGTTCGTTAGTGAGCTTCTGTGTTTCGATGCTGTGAGTACACAACCTGCGTGTGCGTTCGGCCAATGCGTAGGCATGAGATGGCGTGCGATTGAGAATGGTAAGTCTTGCCCCCAGATTTGCCAGGGCATAGGCGGCAGCTTTCGCCGCTCCGCCGGCGCCAAGCAGCAGCACACGTTGGTCGCGTACCTCAATGCCATGCTCTAAGAGGCCGGCCACAAAACCATCCGGATCGGTGTTGTAGCCACGCAGTACACCGTTGTCGTTGACGATGGTATTTACCGCACCAATCACGCGCGCCCGTTCATCAACGAGATGCAGAAGAGGTACTACTGCCTCCTTGTGCGGCAGGGTGACGTTTACGCCACGCACTCCCAACGCGGCGATACCAGCGACCGCCGCCGCAAGTTTTTCGCTCACCACCCGCCATGCCACGTAGACAAAAGGGAGCCGGCAATGGCGAAAGGCAGCATTGTGCATGGCCGGTGACAGTGATTGGGCTACCGGGTCAGCGATGACTGCACACACGAGCAACGGGCCGCCAGATTGCATCATGGCTGTCCTTTCTCGAAATCTCTTGTAAAAACCTTGCAAACGGAACCATCTTATGGTATTGTGAAAAAAAACGCAGGAGTATAGAAATGCGGCAGGATAACAAAAGATTTTTTGTCATAGTTGTTGTCATTGTTATATTGTGGTGTTTGTGCTATTTTCTGGTGTGGCTACCCAACATTACGGGAATCTCGGTGGCGCGCAAGAAAACCAACCACTTGACCCAGGAGATAGCCGTTCTTTCATCTGCCAATACCTCGCTGGCGGAAGAAAGCATTGCGGAGATGGAACTGCAACACAAACAGTCCGCCCTGAAACTGGCAGAACTGATGCCGCAGGTACATTACAATATAGAACCACCCAAAAACAGCAGTCTCACCTATTTCCGCAGCCACCTCAACCAAAAGGTGCTAGATCTGCGCAACAAGGCCAACAGGCTAGGCATTGCACTGGATGAGAGTCTGGGCTTCCCGGCTACCATTGCCGCCAACAATTTTTACGAAGGTTACTGGCTGTCGCTGGAACTGGTGTCGCAGGTAGTGTCCCTGCTTCTGGAACTGAGCGGTGAAGAGCGAACCATCCAGGAAATCAGTAAAATCGGCCACCCTTCCCTTGGCAAAAACTCTTCTGCCGCCTTTGTCCGGGAAACACCGCTCGAATTTACCATACAGGCCAAGCTCGCGGTTATCATGAAGGTCGTGGCGAAAGTGTCACAGCCACGTGTGAAAAAAAACGGGGAAGAGGGCGCCGGTCTATTTTTGCAATTGAACCAACTTGTGCTCGAAACGACGCCAGGCGTCACAGATGGTACGGTGCAAGCCAAATTCACGTTAAATGCGCTGCAGATTTATCCACAAGGCCAGATCAGCGTGACTCCCGATAGCGTCCCTGCCGCCAAATCACCCGAACAGACGACGCCGATCTGGGAAAGATATTAGACATTATTGGAAATAAGGAGCTGTAAATAAATAACCTTTACAAGTTGCGCCGAGATTTTGGCCAAGGGCTAGAAGCGACCGAAGGCGCATAGCCGTAGCTCTGTAACTG
>JAGVGO010000040.1 GCA_020057085.1 Planctomycetota bacterium | reverse complement strand
GGCACAGGTCGAAGGTGCAAAATTGCCTCACACAGATTGGCTTGTCTCCCTCTTAATACTTACTGCAGGAGGCTACCACAAAATTCGGTAGAACGTGAGCAATTGGAGTACGAGCGGGGTGAGCGGCTCCACCACAATGTGATCATGTTTTAGCCTGGCAAACACGAGGTACCCTGTGATCCAGCCAACGAGCGCAATCGCCGCCAGAGCTACGGTGAAGATAGAGCAGCCAATAGCTAACGATTGCCTGGAAGAAAAGAGAACGCCTTTACGCATTTGCAGCCATAGTTCCGGCATCTTATTTCGCCACATCAGGCTTGTTATCTGAAGTTGCGGGAGCATTCGCCGAACTAGACACCGCAGCAGGTTTATCCAGCCCCCGCTTGAACCAGCGGATGATAGCTAAAGCAATGATAAGGGATGTCACTATCCCCACTACCAGTATGACAGCATCATAGGGTTCGCACGTACCTAAAACGAACAGGCACAGAGCACCTTCGAGAGACCCTATACCCAGGCCGATAAACAAGGTATAAAGGACTTGTACCTGCCGCAGCTTTTTTACTTTGAGCTCACTGTCAACTTCCACGTTCAAGAAAAAGATATTGAGTAGTAGTGGCATCATAAAATTGGCAAAGGCTACCACGAGCAGAAAATTGACGCTTTCTTTGATCAGGTTTCCCTCTTCCGCAGAAATGAATGGCATGTTGGCAAACTGAGGTGTCCAGGGTTGAATTTCGATGACAGCAGTGAAGGCAAAACCTGCCATCAGGGAGCTGGCAAACCCCAACGTATTCAAAAATTCACGAATTCTTGGTTCCATTTCTTTCATCACAGTTCCTCCACGCATAACGGTGTGTAGTATTTGGCAAAATTTTCTTTTCTGCAACGATAGCATATGAGAGACAATTTGGCAAGAAAATTTCCATTCAGAAATCTGGCTGGCGAAATTTCTCGTGACACCTTACGCCGAAAATTTCTGGACAAATACGCCATCTAAGTGTAGAATCATTTGACTACATTACATTTAGAAAGGCCGATTTCATGATATCTGAAATCTCGTCCATTGTCGTTTGTATCCTTATGTTGTCATGCCTGCCCGGTTGCCGTGAAGATAAGTTGCCGCCTCCGGCCACGATGGATCCGCTGGTGCGTGCATGGCATATCGAGCCGGCGGAGATTACACTCACGCTCACACCGGCGTCCCCCTTGTGGCAGCAAGCAATACATATGACTTTGCAGGTCGCGCTGCCCAAAAACTACCGCCCACAGTTTCCCAAGATAGAGCAGCCATTGGGTGAACTTTATGTGGCCGCGCGCAGCGATCCAGAAGTCGTGCGCGGCGATGGTGAGGTGTATGTGTACACACAGGAGTTCCGTCTGGAGGCTCTGCAAGCGGGAAAAAACATCATTCCAGCGATGGAATTCGGCTATAGCGAAGCAGGGAAGGATAGCACCAGCAAGGGAAAACCCTTGCGTACAGAGGCAGTCGTTTTCGAAGTGCAGCCCGGTACGGCAACAAGCAAGCAGGAACTGACAGACATCCGCGACGTGGTGGCACTGCCGGAACGCCAGCCAATATGGCTATTGGCTGCATTGCCGGTACTGTTCGCTATCGCGCTGGCTGTATACTGGCGTTATCACCGGCGTAAGCTGGCGCTGGCAGAAGAGCGAACGCCGACGCCGGAAGAGATCGCACGCGAAAGTTTGGCAAAGCTGCTGGCTGCGCCTTTCCTGCAGGAACACAACTACAAGCCGTTCTATTTCACCCTCACCGGCATCGTGCGGGAATATCTGGAAAATGCCTACTACATCCGCGCCCCGCGCCAGACGACCGAGGAATTTTTGCATAACATTTGCCAGTATGAGAATTTTTCACTGGCGATGGTGGCAAGCCTGCGCGATTTTTTACAAAAGAGTGACGTGGTCAAATATGCCAAAAGCATTCCTGCTGAGGCAGAGATCGTCCAAGTAATCGCTACGGCCAAGGAGGTGATTGCGCAAAGAGAAAAGGCCGTCGCCAGCCAAGACAAAATATTTCACCAGGAAGGACACACATGAAAACGCTTTTGCTAGGCAGACTGTTCTTTGAACCAGAACCTCAACAAAAACTGGATTACAGCGAGGCGCCGTTACTACGCAGCTATATTACCTCGCTGTTTCACGGGGAGGAGTTACTTCACAATCAGGAAACGGAAACCGGCAAGAGCCAGGCTCGTTATCCTCTCATACAGTACAAAGTGATCCATGGTAATGGTCTGGTACTGGGCATTGGCGAAGATGCGGTGGACGCTTTGCACGAAATATCCCGCAGTGTGCGAGAGTTGAGAATGCAAGGCAAAGTAATACGGCTGTCCCGGCGTTGCCTCGACATCATCGGGGAAAGATTCGGTTTGGCCGAGCAAAAGTATGATTACCACTGGCTCACTCCGTGGCTGGCGCTCAACCAGGAGAATTCCGCGCGCTACCAGGCGGCGGCTACGGACGAAGAACGGGAAGATTTGCTGTCAAGGTGTCTGATCGGCAACATGATGAGCGCGTCGAAATATCTGGATTACACGGTGCCAGACAAGATCACGATGAAACTGTCGGCGTGCCAGGCGCAGCAGGTGACTGTGAAAGGCGAGACGCTGATCGGGTTTACCGGCAATTTTCAGACCAATTTCGTGCTGCCTGATCTCATCGGGCTTGGCAAAAGCTGCAGTTTAGGGTTTGGCTGTTGCGCCATGTCGTCCTGATTTTTTGACGAAAACGTAGATTTTGTGCAACTGATGGCGTCCACCCGCGAAGACAGACCGCTGTGATAGGGCGTATCTAACACTTCGGGGGGATAAAAAAATTATGGGTAGAGTATAACCTCTCCCCTGGCGGGCTGGCAAGGGGATGTTTTTTTATTAACCGATT
>JAGVGO010000270.1 GCA_020057085.1 Planctomycetota bacterium | reverse complement strand
TTGTAGCCAATTCTTATCTCTAATTTTAATAATATGTTATCGCATGAAAACTGTGAGTCAAAGATGTGGGTACAAAACAGCCCCTGGCGGGAGAGGTGATAGGCTTGTACTCTTGTACTTATTTCAAAAAAGTTACTATGCCCCCTAATTATTGGATACGCCCTTATGTAACAGCAACGACGAATGAAAATTTTTCGCACAAGACGCCGCTAAAGGGACTGGGGATAGGGAACCGTATGCTGGCAGTGCCAAACTAATTGTTCCTATAGAAAACTATTAGCGATGAGCCGCACCCAACGACATCACGCCAATTTCGCCCGATTGCAGCATCACGGCTATGTTAGTGAAATCGGCACTGATCTCGGCAGCCAGGATGGGATAGCCGGGATGCCACGGCAGCGGATAAATTTCGTCCACAGATTGGCGCAAAGATGCGTCGGCTGCTTTTGCCTCGGCCGTAAGCTCCGGATAGATGCAAAGCCCGTTTTGTGTGTAGATCCAGTAGAGGTGGCGGTGCGTGTCATACCAGATTTTTTTGACGGCTTCGCTAAGGCGCAACACGGGCACAAGTGGCTGCTGGCCTGGTTTCTCCTGTTGAGGCCAACTTTGCCAATCGGTAATCCATACGTCGCCGTTCTCGCTGCCCATCACCAGTTCGCCCTCATCGGTCAGCGTTACACAGCCGTCTGCCCAGCCCCCTATCGTAACGGTGGCCAGATGTTGTGATGTATCGCCAGCCAAACGCCACACTTCGGCTTTGTTATGGGTAGTCAGGGCAAGCAACTGCCCCTTGGCATCGAACGTTTTGCTGATCACTTTGTTCTGCCATGTCCATTCTTGTTGCAACACCAGGGCTAAATTCTCCAGCTTCCATATTCTTATCCGACCATCCTCGTCGCTGGCCACGAGCGGCAGTGTGGGATGAAAACATACGTTGTTGATGTGAGGCGAGACAGTATTGCGTTCTTGACTGACAAGATTCCAGCCATACAACGGCTGCTGGCGCTGCTTCTGAGGGCGAACACTGGCAAAAAGCTGGCTGTTGTTGTGGAAAACCAAGGCTTTTGCTTGTAGCAGGGAATTGTAGAGTTCGCTAATCGTATCTTGTAATAAATTCCACAGATACACCCTGCCTACCAGCGCAAAAGCCAGATATTTCCCATCAGGCGTGAAGCTGATTTCCACTTCTTCTTGGCCGCGGGTTCTGGCAAGAGCATGAGTTTGCAGCCCTTTCAGTGTGCGCAAGATTTGCATCTCGGGCCGTTTCGACAACTCCAGGCAGTGTTGCCATTTGGTTTGTAGAGCATAACTCTCAATGCAAGGTTTTTTCCATACACCGAGACAGCCACTTGCTTCGTGGAAGGCAAGAAAAATATGGCCTGTGCTTTCAACTAGTTTGCTCTCCCACAGTTTACGATAGAAATAGGCACTCCATACTACCACACGTTTATCCTCACCGGCCGAGGCAAAACATGTTTCGTCGTGACTCAACGCCAGATCGTCAATTCTCCCGGTATGCGCATCCAATATCGTGACATCGGAGTCCTTCAATTCGCTACTGTCTTTGCCAGGCAGGCGTATAATGAGAATGTCATTTTGTTGGCCGACGATCAACGTCTTGCCCTGCACGCCAAATGCCAGTGCTACCGGCATAGCCTTGATTTTGGCTGACGGCAGCTTGCCCGTTCCAAGCGCATCCAGGACAAATAAATCCACTGTCGGGAAATTGCCTACAGCCACCCGCTTACTGTCGCGACTAAAAGCAATACATGGGCTACCGCTGGCATAAATGTGCTGAAGAACGCATTGTTGGTTCGCTAGCTGCCATATGCCATAATATCGTTCGCTGGCAGCGCATAACCATTTGCTATCGGGACTAAAGCGCAAGCGCCGAATTTTGGCATGTAACTTATCTTTAGCAGGCTGATCGAGCTTTTGCAGGATATTGCCTAACGGCGTCAATTGGCTGTCGCCAATTTTCCACAATACAACATCGCCATTCTCGTTGCCCAATGCTACCCACTGGTTGCCCTCGCTGAAGGCAATAGCATAATCCATAGGCTTGAAATTTTCTAGCAATGGCATGTTTTTACCTGTACTCATATCGTAAATCAGTATCGGCTCATCATCTTTGCGCCTCACATTGAATTTCCAGGACGGTTGCGATGGTACCGCCAGGTCGTTACAGGAAACCTTCTCCATGCTGTGTGGATAGTGAGAGATGACGTAGTCTTCTATGTCGTTACATGCCTGACGCAGAAAATTGGCGCGGTAATACTGACGCGATTTTTCGCCCAATCGTTGCAAAGTTTCGGCGACGTTTTTGCCCTGCAATAATGTTGCAGCTTCTTGCCTTCTTTCTGCGGCCTCCAACCACACCCTTTTGTCTATCGCCGCCTTTGCCAGCACTAACTTGGCTTGAGCCAGATCTAGGATGGCTTGCAATGCGGTCTCTTGCGCACACAGTGTTTCCTCTTGTGCACACAGTGTTTCCTTTTGTGCCCGCAGTTTTCCCTTTTGCTCCTGTAATTTAGCTTCTTCTTCCCGTTTCGTGGCTTGCTCGGCTAACTTCCTCTGATACATCAGAGATATTACAAACCCCACCACCGTTACCACTAGCAAGGCGGCTAAGCTACACACCACACGGTGGCGGTTGATCCATTTCCAGGCGCGTACTGCGGGTGTTGCTGGTTTGGCCAGCACCGGCTCGCGCCGTTGGTAGCGTTCCAAGTCTGCGGCCAGCTCGCGCGAGTTCTGGTAGCGTTTGTCTTTGTTTTTTTCAATAGCCTTGAGGCAGATGGCCTCCAGTTCACGCGAAATGCGCGGCACAAAATGTGACGGCGGCAGCGGTTCGGTGCAACCGATCTGGTAGAGCATGGCCATCGGATTACTGCCGCTGAACGGCGTGCGGCCGGCCAAGATTTCATACAAGATGATACCGAGCGAGTAGACATCGCTTCTGGCATCCGGCTTGCGGCTTTTGCCGGACACCTGTTCCGGCGACATGTATTCCGGTGTGCCGACGATATCCTGGCTCTTCGAGAGCCGGCCACCGCGTTCACCCAAGTCTTTGGCCAGGCCAAAATCCATCACTTTGGGCTGTAGATCGTGCGTCACCAGAATATTGGCAGGCTTGAGATCGCGGTGGATGACGCCGTGGCTGTGGGCATATTCCACGGCGTTTGCTACCTGGGTGAGCAGGCGAATGAGCTGCATGAGTGGTAGACCCTGGGTGAGCAACTTGTCGAGCCCCTGGCCTGCGATAAATTCCATGGTAAAAAAACTATAGCCATCTTGCTCACCCACGTCGAAAATTTTTACGATGTTAGGATGATCGAGCCGCGCCATGACACTGGCTTCGCGGTCAAATCGCTCGCGTGCCTTCGCTTGATTCTGCAGCTGGCCAATAATTTTTAGCGCCACATGCCTTTTGAGCTGCGGGTCATCGGCCTGATACACGACACCCATGCCGCCGCGTCCGAGTTCGCGTAGCACCTGGTAACGGCCAAATACCTGCCGTACCGGCTCTGCACCGGTGTCCGGCTCAGACGGCGTTGCCGGCGAAGCGGTCGTTAGCAATGGCAATTTTTTCTGCATGTCTCATCCTCACTGCCTGGCGCAGTTATAGCGCAAAGGCGCAAGCGTCGTGGCTAATGCCCGACTTGCGGCGGCTGGTATTCTTTCTCCGGCTGGATGGTGTAAACATAAGGGCTTTCCCAATCTTTGCCGAAAATATTGTACAGGGTCCGGCAGAATTTCTGGTTTTTCACTATCACTCCCATGTCGCGGCAATTGTAGTAATAATTTCTTTCCCAGTTACTGGTGCCAATCCAGCATTGCGCCTCGTCCACCACCATATATTTGGCGTGGGTGACGCGGGCATAGGCGATAAATCCGCTCGAGTGTTGCGGGATTGTACACAGCTTCACGGTAATATTCGGCACGAGTGACAGACTTTTCAAGTGATCAATCTTGGGATGCGTCTTGCACCAGTCGGCGACGATCAGGCGGACAATCACCCCTCTGGTCGCTGCGCTACGGAGTGCCACGTCCAACTCCGGCCAGTAGCGTTTATGATTCGCTGGTGAGTAAGTGAGAAGATTGATTACCACCTCTTTCTGAGCTTCGGCAAGCAATTTGAGAATGGCCGCAAGCGACCACATATCCTCGTTGTAGGAAATATCTTTGGGCGCCCACACGGGCGAGAACTCGATCTTTTCTCCTTGCTCGTACATGATGGTGAATGGCAAGGGGTACTCTTTTTTCGGCAGAGTCTGCAACAGTTGTTTGGGATTTTGCGCCTTGCTCAACTGCCAGTCCAGCTCAAAAATGTCGCTCACCGCCTCGGCAAACCCTGTGTGACGGATGCGCACACCAATTTCCCGGATGTGTTTGAGCGAGCGCCAGTCGAAATTCTGGCTGCCAATGAACACTTGTTCACGGTCAACGATAAAGAATTTGGCGTGCTCCACGCCGTCTTCTTTGAGTGCCGAGAAATTCAAGATACGCACTTCGCTGTTGGGCTGTTTGCCCAGCATATCCAGCGTTTCCGGATACATACGATAAAACTTTTCTTCACTGATAAAGCGTAGCTTGACACCGCGGCGAGTAGCAGCGACGATTGCCTGGATGATCGGTTGCAACGCTTCGCCTGCTTGATCGGAAACGTAGAACTGCTCGATATCGAGACTTTTCTGTGCGCCCTCGATCATTTCGCTCCACACTTTGGGCGTATTGCGGATGTGTGGCGTATTGAGCTGTGTCTCTACGGGCACGCTTTCCACAATTTCCAGATCGGGGAAGGGTGATTGTGCCGCCAGTGGCCCAATGCAGCAAAGCGTCAATAATATCATGCTGACACGCGTATATTCATGTGACATGGTTAATCCTTGTGTACCAAAATATCCGGCAGGTTGCGAAATTTTTCGGCGTAATCCAGTCCGTAGCCGATGACGAACACCGGCTCGATCTTGAAGCCGATGTAGGCGATCTTTACCGGATGTTGCAGTTTAGCCTCTTTGAGCAAGAGGCCGCATACCTTGATGCTGGCCGGTTCGTATTTTTTGAGATAGTCTTGCAAAAAGACAATGCTGTTACCGGTATCAATGATATCTTCGACGAGCAGGAGGTGTTTGCCTTTGACTTTATCGCTGGCAATGTCGTTCACTACCCTGACGTTACCGGAAGACACTTTCTCGTCGCCATACGACGATATCCGCATGAACTCACAATAAACTGTAAGATCAATGGCGCGTACCAGGTCGGCCATGAAAATGAAAGCGCCCTTGAGTACTCCTACCGCTGTCAATTCCTTACCTTGGTAATCCTGGGTAATCTGTTTGCCCATTTCACGAATACGGCTTTGAATTTTTTTTGCCGCTATGAGCATCTTGAAATCAGTACCATCCATGCTATTAGTTCCTTTGCAAAATTAGAACAATATCAAACAGGATTTGTTATTCTAGCAGTTTGCAGAGAAAATTCAAGTTGAAAAGAGCGGCGTCGGTGGTATTGTTGGATACGCCCTCTGCTTACTGTATTTGGGAGGGCGGGCAAGTAACATTTACTTGCCCTAAACACCTACACTTGGCCGTCCCATGTGACAGACGGTTACTTTTACTGCTTCAGCAAGAGTTGCGTCAGGGTTTCCATCATCTCCTGCAGACGCGGCACCATGCCGCGGGTGTCGAGAGGCGAGCCTTCGAGCAAGAGGGTATTGTCGAGAAGCTGATGGCAGCAGTGGGCAAGCGCCGGGGCTTGCGGCTTGGCGACGTACAACTTCGCCAAGACCTGGATCAGGACATTGTCGCGATTGATCTCAAGGACACGTTTGGGCATCTCGTATTTTTCATTCATCATTTTCATGAATCTTTGCATGCCGACACCCGGCGCTTCCTTGCTGCTGACAAGACAGCACGGGCTTCCTGTCAGGCGTTTGGAGATGCGTACATCGCTGACGCGGTCGTGCAGCGTGGTTTTGAGAAATCCCAAAAAACTCTCGATGTCGCTGTCTTTCACGTCTACATTCTGCTCCGGCTTCTTCTCCTCTTTCTGTTCTTCCGGCTGTACGCGAGGTTTGACATCGTCGAGCGCCAGGTCTTCCTGGTCAATGCCGGCCAGTTGCTTGCCCTGGTAGTCGCGCAGATCCTCGCACAGAAAATCGTCAACAGGGTCGCTCATATACAACACTTCGATCCCTTTGCGCCTGAAGATTTCCAGGTGCGGGCTTGTTTCGATAGCCTGGCGATCCTCGCCGGAAACGTAATAAATCTTGGTTTGCCCCGGCAACATGCGTGACACATAGTCGTTGAGCGAAATCAGTTCTTTCTCGTCCTTGCAGGCAGAAGAATTGAAACGGAAGAGGACGGCCAGTTTCTCGCGGTTTTCGTAATCGAGGCGGTAGCCCTGCTTCAGGAATTTGCCGAAATTGCGCCAGAGCTGATGGTAGTCGTCCGCTTTGTCTTTGCTCAAGGTTTCGAGATGGTCGAGAACCTTGCGCACGAGACTTTTGCGGATCTTCATGATGATCTGGTTTTCCTGCAAGGTTTCGCGCGAAATATTGATGGGCAAATCGTCCGATTCGACGATGCCGCGTACAAACCGCAGATAATTCGGCATCAGCTCTTCGCAATCGGCCTGGATGAAGACTCGCTTGACATAGAGGTGCACGCCTTTCCATTTTTCCGGCAACTCGAAACGCATATCCCAGGGGATAGTGCGCGGAATGAACAGAATGCCGCGAAACTGGAGCGGCGCATCGAACGAGAGATGGATGTGGCTGAGCGGTTTTTCCTGGGTGTGCGCCAGGTAGTTGTAGAATTCGTCGTACTCTTCTTCTTTGATTTCGTTGCTCGCTCTGCTCCACAAAGCCGACAGCTTGTTGACTTGCTCGCCTTTGAGTTTGATGGGATAAGAAATGAAATCGGAGTAGTGGCGCACCACGTCGCGCAGCCTGTTGATTTCCAGGAACGCCGTTTCCTCATCCTTGAGATAGACACGGATTTCAGTGCCGCGCTTTTCTTTCTGCGACGGCACAATGGTGTAGTCGCCGCCACCTTCGCAGCACCACAGATTGGCGCCACTGTTGGGGTCGGCCGGCAAAGTGAGGATTTCGACTTTCTTGGCCACCATGAATACCGAATAAAAGCCAACGCCAAACTGACCGATGAGGTTGAAATCGGATGGTTTGCTTTGGTTTTGCGCAACAGATTGCAAAAATGACAGCGAACCCGAGTGGGCGATGGTGCCGATATTTTCCACCAACTCCTGGCGTGTCATGCCAATACCGGTATCGCTGACGGTGAGTACCTTGTTGTCTTTATCCACTTCCAGGCGAATTTCCAACGGTATCTCTGGATCGCGCAGGTTTTTTTCGACTAATGAACGGAAATGTGCCTTGTCGAGCGCGTCTGAAGCATTGGAAATGAGTTCACGCAAAAAAATTTCTTTGTGCGTATATAATGAATGAATGAGAATATCCAGTAATTTACGGATTTCTGTCGTAAATTCCAGACGTTCTCCCTGCGCTCCGGTGCCGCTGGGCGCAACGTTTTCTGCTTTTTCCTTGTCGTCCATGGTTCTCCTCTTGATGAAATGGATGTGACTAATGAAAAATCCAACTTCGTGCTGTATTTTTTTACAGCTTCTTTACAAATCACAAAAATTGTGGTATAAAAATTATGCCAGTTTTATCCGCAAAATGCAAGATACTATATACTATTTTTTGTGACGCGAAAGGACACGCACTTGAAAGCTTTGTGTCTGGCTGTTTTTATGATAATCATTACAGGCGCTGCGTGGGGGCAAACTCAGGTCAGGGTGGTGACTTTGGACAGCAAAACATATCAGGGTACCATCAGCAAAATGCAAAAAAAACCACAAATGTCTTTGGTCTTGCAGGTCGGCAAACAAGAAAAAACGATTCCCGCTCTCGATATCGTCGAGATCGTGTGTCGGGAATACAGCAAGACGCCAGGTGAGATGCCTTGCTTTGTCTTGCATGACGGTTCGCGTTTGTTTGCCGACATTGAAGAGGGAACTGCCAACAGTGTGGGACTGCGCACTTTGTGCTTTGGTCTCGTTGCGTTGGAAATCAATCAAATCCGTGAAATCCGTTTTTCCTCAGAACTTGGCGACGTGGCAGCGAGTAAAGAGCAAGACACAATATATTTCAAAAAACAGGAAAAAGGCGGCCAGCTGCAGAGCGGCGATACGATGAGCGGCGTGGTGGAACAATTCGCCAAAGACCATATCGTGATTCAACACCAGCAATTGGGAACGCGCCGTGAATATTACGATAAAATCGAACGTATCACCCTGGCCCAGATCGAGGCACCTCCCCCTCTTGCCCCTCAGATGACAACCATTTTGTTGGGGGTGGATGGCAGCAAGCTGACAGGCGAAATCACAAACGTGCAGAACAATACCTTGTCGTTTGTCATGCCTTATTTGCAGAAAGAGTTGCAAGTTGACCTGCAACAGACACAGCGGCTTTTTTTCATCAACGGTCGTTTTGTGTATGTTTCCGACTTGCCACCCAACCAGTATCGAATCGAGTACAAAGAGTATATCTCCGGCGGCAACCCTGAGCCGTTCATGGCCAGGCTAGATCAATGCTGGCACCGACCCGATGGCTCGGTAATACCGTCTCCTATTCGACTCCAAGGGCAGCTTTTTTACAAGGGTATAGGCACCATTTCGAAGAGCGAAATTACCATCGCTTTGCACGGCAAATACAGTCGCTTTCAAAGCCAGATAGGTATTGACGATTGCGTACGCGAAGCGTTTGAGCAAAATGAAAGCGCACTGCGTATCGGCGGCAGTGTGGTGTTCCAAGTGATCGTAGACGGGACACAAAAATTCAACAGCGGGGTGAGACGATGGTGCGACCCGCCGCAAACAGTAGATATAGACGTGGCGGA
This sequence comes from Planctomycetota bacterium, assembly GCA_020057085.1. Lineage (GTDB taxonomy): Bacteria > Planctomycetota > Uabimicrobiia > Uabimicrobiales > JABWCH01 > JAGVGO01. The sequence goes on along the minus strand of JAGVGO010000270.1, from coordinate 6,640 downwards.
CAAAAAGAGTCTGCTGCTCGTAGTAGATTGGGCAGACGAAGACAGCCCCGGATCCGGTAACGATTTTGCAGACTGGGCAGGTGCAAGGCTAATCAAGTAAGTCAAGGAAAACAAATGGAAAAGCAACACAATGCGCCCCAAAAGCATCATAAGCGGCCGTATACACATTACGACGATAGCAAGAAAAGAATTATGCAAGAGCTGATGGAAAAACATGGCATGGATGAAGCGGCTGCTGTGGAGGTCGTGCATGGCATCATCTCTTTGGAAGAATGGCATCGCCAACATAAAAAAGCCAAACAGTCTGGCGACGCCGACAACAAACAGGCATCTCCGTTTTTATCCCACACTCGTTTCACACCGAGTGCAGCGGTTGCTATTCTCAAGGCTATCTACGATATCCCGCAGTACCAGCGGCAAAAAAATAGCCGGCTGGCCAGCGAAAAACAAGCTGCCCTCCTGGCGGAAAAAGAGAATATACCTCTTCCGGTAGCGAAAAAAATAGTTGCCGGGCAGTTGACGTTGGAAGAACATCTAGCTGAGGAGCAACAAAAACGGGAGCGGCGAGAGCAGGCTATCGAGATTCACAAAAAATACCCGGAATTGCCGCTCAACGTGTGTTATCAGGTGGTAGACGAAAAAATCGGTGTCCAGGAATTTATGGAACGGCGGACCATCCGCAAGCAGCGCCGACAAAACTGGTACCTCACTTACTTGCAAAGCCATCAACAGGACAATTTGCCGCTGTCGCTTTATTTGCAAAAACTGATCCATAAAAAAATCAAAACCTTTTTTGCTTTTTTTGACCACGATTCGATGATGGGTACAGTCGTCGGATATACGCCTTATAATCTCAAAATTAAAGATCAGAGCGGTAAAATCGAAATGTATTCCAAACTCAACTTGAAATATTTCTGCCGTGCCAGCTATGTCCACAAAGTTTTGTCGCTCATCGCAATCAATCCCGAATGGCGGAGCCAAAATGTGATTCCCAGTAGCGACCCAGACGAGCGCTATCAGATCGCATCTGAAATGTTACAGGAAGGTAACGTAATCGAACTTACCATGGGCGGGGGAGAAGTTGTGCGCGGTATGGTCAACTGGGCATCTTCGTTCGACATCAAGTTACTGCTATCCGTCCAGCCAAAAGCAAGCATCGTAGTGTTCCGACACGCTGTGGTAGATGCCAAGCTGCTTGCAGAAAAAGTCAGTTAGGACGGGGAGGGAACACCAAATGACATTTCTCGAACAAGCCATAGAGAAGGGCTACGCAACTATCTCCGGCGAAGGAACAAAGCAGCGGATCACCTATGTTGCCGTTAACCATTCCGAGCGTTTCTCTGACCCCGAGGAGCAAGTCCGCGCCGAATACTGGGCCGAACTCATCTTCCGCTACGGTTACGAACCCGCCCGCATCGGAGTTGAGGTCACCGTTCCCGACCGTACCCCGAAAGATGCAGCCGATCTTGTCATTTTTCGCGACGATGCACGCACACGCCCCTTTGCCGTTATAGAATGCAAGCGTGACGGTATAACCGATGCAGAATTTACCCAAGCTGTCGAACAGGCCTGCGGCAACGGCACGTGGGCAAAGTTACGCGCCCTGTATGTCGGTGTCGTCGCGGGACAGACCCGTCGATTCCTGGACTTTTCCGAGAAATACGGCGTCCTCGAACGCGAGGCCAACATCATCGCCGACCTGCCACAACAATACGGCAAGCCTGAAGAATGGCGCTTCAAGAAGGGCACGCAGGACGACATCCAGCCCGTCAGCAAGGAAACTCTGATTGCCACGATCAGGAAATGCCATCAAACCCTCTGGGGCGGCGGGCGGCTTTCGCCGCCGATGGCCTTTGGCGAACTCTGCAAGCTCCTCTTCGTCAAGATTCAAGACGAAAAGACCTCGCGTAAGAACGGCCAACACTACGAATTCCAGATAAAGACGCACGAGCCGAGCCGCAAACTCGCCGAACGCATCAAGGCCATCTACGATACAGCCAAGCAGCGAGACCCACAGGTCTTCACCGATACCATTCGCATTGACGACGCCACGCTGCGCACCCTCGCTTCGCACATGGAGGCCGTCAACTTCAGCAAGACCGACCCCGATACCAAGGGCGTCGCCTTCGAGCAGTTCATGGACGGCTTTTTCAAGGGCGATTTCGGCCAATATTTCACGCCGCGAGAGATCATCGCCTTCGCCGTCGAGATGATGCGCCCCAAGGCGGACGACCTCGTTCTCGATCCCGCTTGCGGCTCCGGCGGGTTCCTCCTTTACGCCCTCGACCAGGTCCGCCGCGAAGCCGTCGACTACCACGATCCCAAGAACATCGAACACTACAATCACTGGCATGATTTCGCCGAAAAACGCCTCTTCGGCATCGAGATCAACGACGAGATCGCCCGCGTTGCCAAGATGAACATGATCCTGCACGGCGACGGCCACAGCAACATCGTCGGCGAGGACGCCCTCGGCCGGCTCGACGCCATCCGCCAGCGCACTGGCAACAATGGCTTCAAGAAAGCCGCCTTCGACCTGATCCTGACTAATCCACCATTTGGCTCACAGATTAGTCTGACCGAGCGTCCATACCTGTCCGATTTTGACCTCGGCAATCAGGAGGACGCCAAAGGGAAGAAGAAGCCCCGCAAAAACCAGAAGACCGAAATTCTCTTCATCGAGCGCATTTGGCAGTTCCTTAAACCGGGCACGGGCCACGCCGCCGTCGTCCTGCCCGACGGCATCCTGACCAACTCCTCGCTGCAATACGTACGCGATTTTCTCCTGGAGCGTTTCCGACTCCTCGCCGTGGTCAGCCTGCCGCAGACCGCATTCTCTCACTTCGGCGCGGGCGTCAAGGCCAGCCTCGTCTTTCTGCGCCGCCGCGCTGAGAATGAGAAGCCCAAGGACGATGAGGCCATCTTCATGGCCGCGCCCGAAAAGATCGGTTACGACGCCACCGGCCGTAAATGCGAGAACCAGTTGCCCGAAGTCGCCGAGCAATACCGGGTGTTCGAGAAGGACGCGCAACATTTTTTCGTCTAAGCCCCGCCGAGCCGGGCAAAGCACTGTGCTTTGCGCTCAAGCGGGGCGAAATCAAGCGAAGAACGGACAGCCATTTCCACAAGCCTGCATTCAGGCTCTTGGAAGTCAAACTTCGGAAAAAGCACCCAGAGATAAAGCGCCTTGATAATTACGCGGAAGTGGTTTGCGGTCCATTCGGGACTGAAATCACACTTGAGGATTATCAGGAAGCAGGCGTTCCTCTTCTGCGCATATCGAACATCACCGCCGAAGGGACAGTCGACGAAACGGATTTGGCCTTTCTAAACCCGGCAAAGGCTATGCGTCTTGCCTCGACGCAAGTGAGACCGAACGACCTTGTGGTTTCGCAACGCGGCACTTTGGGGATGCCCGCTGTTGTTCCAGCGAGCTATCCTGTCTGGAACATATCAGCTAATTTGATTGCCATTTCCAATGTGAAAGAACTACTCCCGGACTTCGTGCAGCTATACATATCGACGAGGGCTGGCTCTTTCCAGTTGGAGAGGACGCAGAGCGGCCAGGTGCAAGCTAAGATCACGACAGAAGATGTTGCTTCGATCCTGATCCCCCTTCTCCTCCCGCCGGTTCAGCGGGAGATGGTTGGGGACATGGAGGCGGCGCGGGAGTCGCGACGGCGCAAACTGGTCGAGGCCGACGCCCTGCTCTCTGGCCTCGACGCCTTCATTCTCGACCAACTTGGGATCACCCTGCCCGATTCGGGCAACCGTCTCGCCTACGCGATGCCGCTTTCGGGCATTCAGAACTCGAAGCAAATCGGCGCGGACTACTTTCATCCCGAGCGGATAAACGCGCTGCGCAGCATTCAGAAGGCACGGAACGCGAAACGCGCCGCGCGGTTGGAGGACATCGTCGATTTCCTGCGCGAGTTCTCGAAAGAATACGAACCGGCACAATACCTTGGTTTGGCAAATGTCCAAAGCAACACGGGCGAACTGGCCGAGACCACCGAAGAGCCGGGTAAGGGACAGGCTTCCATCTTCAAGAAAGGCGACGTGCTTTTCGCTCGGCTGCGTCCTTACTTGAACAAGGTATGGTTGGCCGAACGCGACGGTATTTGCTCCACCGAGTTTCACGTCATCCGCATCAAGGAAGAAGTCGATGATCTGTTGCCGGACTACCTTGCGGCAGTCTTGCGATCTTCGGTTATCGTCGCGCAGACCAAGCACATGATGACCGGCAACACCCACCCTCGCCTTGCCCATGAGGATGTCGTTGATTTGCTCATCCCCATCCCCGACTCGAAGACCCAGCGAGAAATAGTTGACGAACTACGAAAGCGTCGCCTGGAATCCCGCCGTCTGCGTGAGGAGGCGGCGCAGGAGTGGGAGGCGGCCAAGGCCTGTTTCGAGGCAAAACTGCTGGGCGGGGAGGTGGCGCAATGAAAATTTCTTCTTTGCCTCTCTCCATCCAAAAACTTTGCCATACTTTGCGTCGTGGTGGCTTGGCGGTCGAAGAACAGGCCAGAGTGGTGCAGGCGGTCGTCAAACATACTGTTTCGTTTTTGGGCAAATTGGCGCTGTTGGAATATCTGCAGGGTAACTGGAAGTCACCAGCACTGAATTATCAGTTGTTTGAAAGCAGCTACCCTGAACATCCGCGTGCATGGCTCAGATGGATAGCGGCCATTCTTGACCATTTTGTGCATACGGGAGAAAGCCTGGTACTCTACCCGTTGCTCAACTTGCCGAACAAATATTCTGTCCTGCAGCCTGAGAGACACGACACAGCGGACGATTGCCTCTCGGCGCTCCTCCATTTCTACGATCTGATGGATCATGGCAGTTATCTGCTCTCTGCCGAGCAAATCCAGGAGCAGCAGGAAAATATCTGGAGTTTTCTGGAAGAATTACAATTTCTCGATACCAGTCAGTACCGTTTGGAAGAGCGGCAAACAGCGCTTATTTTCAGTAACAACACTTTGTGGTTGATGCCGTTTTTTTCCGCCCAATTGGCCAGCGAAGGAACCGTATTGGAACTTGACGAAGATGGCGATGCTGCTTTGCTCAAAGCGTACCAACTGTGGCTGTCCGGTGATTTTGAACGCTATCGTCAAGCCAAAAGAGCAGAAAACGGTGTAAGACCTCTTGCCGATACACAACGGCCTTATATCATGCCGCCCTGGCTGCAGGCAGAATGGGAAGAATGCTTACAGAAAACGATCATGGCTACAAAGGAATTGGAAGCAGGAAACGTGCTGCTCGTTGAAGGTTATCCGGCAAGCGGTAAGACGGCTCTCGCGCAAAACCTGAATCAATTGGTCGGCAATGCAGGGGTTCCCTTGTCCTATTTTGTCATTCCGCACACGCCTTGGCAACTGTGTGAGACCTTCATTACTTGGCTGACAAATACGCTCTCGCAACTGTTAGAAGTAGCCATCGGCGATCATAGTGAGATCGAGCAAGACAGGTTATGCCAAGAGAAATTGACACAACAAACTAAACCGTTTGTAGTGGCGATAGATGGCATAGAATATATGCCTGCCGTTGAATGCGCGCGTCTCTCTGCCTGGGTCAACAAACCGCCGTGGTCGCAGCTGATGTTTGTATTGCTGAAACGACTCTATGAACCATGCGGGGTACATGGGGTGTGCCGTATGCAATTGCGTGGAGAGGATAATGTCTATTTTACCCAGACGTTTACACCCGATTATGTACAAAATCTCAAACGGCGTTATGTCAACACTCCTTTGGCGCAAAAGATCTGCAATGTACTGACACAGAACAACGATTCTCTGAGTGTCAGGGACATAGCTGTCCAGGTGGACGCTTTCACGCCGGATGTCATGCATACTATGAGGCAAATGAAACCTCTGTGCGAAGTAGAGCATTCGTTTGTTCAATCCGAGGCTTGTCGCGAACAGATACCCTGCGAGAAATATCGTCTGTTTCACCCGCTATTAGTTACACTATTGAAGCAAGCTAAATAGATAGATACAGATAGAATTATGGAGCAATTTTTATGAAACGATTATCGGTTTTTTTTATTTGTCTGTTGAGCGTAGGCTGGCTTGCTGCCCAGCCGTGCAATGTGTTTATCGGTGTTAAACCTTACACCAAGGATGTGGATGCAGAAACCAGCAAACAAATCAAAGAGTTTATCGGCAGCAAACTGTCCGCTTCCTGCCAAATAATCAAAGGCACAGAAACAGGACAGATACTCAACCGCTATAAATTCGATGTACTCAAAGACAATCTCAATACGGAAATGCGCAACGAGTTTGGCAAGCTCAAGCTGCATTATCTCATCTTGGCCGGCATCAGGAAGAAAAATGACAAAATTAGTCTATTTTGCCGTATACTGCCGATCTTAGCAGAAGAAAAAGAGAGTAAAGTCACCATCAACAATACCACTCTGCCTGACATCAAAAACAAGTTAGACGAATTCATCAGCAAGGCGGTCATGGTAGGTGAAAGCAAAACTGTGACGCCGCCCGACAAACCCGTTGAAACTGTGACACCGCCCGACAAACCCGTGGAAACTGTGACGCCACCCGACAAACCCGTTGAAACTGTGACGCCACCCGACAAACCCGTTGAAACTGTGACGCCACCCGACAAACCCGTTGAAACTGTG
>JAGVGO010000129.1 GCA_020057085.1 Planctomycetota bacterium | reverse complement strand
TGTTCAACATGTCGTTGACCAGAACAATATACTCAAAATTTACACTTATCAAGGATGAGTGTAAATAAATAGCGATACTTAACATTGCTCCTTACAAAACTTTAGGAATCTCTCGGCCAGAGAGAATGAGAAAAAGCCCAATAGCTATTCCATTTAAACAAATTTTTACCAAATTTTCCACTAAATGTCAACAAATAAATAAATTGACACTTATTTTTTGACAGCGACTTAAATCTCGTTAATGGTAGTGATTAACCATAACGCAGGATCGCCATTTGTTCCTTTGCTGAGATAAAAATAAATCAATTTTTTGTATAAGATACCGGTTTCTTTGAGCCGGTATTCATAGTTGGCCACCGCTCGTGTCTCTGTCATTTTTTTGACGTCATATACCACTTTGATCGCCTCTCGCTCTGCGAAATAGGCCTTCAAAATACCTAAGACCTGCTCGCGCGGATAGTGGCCACGAACTTGCCCCAAATGCAATGTTACCTCTTTGCTGAAAATGGGCTGCATACTCCGGTAATCGCCCGCTTCCCACGCTTTACGTATCTGCATAAACAATTGTTCCTGTTCTGTTTGACTATACAGTGTAGAACCAAACAGTGACAAGACAATGCACACCATCAATAGCTTCATGAGCTTCATGGCTCGCTCTCCGTGGCATTGTGCCACATACAAAAAATAGGCACTCCTGCGAGGTGCCTGGGCAACACAAAACCATCGCACGGGTACGATTTCTCCTGGTTATTTCAGCAGATCTTGTACCCAGAAACTTTGTAAGTTAGAGCCTGTGCATACATACAGACACTCGCTATCACAGGTCGGTCTGGCAAAGGCTCTCTCGGAGAGTGCATATTGCCAAACCGCTTCTCCTTTGTCAGCCGTAACCGCATATAACTGGAAATCTTTGCCGGCTAAAAATGTTGTTTTATTGGTAACCAACGGCGGTGTAGATAATCCCGAAGGCAGCGAGATGGTAAAGATGGTATTGCCCATGGTCGCATCCACGATACAGATGTCTTTTTCTTTACCGGCAACCCACAGACGATGTTTTGCCAGCACTGGGGCTACTTCTACACCGCCCGGAATCGGTAAATACCAGCTTATTTTGCCTGAAATTGCGTGTAACGCATATAGACCACCCGGGGTAGTTCCGACATAAATGATATTCTCGGAAAACACAGGGTTGGCTACAATTTTACCTGAGAGTTGCTCGCTTTTCCACACCAGTTCACCCGTTTGCCAGGCAAAACAATATACGTATGACCCCGCCGCGGCCCAAAGGTGTTTACCAGATAAGAGAGGCATCGTTTCCACCGGCTCGCCGACCTTGTATCTGCGGTATAACTGCGCTTTTTGTTCCTGTTGCCGAATAGCGTAGACATTGCTGTCGCTGCAACCAAAAAAGGCGAGTTTGTCAACGACGAACGGGCCACCCTGAATCGTCTTGCCTGCCAATTGTAAACTCCAGATCGCCCGGCTTTGTGGTGAAGAAAAATTGCCAAGCGAAGCGACGCTATAAAAAGCACCATTTAAAGTCGTCAGGTAAAGGCGGTCTTTTTCTGCCCAAATTTCGCCGGCGATTTCGTTGAGGCGGCCGGCATGAAATTTCCATAGTTCGTTGCCTTTTTTATCGACTGCATACAGATAGCAATCGCGGCTGCCAACATATAGATTTTGCTCTGTTACTACCACCGGAGACTGAATAATATTATTTGTTGTAAAAGTCCACAAGGGAATCCGCTTGACGTGCAGAGTCACCTTGGACAGATATTTGTCCAATGATTTTTTTTCTTCTTTTTGCTCTAACGCCAACCCCGGCTGGCGGATCTGAATTTCCATTTGATCTTCCATCGCATAGCGATGGAGGCACGGGGAATTGCCAACGAGTTTATTGTTTACAAAACAAGCGACGCCGGACATTGGCGTTGTTTCCAAAAGCAGAGGAAAAGTTATTTTCCGCGCCAGGGTGGTGTTCGCCAAACGCGGATGGAACAAGATTTTGTCCAGCAAAACAATGCTGTTTTCATAATTTTTTTGCGCCATAGCCTGCTCTGCCTGTTCATACCAGACATGGCCTTGGGCCAAGATTTTTTTGGGTGCTTCCACATAAGAGGTGGCATTTTGCGCTAATTTTGAGTCGGGTAACAGTCTTACGACCTCTTCATATTTTTCGATTGCTCGTTCGAGTGCTCCTTGCGCTTCCAATCGCTGGGCTTCTTCCAATATGTGTTGTTGTCTGCGCCGTTTTACTTCGATATCTTGCTGCCATTCTTCTTCTTTTTGTTTTACAAGATTGAGGCTTTCTTGTATTTTGACTGCCCAGGTATCCGGATCACGCGCGGCCAGCATTTCCAAAAGTTGTTTGGCTTGCAAGAAATTTCCGTCTTTCAGCAACTGTTGAGCTTTTTCGTACAAAACCCGATTTTCTTCTTCCATCACCACTTTCAGCTTGTCCTTGGTTTTTTGTACACTCTCATCTACCAGATCGAGGAATTGGGATGGCAATCTTTTGGCCTGGACTCTTTCTTGCAGGCGTTGTAATTCGTTCAAAATTTTATTGTAAGCTTTTTGTGGTAGATACAAGGCAAGAATTTTTTGAATTTCCCTTTGTACCTTTTCTTTTTCTTTGGCCAACAATTGTTGCTGGTAATCAGATTTCGCTTTGACATAGAGACGGGTAGCTTTGTCGCCGGTACCCAACAAATAAGACTTTTGCATAAAGAGCCATAGATCTTCCTGAATTTCCGGGAATTGCCCTTCAGCAATTTTGGCTTGGAAACTTTGGAACTGTTGCATTCCGTTCCATTCACGCAAGGCGATAAATCCTATAATAAGCGCGGCAACACCCAGCACTACCCATCTCAAGGAAAAATTGCGGTGATTAGGTGCCAGGCCGGCAGAGGCTTGTGTCGGCCTACTCACTGTGGAAAGCGATTGTTGCAAAGAATCTTTTTGCTGTGGCGGTGTCTGGGTAACCGCTCTGTGAGGTGACAGCTTGAAAAGTTTTTGCTGTGTTCTCGTCATCATCTCCGTCTGGCCCTGTTTTTTGTATATTTCGGCCAGTTTTTCATAAAGATCTGCCGCCTGCTCTTTATCATCCCGATCAAGATAATAGTTGATCAGTTCTTTGTAAGCGTTTACCATGTCCGGTGCTATCTGGCAAAGCTGCTTGCAGACCGGTACCAACATTTCCCAGTTTTCCGCTTTGCGCAAAATATTGATAATATTATTGCCGATTTTTTTGATCTCGTCGCTCTTCCCCAGTTGCGAGTACAACGCAAACGCTGCCAAATAAGCGTCCGTGTTGTTGGCATCCAATTCTATGGCTTTTTCATAGCACGTGCGTGCCACAAGCAGGTCGTCGAGTTGTTCTCGCAATTTGCCACAACGAGTCCACAAGCTGGAGGCACGCACGTTTTTTCTGTTTTTCTCACTGCTGAGAGCCAGTTGCTCGATCAGCTTCACATTATATGGGAAAAAGGCTATTGCGGTATTCAACAGGCTTTCTGCCACCATTTCATTGTCGAGGCTGTTGGCTATCGCTGTCAAACGCTCAATCGCCAAGAGAATTTTTTCCTTGGTTATTCCTCCCCACAGCAGTATGGCAACCGGTGTGGGAACACCCATACGTTCCAGAGATTCATATTGACTGAGCGATGCAAACAATGCCTCGTTAATCTTGTTCTCCAGACGTTCGAATTCTTTAGCATTGGCCGCCTGTTTGCGAGCTCTGATATCAACTTCGTCAAGCATGCTGAGATTGGGAATCAAATGCAAGAAAAAATTAAAATCAGGGCATTGGTATAGCATTTCCAGAAACACCGAGGAAAGCGAATATGTTAATGAATCCCCCTCGATGGGTATCGTATTCTGCGCTCCATACTCCAGCCGCCAACTGCTGCTTGCTCGAAGGCGCGTAAAAATCTGTTCCAATTGTTCAGCGGTTAAAGCCTGCCCGATATTTTTTGGCGAAGGCACAGGACTCGCTACCTTGATGCTGTCTTTCAGATAGAGAAGCGACATGCTTTCCACCGGAGATGTCAGCGAGATTCCACCAACATGCTCTAGCGACAATACCATCTGGATGATACCTGCATAAGCGAGCAGAAAAGTCTTGACATCGGTTTGCATCTGGAAGGCAGAATCCACAGACAGGTTGCTCAGAATTTCTTGGTTGAACTCCCAAGATAGCGGTTCCCAGGACAATACTTGGAGCAAGGCCAGCGAATAAATCTCTGTTTCGGTGTAGTGAGAATATTTTTTGGCAATTTCTTCTAGCGGGATATTTTGCGGCTTAAATACAAGGACATCCTTAGAGATGCTTACCAATAACTGGGTGTCCCGAAAACGCAATGCCAGAATACCGTATTTTTGTTCGTAAGCGATTTGTTCCAGCGCCTTTGCAAGACCAATTTTTTCGAGGCCGGAAAGATGGAGTAGTTTGATTCTTTTTGAGCTGCGGGCACATTCGTCGCATATCTGGGTACCAAGATAGATATGCGAAAGGCATAGATTTTTGCTACCACACTCGGCACAAGTAAAAGTGTCTTTGAGACTATTTTCTTTGTTGCAACGCGGACATTCGACTTTGAGAAGAAGGTTTAACATCTGGCGCAAGTCGTCAGCCACTTCACGGCAACTGGCATAACGTTCGACAGGGTTTTTCGCCAGCATCTTCATAATGCTTTCGCATACGCTGGACGGAATGTCTGAAACATAATGATCCGGTGACATTGGCATTTCGGTAATCTGTTTTTCCAGAATTTCAAAAGAGTTTTCCCCAATGAGCGGCGGCCGACCTGTTACCAGGAAATATAAAGAAGCCCCCAATGAATAAATGTCGGTTCTTGCATCTATCTCGCCGCCTACACATTGTTCCGGCGCCATATACAAAGGTGTGCCGACGATAAGCCCGCTAGCGATACTCTTTTCGCCGGATGCAATAGCTTTGGCCAAGCCAAAATCAGTAATCTTGACTATCCCCTCGTTGGTGACCATGATATTGGCAGGTTTTACATCGCGATGGACAATATTTTTTTTGTGTGCCGCTTCCAGCCCTTCGGCAGTTTGTATGATATATTGCGTTGCTTCCTCATAAGAAAGCCGTTTTTCCGGACGAGTACGCACAATGGCATCGAGAGATTTGCCGTTGACAAATTGCATAACAATGTAATGCGTTCCCAGTTCTTTATCGTCCACCAATTCAAACACCTGGACGATATTGGGATGTTCCAATCGAGCGATAGATTGTGCTTCGCGCCGAAACCATTCTACGGCCTTGTCATCTTGATCGCTCTTATGCAGGATTTTGATCGCTACATCGCGATTGAGAGTCGTCTGTAATGCCTTAAATACATATCCCATACCGCCCTTACCGACAAATTCGGTAATTTCACAACTACCCAGTTTTTTGCCGATTAACTGAGTTTCGAGCGAAACTCTCTGCAGACTCTGATTATTTTGGTTTGCTGGAGAACCTTTTTCCATTGGGTCACCTCGTTTGTTTACTACGCTTTGTGTTGAGTTAACGACCAAATCTCTTCATTTAATTTCTTTATTTTGCGATAAGAAAATGCAGGATCTATCTGATCAATTTGCTGCAATATCTTGTGCGCTTGTGCCAACTGACCGCGGATCATATAAAGAATACCAAGCCGATAATAAATTTCTGGTTCTTTGATTTGCTTGGCAATTGCTTGTTCCAGATAGGGCAGTGCTTGTTCATACTTTTGTTCCTCAAACAAGATACACCCACGGTAGCCCTCGATATAAGGTGTCAACGGATCATTCTGCAATACTAAATCGTCACGATGCTTGAAAGTCGCTCGCGCCTTTTCATATTCTTGATTGAGGAAATAAGCTTCCCCCAAATATGCGCAAAATTCGTTGTTAGTAGGATGCAACTCCAGCAGTTTTTCAAATGTCACCGTGGCTTGCGAAAAATCGCCTTGCTCAATTTGTTTACACCCCTTGTTCAGCAGGTTTTGCATGGTCCAACTCATGGTTTTTCTCTCGTCGCTGGTAACGATATCGTTCTAAAGCTAGCAAAATATGTAAATGTACTTCGGAGCTTTCAAAAACACCTTTGTCGCGCAAAATTTTTTCGTAACTTACCACATCATTTTGCACTAGATGGCAAAGGGCAAGATAATTGTATGTCAGGATATTGTGTGGGTCAATATGCAGAGAATGTTGCAATACTTCCTGCGCGTCTGCATAACATCCTTTTTCGTAGAGCAGTTTGCCTAATAAAGTATGGTATACAGAATTATGCGGAGTACAGGTAAGCGCCTTTCTTATCTCCACTATGGCCTCGTCGTATAGTTGGATTTGCCCCAACTGTCTTGCCATATGGAAATAAGCGACATGATAGTTCGGCACAAGAGATAGCAGATGACGAAGGAGAGAGAGACCATCTGCAGTTTTTCCTTGGCCAAAATAATATTGAGCAGTACGTAACCACAGATATGCACGTAATCGTTTCAACACGAAATATCTCTTTCTGTCGTCAGGAAAATGGTCGCCAAGCAGTTATCGCCCATATCTCAGCCGTTCTCCCAAAATCTCGGGCAGGCCGGCTTTAATGATTTTTTCGATAGCCCCTTCGATGTCATATTCTACCCTGTGGATTGACACTTTGCCAGCTTCGGCATCATATATTGCACACGAAGCCATGGGGTTTTCATCACGCGGTTGACCTACACTACCTACGTTGATTAAAGTTTTACGGTTTTTTTCTATAGTGATCTCTTCATCCATGCTAAACGAAACGGTTTGACCTTGCAAAAAAGTAATCGGCACATGAGAGTGGCCAAAAAAACAAACAGGGGTTTCGAGTAACTCTAGCGAAAGATGGGCATCATAGCTGGTCTGGATATAATCGAACATTTCCGGAAAATTTAAAGTACCATGCACGATAGTTAATATATCCTGGATCACCTGGACTAAATCGAGATTGGCGAGAAATTGTTTTTCATCATTGGTCAACTGTTTACGCGTCCACATTGCCGCTTCTCTAGCAAAATGGTTGAAAAAATCCAGATTCAGCTTACCTGCCACAGCATAGTCATGGTTGCCTGCAATGACCAGACTTTTCTTGTCTAACACCATCTGTATACATTCTTTAGGATTGGCGCCATAGCCCACGATATCACCGAGACAAATATATTGATCGATTTTTTCTTGTTCCAACCTTGCGAACACAGCTTGTAATGCTTCCAGATTGGCGTGAATATCACTATAAATTCCGTATCGCAAAGTATCCCCCTTTAATATTCGGCGATAAATCTCCCTCAAAATCTGTTTTTCCCGCCAGGGAAAATTGCTTTAGATGGGTGAATCGCCCCATTTTTTGCTTGCAAAAATGCCGAGTTTGTTGATGCTTATTATCAGTGAAAATATATCATACGCACGGGAATTAGGCAAGCATTTTTTCTTATTATAACGGATTTTATGAAGGCTACGGTAACTTGGCCATGTAAATCTAAATTTTTCTTTACTAACACAGCATGATTTGCTAAATTTGTAGTGGCTAAATGAATAACACCGCAAAGGCGCGAAGTACGCAAAGAATAAAAATATAATTTATTTATATATATTGTCTTAGCGTTCTTTGCATCTTTGCGGTTAATTTGTTTAACATCATGTTGACCAGTACACTATTGCACTACTGACTGTATGGGGACATTAGGGATATGGACATAACGAAAGAGATGGAGCAGCAAATCCTGGATCATGTGATACAGCATTATTTCACGAATGCACGCGTCGAGTCTTTGGTTCTTGCATATTTAGGCAAAAATTCCTTTGCCAGGAAATACACCACAACCGAAAACATTTGCCAGTATTTGGAACAAGAAGGGATCGCTACATCTAGAGGCGCTGTACGCGGCACAATTTTACGCATCAGGCACAAGCTGTTCAAATATAAAGGACAGGACAAACAGCAAGCGTTTCAAATTGTGTTGCCCGAACCAACGTCACGGCAAGGATATCTTCTGCAATTCGAGAAAAATTTACATTACCGAGTGAACAAAGATTTTGCCTCGCATGACCCGTGGCTGGCCATGAACTGGAAAGCACTCCGTACTCAGGGATACCAGGGCTTTTGGTGTGGTTTCAGCTTGCCGGACGGTGGCCGATGGCCGGTGAAATTGTTTGCACTGATTACAGCTCTGCGAGATGAACAGAAAGAGGAAGAAAAATTCATGTGTCTTCTCAATTCACCGTCTTCGACCAAGCGCAGAATCGGCATTCTGCAAGGTGAAGTGAAGAATCTCATCCTCTGTCTGGAAGGAAAATGGAGTGTCCATTACTCTGAGGAAGGACTCAAACACTTTCTGCTGACCGCACATTTGTGGCCTTTTCGCACGAATCAGAGCGATCCGGTAAAAATTTCCGGACGCTTTACGCTCTACGATGAAGCCAACAATGAATATCAGGAAGGCCAGATCGAGCTCGATTTTTGCTACAGCCAGGCATTGAAAATCAAAGATTTTGGACTTCTGTGAAAGCTGAGATTTTTATGATTACCAGACAAAAACTACTGCTTCTCGTGATTTGTCTATCGCTTGTAATGTTCTGGCGCAATTTGAGCTTCGACGCCTTATATGCCACCACGTCCACTGGCAACAAAGAAATACAGACGGGTGATACACATAATAAATTGCCACGCAATCTGGAATTGTACGCGGCCGATCTAGCGCAATATCTGAATGCGGCAGGGCATGAACCTTTCAGCCGCAGCAGCGAGAAAAAACGGCTGCCACCGGTGGCACTCTCATTGCCCGAGATCGATCTGCTGCCCTCACTCAGACTGCCGCCACTGCCGGCGCCGTCTCCTTGCCACTGGGGGCGACTGCTCTTGCCACCCACCGCCACAACCAGGGCAACCGTACTGAAAAGCGAAGAGATCACCACCGCGTTGAGCCGGAATACACCGCAGGTATCGCTTGGCAGTTTTGCCAAGGAGTTGAAGAGCAAGGCTCACGACGATGACATCGTGCGTATGCAAAACGGCCGTGAGTGGCGCGGCAAAATCCTCAAGGAAACGGCGACAGAAGTAATATTGAGCGTGCCCGGACCGCTCAAGGCGTTTAACCTGCCACGCGAACGGATTGCCGAAATCAGTCTCAAGTTGACACTCGATCAGGTTATTGCCCAGGAAATCAAAAAAATCGCACCGGACGATGCCGTCATCCTTCTCAAGTTCGCCAATGCCTGTGCCGAACTCAATCTCACGCCATGTGCCGACGATCTGTACCGGCAGGTATTGGCCAAATTTCCTGCCATGACAGACGGTTATCTGGCGTATGCCGGCTATTACCTCGCACTGGGCGACCGCGAACATGCCTATCGTATATATCTCAGGGCACGCCATAGCGGTCTCTCTGCCGAAGAAATCAAATATGTGGGAGCTGCCATCGAAGTTTCGCTCGGCCTCCACGCCAAGGCTCTCGATACACTGGCCGGCGCACGCCAACAACAGACACTACTACTCGCTATCGAATGCGCCTTCACCCTTGGCCGTCGGGAAGAAATGCAACGCTTACTCTCGGTTCTTGGCAACCGCAGCAACGAGGTGACTAGCTTGTACATGAGTGCCTACTGGAAAGCCAGGCTGGCTCTCGACGAAGGCGACATTGGCAAATGCCGCAAGTTGTGCGAAGAAATCAAGCCAGAGCCGCCGTCCTTGCTCCTTAATTTGCTCGGCGTGACATCCTATTTGCAAGGCGACTATGCACAGGCAGAAGAATCTCTGCGTAAGGCCGGCACAGGTGGCCACAACGAGGCATGGTACAATCTGGCGCTCGTGTATGCCGCACAGGGCGACACTTCTGCCTCGCTGGAGCTGCTGAAAAATCTCTATGCCAAGAACGAATTGGTCAAAAATATGCCAGGACAAGAGCCGTTCTTCAGCGAACCCGCATCGCTGACCGCTACACTGGCCTATGTTTCTTACCAGGACAACCCGCAACAAAATTACGAACAAAGCCTGGCTTATTTGCAACAGGCCACCAGCCAGACAGATCGTGCGTTTTTTATCGCTTATATGCAAGGAGTTATCGAAGAACAGCGTGGTGAACAGGGGGTGACAGCAGCCTACATTTGTTACCAGCGTGTGCTTGCCAGTGAGTTCGACTTCGGTTATGTGCTGACCAAACTGGCCGCTCTGGCGATCCTGCAGAACAAACATGCGGATGCTGCCCATTATCTGCAGGAACTCTCGCAGCGTCACCCACTTTTAGTTGCGGATACTGTGCTGGCGAGCGACCTCATGGCCGCCCGACTCGCTCTGCTACGTGGCGATTTTGTGCAAGCCAGACAACGACTCGGCAAGCTTACCGAACAACGGCCAACGGCAAAATCGGCGTGGAAAATGTTCATCTGGCTCTACAATAAAACTGACGAAATGGACAAAGCTTACCAGGCAATCAGCCAGGTGCTTGCGCTCGACAGCCAAGACACGTACACCCTGGAAGCACAGCAACAGATACGCGATAATAGAGAGCGTGTGCAATGGGAAGAAAGTTTCAACCGCCAGGACGGAGAAACCCTGCGGCGGCGATGGAATGAAAGCGAAAGCAAAGGGGTAAGCGTAATTCTGCGGGGAGGCAAGGCGGTACTCGGTGGCCGTGAGCTGGCGGGAGGAGTTCCTACCACGTTCTGCCGGCTGGTAGAAGATGCCAAGCTGATATCGTTTTCCGGCAAAATGGATAGCGGCCAGGCACAGCAGGCAACTACCGGTATTTTCCTTGCCACCACCGGTGCCAAGCCTGCATTCTTTTATTTCGGCAAAAATGACAGTGGTGTTGTCGTGTATGCCATTCACTGCGCGGGCGAGAGTGCGCGCTGGGAAATAGTTCAGCAGCGAGGCCAGCCGATGTTGTGGCCGGACGGTGTACACCGACTTACCATCATGCGTAGCCGTGACGAAGGATTTGCGCTGCTGCTCGATGACGTGCTGCTCGACGATCACATTTCGTTTGGCAGCAAAGACAGCCTACGGCTGCAGGCTGGCTTTTTCGGAATGGCAAACAGCGGCGTGGTATGGTCGTGCAGTGTGGACGATGCCATCTTGATCGAAAAACAGCAGTCGTGAGTTATTACCAAAACCTGGTTCGCCAACGCACGCGGCAAAGAGATCGAAGAATTACTGCTGGAGCTCGGACAAGCAGCCATGGAGAAGGGACCTACTTGCTTTTCTCTAGGACGGTGGTACATTCCTGTTTGACAACCCCGCATCGTGAATGTCGAGGATGATAAGTGACGACGCCTTGATAGACGGCTTCGCCTGGCCGCAAGGCAACACAGATAACCTTGTAAACCAATTTTTGCCCTGGCGATACTGTAGGTAGTACGGCAAAAGAGACCTCTTGCTTGTTGACATGGAATGGCGTCGGGCCTTCGGCATGGAGGAATTGCATGCTATCTGGCATAATATTGCAGACAGAGAAAAGATAGAATTGGCCGCTTCCGCAAGATATTTCAAGAACATACGTGGTAGATTCGCCCACCACTATCGGATCTGCGGTGCCATATAGAGTAATGAGCGGCCAGATGCAACAGTCGCAGCCGCCTATATGCTTCTCCGTGTTTTGCCATCTTCGCGCGGCAAATGCCTTCTCCACGATGATCGGAACAACGAACGGTTGTATGTCTTTGCGCGCCAATCGCTACAGCCGATCATCGTTACGAAGGCATTTGCCGCGCTCATTGTGAATTTTACCGCTCGCTCTGGAGAATGAAATGACCCTGAGTGATTCCAGTGATTCCTCCAAACCAGCCAATTACCATGCAAATATGTTAAAATATTTCTCCCACATCGTATCCGCTATGGTGATAGCCAATTCCTCAGCAAAGTGTTCTCCTCTGTCCGCTTGTTTTTGCCGTTTGGTCGTCATTCGATCAAAATGATGGCATAATTTTGGCTTCTATGCGGAACTGTACTTTTTCTATTTTTCGTTGCTGCTGAAACAAGTTTGTCATTGCCTGACCGCGATCCAGGGAGTATAATAAGGCTTGTGAAAAAAATAACTGCCTTAGCAGCATTATCAGGGAAAAGACAGCCTTACAAAACTGGAAATACTATGGAGCAAGAAAAAGCACGCGAAATGCAAGAGAAAATGCCTTTGATCAGCATGAATACCCTGTCCGATGCGCTGAACAAAGTGCAGGGAATTTTTCAGAATTTGCCAAGTCCGGACTATTTGGACGGTTTTCAGAAATGGCTGAAAAACCGCACTGAGGAATGGGAAAAAACTGCGTTGCGTGTCGGCATTGTTGGCATCACGTCAGCAGGCAAATCTACTTTCGTCAATGCTCTGGCCGGTGAAGATATTCTGCCACGCGGAGCGCAACCTACGTCAGGAGTCCTTGTCGTTTGCCGTCGTTCATCACAACGCAAGTTGAGCGTTATGTTCCGTGACAAGAGCAAATATGAGTTTGTCGCTGCAGAATGTACGCCGCTGTGGGTGGCGCGTTACGGCGACGAATCGGAAAACCCCAACAACGAGCAAAATGTGATGGAGTTGCGCCTGGATCTGCCGAAGCTGGCAATTCCGGAGCAGTACGAAGTCATTGATTCGCCAGGCCTCGATGCGTTCGGTCTGGAGGGACATGAGGAACTCACGCTGCGCACGCTGGTGCCACTGGTGGATCTCGTCTTGTTTCTCACCACCACCAAATCGACGAGCGACCGCGAAAACATCCGGGCA
The DNA here is from genome assembly GCA_020057085.1 of Planctomycetota bacterium. Classification (GTDB taxonomy): domain Bacteria; phylum Planctomycetota; class Uabimicrobiia; order Uabimicrobiales; family JABWCH01; genus JAGVGO01. Next base: position 13,455 of record JAGVGO010000129.1, on the reverse strand, counting down.
CTCGCCAGCATCTGCAAAGAAGCCAAACCGGTAATCGTGGTACAGACGCACAAAGACGCGGTGGAACCTCGCTTTGCCAAGGGCGGCAAGATACTTGAAAGCAAGGAACAGGTGCTGGAAAAACATCTCCAGCGCGTCAAACAGTTATTGCTGCAAACCCCAGTTTTTGAAAATGCCTATATCATCCAGGTTTCCTCGATTCAGGCGCTCCATGCCCGTCAGGAAAGCCCCGATACCCCGGTAGAACAACTGCCGGCATGGGAAAAAAGTGGGCTGGGGGAAGTGGTGAACGTGCTCAACAATCTGCACACAAAACTGTCGCAAAATATTGCCACCCGGCGCATCCATCTCCTGGCCAAAGAATTGCAACAGGTGATTGATCGCGTCAAGAGCGATTATTACACGGCGCGTGGCAAGGTGGAGGAGGCGCAACATTACCAGGATTCGGCGCTCAAACGATTGCAAGAAACCCAGGATTCGCTGCCGAGCGAACAGTCCGCGGAATTTCCTGACGCCGAGACATTCCAGAAAGAAATCGCTCAGGTGAAAGATTGGTTCCAGCAGATGATGGACAGCGCCGACGACAATCGGCTGGAGAATCTCCATGTCGAAGTACGCGATCGTATCAAGGCACTCGAAAGTGCATTCTTCCAGAAGGTAGACGGTGTCGAGAGCAAACTGATCAAGGCTGCCGAAAGCTTGTCCATAGATCTTGGCGCAATCAAGCTGAATGAAGTGACAGCCGCCCCCAATCTGCCGCAGCTCAAACGCTACGACAAGCTGATGAGTCTTGAGGTGATCGAGGAAAAAGGATTTGTCGGCATGGCCAAACGTGTACTCGGCAAATTTTTGAAAAAAGAGGAATGGGGCGTCAAGGAAAAAGAGGTGCGCCAGATTTGCATTGACCGCGAATCCCTACGTCAGGATTTGCAAGATTACCATGCCACCTACCGCTTGCGGCTCGCCACTTACCTGAAGACCTGGCGCACGTTCTGGGTGAACGGCCTGTCTGCCGTATTTACGGCAATCGAACAGCAGCGAGAAGACATCAAGAAACCTCGCGTTGTCAGTGACCCTGAACCATATCGCAAACTGCTCGCCGTCGTACGTGATGTCCGTGAATGGTTTGACCAGCTGCTGGCCGAAGGCGCCAAGAGCCATTATACTATGGGCTTTCAGGTGATGAAGAAAGAAAAGACGAGAAAATTCACGATGACGACACGCACGCAAGGCATCCTTGATCTCTCGTTGCCGTTACTTCAGGTTTCACGCACACTCAATTTCTGCCGCAAGACACACCGTTTCTGGCATGTAACGAAACGACTGTCGCTCCATCCTGACAACCCGTGCCCGACAGTGCTCATCAGCACCCCTTTCTCACAGGAGATTAGCGACTATTTGAGTATCATCGGTGATTTGACGATAGTGGATGAAAACGAATTGACGCAGCATCTCGTAATTTACGCCAATCGCCCGGTCAGCCTCGAAGGGTGCGAAGTGCCGATCAAAGCCATGACCGTATTGGCCGGAGAAAATCGCGAAGCATGGTTTTTGGCGCGCAACTCGATCATGGTATTTCACGACAATCTGTTCGATCACCCACAAGGAGTACAACTTTTCAACAGCCTGGCCGATCAGTCGGATGTTCTGTTGCGAGTCGTCGACCTGCACCAGGTTGGCCACGAACGCAAGCGACTCGATCACCTGCCGGTCAAGGATAAGCTGATGCAGAGCAAAGCACACCTCGCTTATATCGTCATGGGTCTTGACCGTTTGCTCAAGAGTGACCAGTTCGTTGACGCCTACAAATCATACCTGTCATTGGAAAAAGCTCCAGGCTTTGGCCTTCTGCCTATACTCGGCGGCGATGGCGAGGATCTGTTGAACTCCCTGTTGTGGCTGGGATGCGATCTGCGCGAACAGACGGTGAGCGACGAGATACGTGCCATGGATATTCTCCATCGCACACAAGACAAGATAATCGAAGGGCGTGAGAAGTTCATCAAAAACGTCTTCCACGACATCAAGGAATTTCGCCGCATGCAGAACTTCGAACCGACCGTTGACTTCAAGAGTTGAGAGGTAGCAACATGAACAAAATTATAGAAGCAAGAAATCTTGCCCCGGATGTCAAGCTGTTTAAAATCGCAGCACCGCAGATAGCCAATAAAAGGCAAGCAGGCCAGTTTGTCATTCTGCGTGTGCACAAAGAAGGCGAGCGAATTCCTTTGACTATCGCCGATTCGAATGTGCAAGATGGTAGCATCACCATCATTGTCCAGGGTATCGGCAAAACGACCAAGTATATGAATACCCTGCAAGCGGGCGATTCCATCATGGATGTGGTGGGTCCCTTGGGCAAGCCATCGCACATCGCGTGTTTCGGCACAGTGGTGGTGATAGGCGGCGGCGTCGGCACGGCCATAGCGTTTCCCACGGCCAAGGCACTCAAACAGGCAGGCAATCATGTGGTCAGCATCATAGGTGGCAGAACCAAGCAACTCGTTATCCTCGAAGAGGAACTGCGTGCCGTGAGCGATGAAGTTTATCCCACTACGGATGACGGTTCCTACGGCTACCAGGGCATGGTGACACATAAGCTGCAAGATTTAATCAAAGCGGGACGCAAATTGGATTTTGTCCTGGCCATAGGCCCGATCCCTATGATGGCTGCTGTCTCTGAAGTAACGAAGCAACATCACATCAAAACCACGGTCAGCCTCAACCCGATTATGGTGGATGGTACAGGCATGTGTGGCGGCTGCCGTGCGGTGGTGGATGGAAAAACAGTCTTTGTCTGTGTGGATGGACCGGAATTCGATGCCCATCAGGTGGATTACGCCTCTTTGGCCAAACGCAATCGCAGTTATCTGTTGCAGGAAAAAACCGCCGTGGAAGAATTTTGTAAACTGGATGCCATGATCAAGGAAAAAGAATATGTCAGAACTGCCCATTAAAGACCGCATGAAAATCCCCCGCCACCATATGATTGAGCAGGATGCCAAACAGCGCACCGCCAATTTTAAAGAAGTGAATCTTGGCTATACGAAAGAAATGGCGCTCGCCGAGGCAATGCGTTGCATCCAATGCAAAAATCCACCGTGCGTCGCCGGCTGTCCGGTATTCGTCAAAATTCCTGAATTTATCAGGAAGCTGGAAACGGGTGATTTAGCGGAAGCCGCCACCATCCTCAAGATGGACAATACGCTGCCAGCAGTTTGTGGGCGTGTCTGTCCGCAGGAAGAGCAGTGCGAAAGAGTGTGTACCCTTGGCAAAAAAGGCGAGGCGGTGGCCGTTGGTTACCTGGAACGCTTTGTCGCCGACTGGTTGCGCGACTATGGCAAGGAAACTGCACCGGCGCCCGTCAAGAGCGGTAAAAAAGTGGCCATCGTTGGCAGTGGCCCGGCAGGCTTGAGCTGTGCCGGCGATTTGCTGCGCATGGGACATGCGGTGACCGTCTTCGAGGCGCTGCATGAAATAGGTGGCGTCTTGATGTACGGTATCCCCGAATTCCGTCTGCCCAAAGCCATTGTCCAGGCGGAAGTCGAGGCGCTGAGAAAAGCGGGGGTAGAATTTGTCACGGATTACGTCATTGGCCTCACCGAAACCGTAGACGAGTTGTTGCAAAAGTTCGCTGCGGTTTTCGTTGGCGTCGGTGCCGGGTTGCCTTATTTTTTAAATATTCCAGGCGAACAACTGGTCGGGGTCTATTCGGCCAACGAATTTCTCACCCGCGTCAATCTGATGAAAGCCTACGAATTTCCGAAGTGCGATACGCCCGTGTTTGAGGTCAAAGGTAAGCAGGTGGCGGTTTTCGGCGGCGGCAATACCGCAATGGATGCGGTACGTACTTCGTGTCGGCTTGGTGCTGCGCGTGCCATGATCATATACCGCCGCACGGAAAAAGAGCTGCCGGCGCGCATAGAAGAGGTCAAGCACGCCAAAGAAGAAGGTATCGAGTTTATCTTTCTGGCGGCGCCGGTCGAGTTCACCGGCCATGACAATGGCTGGCTCAAGTCGGTCACGGTACAGAAAATGGAACTGGGCGAACCCGATGCTTCCGGCCGACGCAAACCCGTGCCCATCCCTGGTGCCCTCGAAACCATTCCTCTGGATGCCGCTATCATTGCCATCGGCAACGGCTCCAATCCTATCATCAGCAAAACGACACCGGACTTGAAAGTCAACAAATGGGGTAATATCCTGGTGGATGAAAAGAGCATGAAGTCGAGCAAAAAAGGGGTATTCGCCGGCGGTGATATCGTGACCGGCGGCGCCACGGTCATCCTGGCCATGGGCGCAGGCAGAAAGGCTGCCCAGGCCATTGATGAATACTTGAAAAAACCTGAAATCTGGTCGTAGCCGCAGGCACAACGCCATCGGCAGCAAGCCGATTTTGACGCACAGCCCTGCTCCCGTATAGACACACGGAAGCAGGGCTGTTTAATTTTTTTGCAATTTTTGTGTTTTTCAGGGTATACTTAAACAGAAGGTGCGTCGTTTTTTCAAAATTTTGAAAAACTGATGTGATGCGTATAGTTTTCTTTTGTCATTTTTCGCAAACCATATTTTTGGAGGGCTGGCTATGTCCAAAGGAAAATCGTGCCAGTTAGAAGAAGATTATGGTTGAGAGAAGAAAAGCTTGTAATCCTGCTTTTCTTTGCCTATCAATTTTTCAGAACCTGCTTTTTTATCTATGCGGTAGACAAGCTCTTCTTCCTCAGAAACGGTATAACCTTATTTCAAATAGCCATCTTGGTTTCGCTGTGGAGCGGGATGTGCCTACTGCTGGGAATTCCTGCCGGTATACTGGCTGATCGCTGGAACAGACGATACATGCTTATTTTGTCGGGTCTGTTCTATTCCCTGGCTTTTCTTGTCTGGTATAAATGCCCGACTTTCGCAGGGATTTGTCTTGGCTACCTTTTTAACTCCCTGGGATGCACGTTCGGCGCGATGCAGTCTTACCTGTATGATATGCTGGCTCACTACCAAAAGACACACATGTTCGAGCAGATATGGGGATGGGGGTATGCCTGGAATGCCATGGGATTTGCCGTGGCCTTGGGTTTTGGTGGGATATTGAGCGAATTTTCCTATACCTTGCCTCTGATCGGCTCCATATTTTCAGGTGTTTTGATGCTGCTCATAGGATTCCTTTTGCCGGACTTTGCAAAACTGTCGCCGGTTGCCGACGACGCCGGCATGTGGAAGTTTTTGAAAAATTCTGTGAGGTCTGCTTTTTCGCAAACTGCCATTCTGAACGCTTTTTTATTCACCGCCGTCGTTCGGTCTTCATATGCGGTGTTAGACGAATACTGGTCTGTCTATTTTAATGTACTGGGAATATCGAACGCCCTCATCGGCATATTGATGGCGGCCGCCAGCGCGTTAGGTGGCCTTGCATCCCTGTTTGCATACCGGCTAAAAACGAGTGCCTGGAAAACAGTCAACATTTTTTCAGTTTTCATAGGCACAGTGGTGCTACTGGCCGGATTTGCCAAATCCTGGGTTATGGTAGTGGCCTTCCTATCTCTGGAAATGGCGATCTGCGTCACGGTGATTCTCGTAGATGGCATAATCCAAAAAAACGTAGCGAAAGAGGGCAGGGCTACTATCTGTTCTATAAATGCTCTGTGCCAGGATGTGCAACTGATCAGTGGCATCATCTTTGGCTATTTGCTACAGGAATTCGGAATTTCGTTCGGCTATGGTTTTCTGGGTATTTTTGTTTTGTCGTTCTCTTTCCTGCAGTGCTTTGTGCCTAAAAAAAGAGAATGCCTCACCTGAGGTACGGGCGTGCCCAATTCGATTCATCCAAAGTGAGTAAGAACCTTTTTTCGCTTGGCAAAACCAGAGTACCGGCACCGTTGGCGAATTGCCGATTTCCAAAAATATACTTGACTTGCCACAAAGAAAAGCATATAATATAAACACCCTCCGGGAGGCAGCCTAGAGGAAGATGGCGGGGTAGCTCAGATGGTAGAGCGACGGCTTCATAAGCCGCAGGTCACGGGTTCAAGTCCCGTCTCCGCTATCAATAAAGAAGCCTGGAATATCAATAAAGAAGCCTGGAAATCTTATATTTCCAGGCTTTCTTAGTTTTCGCTTCTTTTCCGTTCGCCTCAACAACCTTTATGATTGCCCCACCAACTTCTCTTCCAAATCCCTCTTCAATGCGCAAGTCATCAGACGCCTCGACTAAGCAAGAAGAAATGGCCTCTAGGTTAGCAACTGGAATAATCAATTTTGCACCAGCAAAAGCTTTTTCCTCTTTGATTTGCACATTGCCTTCTATTTTAGAACCTACAGCCATAAACATTAAGGTTGCAGATACTTGTCGTTAGCGCCAGCTAAATTACCTATTTCGGTACCAAGAAAAACCGCATTTAGCAAGATTTTTATCTTACCGATCCGCTCTTTTCTTTGATTTGCCTACTTTTTTGCCGCAACGCTATCCTACGAACTAGAACTATTTCTTGATTTTGGCCAGCGAGAGGGCTGCCTTGCGGGCTGCCGGCGTATAGGGAAATTTTTCGCAGAGGAGACGCCAGCAAAGGACAGCATCTTCCAGGCGATGTTCCTGGTAGGCAATATCGCCCAATTCTTTCCACGCCTCAGGTGCGACCCACAACTGTTGCTGCAACTCTTGTAGCATGGCGCTGGCAGCGACGAGCTGACGATTCTGGGCAAGCTGACGAGCTGAATCGAGCGAGGCAAAGGTAGAGCGGATTTGCTGCAGATATGCGGCGCGGCTTGCGGCGAGAGGAGAGTGAAAAGCGTCTTCCAGACGCTGCCAACGCCACTTCACTACCCCTATCCCACATACCGTCCCCATCGTCCATCCCATGGCTACAGCCAGTGCCAGGGCAACCCACCAGCCATATACACAGGCTGTTTTACGGATTTTGCTGGACAAATTCATAAATTTTTTTAAAGTAGGCAAAGCCGAGTTTAAGATAGCAATCTTGGTGGCCACCATTATTAACGGCAAACAGCTCTTTTCGGCTGGCCTTGCTTTTTGCCAATAACTTTTCAGCGTGGGCGAACGGCACGCTGCTATCATTTTTACCATGGATGATAAGCGTAGGAAGTTTTACCTGGGTCAGAGCACTATCGCTGGGAAACCAAGCCGGCAAATTCTGAACCGGCCAGTCTATGCCGGTTTTATCCTTGACCAGAGTGTGCAGAGAAAGCGGTGTGGCTTCAATCACCAAGGCTTTGGCTTCCACGTTCTGCCCAGCCAGACGAATCGCTACCGCTCCCCCAAACGATTGACCGAAAATGACAATTTGACGTCCCGCGATGTTTTTTTGACGCACCAGATAGTCGTAAGCAGCCAGTGCATCCACATACCAGCCTTCTTCGCTGGGACTCCCCTGGCTTTTGCCATAGCCTCGGTAATCGAAAATAAAGACGGCGAATCCGAAATGCTGGAAAAATTTGATTTGGTCGAAGTGGAGGGTTATATTACCGACACTGCTTCGGCACCATAAAATCACCGGGTTGTTGCCGGATTTTGGGGCCGGGAAAAACCAGCCGTGCAACATAATCCCATTTTCGCTGGGAAAATGACAATCATCGAAACCTTTGTATTTGCTTACTTCCCAGTTACCCTGACTGGAGCTTAGGGGTAAAAAAATGGCATCGTTGCCCTTTTGTTTGACAAATATCAATAATAACACTGTGCCCACCGCCAGGCTCAGGACTAGAATTTTTATCAGACGAAATAGGAGCGACAGCAATACACCGCCATCCTTCTCATGTGGCTTGAACCTAAACACCGATGGTTTCTCCTTTATAGCGACTATGGCTTGTCTTCATCTTCATCGGGTGGATAATCAGGAATCTGCAAGTCTACATCTTTAAGTCCGGTACCTTCCCACTTTTCCTCTTTCTCTTCTGCTGTCGGCGGAATAAAATCGAGCTGGCCGGAGACATCCTCCACTTTTTGGTACACCTCTTGCGTCACCCAGATTTCCTTGCCCGTTTTGAGTGCAATGATGATGGAGTCACTGGCACGTGCGTCAATACGTACTTCATGTCGTTTGCCGGTAAATTGGCCACTTTCATCCATCATTTTCTGTTCCAGTACCAGCGTAGCGCAAAATGTGTTGTCAACGATCTTAGAGATCATTACACGCTTGACTTCGATATCGAATCCTAGCAGAATATTGTGCAGCAAATCATGGGTCAGTGGCCGGATCGTCGTCTGCTTCTGCAGCTCTTTGACAATGGCGGTGGCTTCAAAAAGCCCGACAAACACCACGAAGGCTTTTGTTCTGCCGACAAGAAACACAGCGGCGCCGCCTTCGATCGGCCCGGCCACTTTCTTCACCTCAAATTTTTCCATCCCCGGCAAATCTTTGTCCATAGTTTGTGCGCGGCTGACCATGAACAGTAAGCCGCCCTCCTTTCGGCATTGTAACACTTTTGGGTGGCGATGCAAAGATAAATCAGGGCATTGCCAAGGAGCTGTAAAAAAATAGTTATTTTTTTACAGCGACCAAGCCAGCAAATTAGCAAGGAGTGGACCAGGATTGGGCAAACGCAAGTTACGCTCCGCCGCCTCCATTTGGAATTTCCACAGCTTATCTTCCTGGCGTAAGACGAAATAGTAATGGTAGGGCCGGAAAGGATCGCCACCAGGAACCTTGATCGTATCTATTATAAGTTCCCAGCATTCCTCCTGTGGGCCAAGTTTGGCAAAATCTTCCGGCGGTGAAGCCATCTTGGTGAATTGTTTGATTTGCATCTGGATGCCTGCATTGTTGTTTTCCAGGCGCTGGGCAATATTTTTGTAATAACGGCTCGTCACGTACGGTTTGAGCATAGTCACCAGTTCCGGCAAGATGGCATTCACTATTTTGTTGCGCTCGTTTTGTACATATTGAGTAATAGCGATCAATGTCTCAAACAATTGTTGCGGGGTTTGCGCTTTGATCGTCGGTGTCGGCAGCGTAATCGTCTTTCTCATTGCCAGATGTCCTAGCACGTTTCTCTCGATAGCTTCGCTGACATTCACCAAACGGCTTGACGTGACTTCTTCCTCGCTGTCAACACGCCACTGCCCCTCTTCTCGTAACATACGCAGACGATAGAATTGGTATACCGGCCTGTCGTTTTTGCTAACCTTGCCACGTATGCGTATTGCCACTACGGCCCCGCTGTCACTCTCGCTCTCGATTTGGTACACTTTGGGTACACCGACAGGAAACGGCGGATCGGCTACCCATAGCGGCAAAATCCGCTGCTCGAACCAGCCATAGAAATTGGCGGTAAAAAGATCGGGAAGATAGAGCTGACAAAGCTGCCGCTCTTTTTCGCGGGTGAAGATGTGCCGCAATTTTTCCTTGATGGCACATTCGTTCTGGTAAAACTTGTGGAGCAAACTCTGCCAGGCATCGAGATGCGGGCTCGAAACAGGCGGCATGGGCGGCTCTTCCACCTCGCCTGCGGCCTTTTTTTTCTCCTGCTGGGCAGGTAGTGGTTTGTTTGCTTGGGCTTGCTGCTGCAACTTTGACTGAGTGTCTGCCGATAGTGTTTTGGCAGCAGCTTGACGATCACAACCTGCCATGCCGACACAAAAAAAGACTGCGCTCAGCAGACCAATGAAATGTTTAATGAAATGTTTGCGCTGTAACATTATTTTTTCACTCCTGATTGCTGCTTTGGCATATTTTTCATTATCTTCGGCCCTTCTATCCTCCACCACAGTTGCCACTGTTCGATCTCTTCGTAAGTTTTTCCTGTCAAACTACGTAAAGTTTGCACAGCCTGTGCTTTTATGTTTGGATCTTGATCCTTCAGTGCCTCAATCAAGGACGGAGCAATATATATCAGGCCAATGGCAATAATCTGTTGCAAGGCATTGGTACGAACCTTTACATCTTCGCTCTTGAGTTGCTCTGTATAAGTTTTCAGGTTTGCCATTGTCTCGGCCAAATTGTAGTCCTTTTTAGGCGTCAGCCGTGACAGAGAAAGCCCTTCATTATACTGTTGGCGGCGAATCCATGTATAGCGGCTATCCTCCTTTTGTTGCATGGTGCATATGCCGGGAGAAACCTGCTCGCCGGCAAGGGCGATGTGATATATCGTCGCGGGTGAATTCGCTGCCGGCTGAGGCGTGCCCCCGGCGGGCGGTACCTGCATTGCTTGCTCCTCTATCACAGCCACCGTCACGGTGTCCTGAGTTTCTTCCGCGACAGGATTTACAGCCTCGGCTATCGTTTTGCGAAAGCGGTTCTTTACTTGTTTTTGCTCGTTCATCTTGACTTGAGAAAGCGTGAATTTACCCGAAACGAGCGAAATTTCCTGGCACAAAAGCTGTTTTTCTTTTTGCTTGAGAAAATAGAGCAGCAACAAAGGTGAGGGGATGGCCGTGGCAGGGAAATCGAAGGTGCGCGAGCTACTCTTGCTATCGTTGACCTTGATTTGAGTCTCTTTCACTTCCCCCTCGCTCCAGTATTCTTCTGTCGGCGTCTGGATGGTTCTGTAGAAAGACTGCATACGCAGTTCTTTGTCGCAGGTAATCCGCCATTGCTCATCTCTTTTGTAATAACCGTTGGCTTGAACTGACAGTCTCACGGTCGTCAACTCCCAGCCCTGTTCAGTGGCCGCGAGCTTTTCGGTGTAGTAGCCGGTGATCTGATTCGCGTTCGCAATTTTCATGGCAAAGCTGTACGCTACCAGTTTTATCGGCAGGCTTATGGTCGCCGGTGCAGATGATTCCGGTATCTGTGCCCCGCTGTACGGCACTGCCAGTACGATTAGCGATATCAACAAAGTCCAATATTGCATGCCGTTCCTCCTGTAAATACAAACAAAACAAATCATCGTGTTTTATTGATTATAATGCTTGAACCACCATTTGACAATGTTAAATTTATTCTCAATCCATTTGATCTCCTCTGTTCTCTTGTACTCGTGTCCCGCTTGTCGGGACACAGAGTATCGCTATTATCCGCACGGCCTTGCTGCACAGGGCACTTGTGATTTGGGCACTGTGTGAGCAGCGTGCCGCTCTCGGCAAATGGGAAGTCGCTCTGCGATCCACATCGAATATGACGAAAAATATTTATGGGATTGACGATACTCGTAGCTGCAAATTTCCTGCGCCCATCCTGGGCGCAATTCCTTGTATTGCCTTGTTCCTGGCACTAAAGTGCCAGGCTCTATAACTACGCCGCATTCGCGGCGGGACTTTTTACACACGGATCAAGATTGTCAAATTAGAAGGTGGCATTAAAGAGCCACCTAAAAAGTTGCAAAAAATCTGATTTTTGACGGCGACTCACTCACACAGCGTGTAGAAACAGCCATCTTCGCTTGTAAAGCAAAGGACACCGTTCATAAATATCGGCGTGTCGTTAATCTGGCCACCGGTGCGGACTTGCCATTTCAGTTTGCCACTTTCTTCCTCCCAGGCATACATCGAGTGGTCCTGGGAACCGCAATACACCATGCCGCCACTGAGCACAGGAGATGACCAGAGTTTGGCGGCAGTTTTTTTTTCCCATGCTTTTTTCCCCGTTAGGGCGTCCACCGCGTACAAATAGCCCGACGCATCGCCGAAATACACATTTTTCTCGCCAAGCGCAGGCGAATTGCAAATCTTGTCATGGGCCTGGTATTCCCATACCAGATCGCCGGTTCTGGCATCTAAAGCGTACAAATAGCCGCTCCAGCAGCCTAAATAGACCCTGCCTTTCCCAAGACAGGGGGTGCTGTCTATGCCAAAACGGCTCAGGTCGCCCGTTCCGGTTAGAAATCGCCATTTCTGTCTGCCTGTCCGCATATCCACGGCATATAAAGTTTTTAAATTTTTAGTGCCATAATACACGGTATCTTGATAAATAGCAGGCGCAGAAATCTCCCATGACTCTTTTCCTCTTATCTCTGGGTTAAACCCCCAGATTTTTTTCCCGCTGTGCCGGTCAACGGCATAGAGATCACAAGGGTCGTTGCGGACATAAAGTACCCCTTCATGGAGTAAACCTTGTGCCCATACCTCCCCCCCCAATATCCGTTTTCCAGAGAGTCTGCTCTTGCTTTAAATCATAGGCATAAATATAACCTTCCCTGGTGCCCCAATAGCTGACATCGTCTATAAACCCCAACGGGACGGCATAGATGGTGGGCATGGGTATTTTTTTTACCCGCCGTACCCCTTGCAAATCTACCATGTACAGATGTCGGTCGTGTGAAACATATACAAACTCCTGATCCCCTAGACTCTTGGCTCCTGGCCCCTGTTCGGCCAACTGTATTTTTTTATCTTGGGACGGTCATGGATGCCTGGAAAATCATAAAAGCCAGTTCTTTGGGGGTTGCCGCGGAATAGCGATGCCGACGGCAGCACAACTTTCTCTATGTTGCGGACAATCTCCCGGCTATGCCGTTCAATATGGTCGTTGGTGTCAATAATATTTACCTGCAATGGGTTAGCGCCATAGGTAAGCTCGACCTCGATGGCAAATTGCCGATAATTTTCGGCGCAGGCATTGAGTTTTCCCCCTTCTACCAGGATTTTGGCCACGGGAGCTCCGCCCTTGATTGTTCCCTCGATTGTGAGCCGGTAGCAGGATGGCGGGACTTCTACCGTGGTGGTGGTTTTATACACAATTTGCGGGGCAAGGAATTTCAGAGATATTTCCCGTGCTTTTCCAGCTTGCGTAAGTATCTCTTTCCTGCCAGTCGCCACTACTGGTGTTGGCTTTTCTTTGGGCAAGGTTCCATGAGAAGCTCGGAAATAAAGTAAACCAGTGACAATTGTGGGGATAAAAAAATAAAGGCGGTGATTAACACGGCCCGGTGGCGTCTGAAAAATTTGAGCGAACGTCGCCAGAGAGTTACTGGCCGGGCATGCACCGGCTCACCTTGCAAAAAAAGTTTGAGATCGTCGCTCAATTCGGCTGCGCTCTGGTAGCGATGCTCTTTCTTTTTTTCCAGAGCTTTAAGGCATATACATTCCAGTTCTTTAGGAACTTTGTTTTTGATGGCACGTGGCGGGATAGGCTCATGAGTCATAATCTGATAGAGCATGTTAAAAGAGGTGCTACCTTTAAACGGCGTCTGGCCTGTCAGCATCTCATAGAGAGTAGCACCCAAGGAATATACGTCACTGCGAGCATCTATGGCCGTAATACGGCCTTCGGCCTGCTCCGGGGGCATCAAAGGTTTGATCACATCTTTGGTCAATAAGATGACGGCTTTCAACATGGCCAACTTTTTCAACTATTTATTGGGCTTGCCACTGTTGGAAATCAAGAGTTTCGTCTACTAATCCAACTAGCACAAGCCGTAGCTATCTATTATCTATCTTATTTATGAGTTGAACGGCAGCGTCGTTCCCTCTCGGGCGTATCCAATAATTAGGGGGCATAGTAACTTTTTTGAAATAAGTACAAGAGTACAAGCCTATTACCTCTCCCCTGGCGGGCTGTTTTGTACCCA
>JAGVGO010000213.1 GCA_020057085.1 Planctomycetota bacterium | reverse complement strand
TTGGTCGGTTAAAAGTCCTGTGAGGTAGGGGCGGTGCTACCAGCACGACAAGCCTATCCAACAACCCCGATGGGGACCAACCCACTCCTAGTAGTGGAGTGGATAGCATTCATCCCCGCCCACAAGGGGCTGGGTTTTCTGCTATGTTTTCTATAAAAAGAAATAGGCGGAGGAATTTTGTTGCCAAAACAAGTACTTCTGGATGTACGGGGGCTGAGTATTGACTTCGCTACCGAGCATGGCGCCGCCCATGCGGTAAGCGATGTAAGCTTCCAGGTGTTCGAAGATGAGGTGTTTGCCATTGTCGGCGAGTCGGGGTGCGGTAAAACCGTTACCGCCCTCTCGCTCATGCGGCTTATCCCCCGTCCACCGGGCGAGATCGTCGCAGGCGAGATCATCTTCAAAGGTCGTGATCTCTTGCGTCTACCCATTGAGAACATGCGCAAGATTCGTGGCAAAGAGATCGCCATGATTTTTCAGGAACCTATGACATCGCTCAATCCGGTGTTCACCATCGGCATGCAGGTGCGTGAGATGATCCAGCAGCACGAGCAGGTTTCGGGCGCGGTGGCCAACGAACGCGCGGTCGAGATGCTGCGGCTCGTAGGTATCCCCGACGCGCACAAGCGGCTGCACGAATACCCGCATCTGTTTTCCGGTGGCATGCGCCAGCGCGTGATGATCGCCATGTCGCTTGCCTGCAACCCGTCGCTTCTCATCGCCGACGAGCCGACGACGGCACTCGATGTCACCATCCAGGCGCAGATTCTCGATCTCATGATTGGCCTAAAAGAGAAACGGCCAGGGTCGGCGATCATTCTGATCACCCACAACCTGGGCGTAGTGGCAGAGACTTGCCACCGTGTAGCGGTGATGTACGGCGGGAAAATCCAGGAGCTGGCGCCTGTCGCAGACATTTTTGCCGGCCCGCTCCATCCTTACACACAAGGGCTCCTGGCTTCGCTGCCAGGCAGTGAAAAAGAAGGCAAACAGAAACGCCTGCGTGCCATTCCCGGCATGGTGCCCAATATCCACCAACTGCCCAAAGGGTGCAAATTCTGCACGCGTTGCCCGGTGAAAGAGCCGGCGTGCGAAACACTGGAACCGGTACTCCATGAAGTGGTACCGGATCACTGGGTGCGCTGCCATCTGGTGACGCCGCAACTACTCAAGGTGAAAGGAAGTATTCCCAATGAACGCAGGACTGACGAGTGAAAGTATGACTACCGGCAGCGTGCCGCAGATGCAGACGAAAGCCATGCAAAGACCGATTCTCGAAGTGCGCGACCTCAAGGTCTACTTCCCTATTTTCGGTGGGATTTTCTATCGCAAACGCGGCGAAGTCAAGGCTGTAGACGGTGTCTCTTTCACCCTCTATGAGGGCGAGGTACTCGGTCTTGTGGGCGAATCCGGGTGCGGTAAGTCAACCATCGGCAAGGCCATTATCCAGTTGTTGCAGGCCACCGTGCCCGGTGTCAAGCTGGAGGGCGAGATCGTGTTCCATCACGGCGACAAGGCGGTGGCTCTTCTTTCGCTTACGCCGTCGCAGATGTTGCCGTACCGTTCACAGATACAGATGATTTTCCAGGATCCCTACTCATCGCTCAACCCGCGCCTCACCGTAGGACAAATCATCGAGGAGCCGCTGGCGATCCACTGCCGCCAGTTGAGTGCGTCCCAGCGCACCGACATGGTAGCGCAACTGCTCAACACCGTGGGCCTTGGCGGCGAACAGCGCAACCGCTACCCGCACGAGTTTTCCGGCGGACAACGCCAGCGCATCGGCATTGCCCGCGCTCTTGCCACCAAACCTAGACTCGTCATTGCCGACGAGCCGGTAAGCGCGCTCGACGTGTCTATCCAGGCACAGGTCATCAATCTGATGCAAGATTTGCAGGAGAAATTCGGCCTTTCCTATGTCTTCATCGCCCACGACCTGTCGGTGGTAAAACACATCTCCGCGCGCATTGCCGTGATGTACCTCGGCAACATCGTCGAGGTCGGCACAAGCCACCAAATCTACTACGAACCAGTGCATCCGTACACCAGGGCGCTACTCTCGGCTGTCCCCATGCCCGACCCAAAACACAAGAAATTCAAAGATCGCACCTTGCTGCGCGGCGAAATTCCCTCTCCGCTCGCCAAACCGTCCGGCTGCCCTTTCCGCACTCGCTGCCCCATTGCTCAGCCGGATTGCGCGGTGAAGATACCGCCCCTCATCGAGAAAAAAGAACGCAGCGTGGCTTGCCCCTATGCGTAGAGAATGAAGTACATTTGTTTGGTTGTCAAATTTTTAAAACGCTACGAAGGAAAAATTTTATGAAGATTTTACAAACTTTTTTGGTGATCGTTATGCTACTGGGTGGGACTGGAGTGATCTACGCCGGTGATGTAGTCGTCAAGGATAACCACCTGAAGTTCTTGGGCATAAATTACTTTCGCACTGGTGCCGACCGCGTGACGCTCGGCGCGTATGGCGAGAAGAAATCGCCTATCCTGCAAGGCAACTATCTGGAGGTTCAGGATACACTACCGGTCCCGAAATTGGACGGCAAGATCAAGAGTGCGGCGATAGTCACAATCGACTGGAGCAAGAGTACCGAGGCTGACATCATGGCGAACATCGGTGCGCTCAAAGTCGTCAATACAGGCGTTAAAATCACTTACAGCGGTCTCAAATCGGGCAGTCTCAAACTCGTACACCTGATCATCCTGGCAAACGAAATCCGCAATGCCGCGAACCACTCGCCCAAAGCGATAGATAACCTCGCAAGCTACGGCTCCGACGCCCGGATTGCTCATGAAATTTTCGTGGTGATGAACGCAGAATTGGCATCTTCGTTTACTACGGGCGTATCGTTCGATGTCAAAGCATCCGTCGGTGGTGGTATTACGGTCACCAGCAAAGGAAGCGCAAGTAATAGCCGCTCGACAATCGTCACACTTTCCCAGGGCACTACCTTCGCGTATTTGCTCGTGAAACTGGATTGGGCGAAAAAAAAGGCCAGTATCGAGAAGTGCACCGATGATCAGTGGGGGCCGTCCTAAACGGAGGATGTGAACGGCCACTGGCGTATTTTCCCGAAGCCCTGGCGGGTTGCCCGCGATTGACGATTTGCCTACATCAGGCCGAAGTTGCCGTCAACGAGAATCTTCTCTTTATCTCCACGGCGGCGCAGTTGGTAGCGGTAGAACAGTTCATCGCTTTGTGCCCATGCGAGCAGATATTCCTGTCCCGGATAGGCCGGGCGGATAAAGGTGGCGGTGAGCTGCGCCAGATGGCGCCCGGGAAAGCGGCGGCGCAGCAGCGCTTCGATTTCGGCGATGAGGCCAAACCCCGGATTGATACGCCCGTTAAAACCTGCCATCTGCGCCACACCATCGCTCTGATGCAACGGATTCCAGTCGCCGTTGAGTGCGGCGAAAACAAATAACTCCTCTTTGCCCATCACTTTCAGCAACTCTTGCTCATAATTCCGCATTTTCCGCCACGCGACAGGCACGATACGTGCCAGGTAGATATCCGGCTTGTTCGGCAAATTGCCCCGCACCAGGAGCGAGACTACACATCGGCTCAGTTGCTGCCCGCCTTTGGCGCTGACGATGGCTGCGCGCACGACCTCGCCCTTGTCGCTCTGCTCAAGGGGCAGCGGCTCCACCCAGGTGGCAAGAGCATCGCCCACTGCTACTCGCTGCACTGCCGGACGCACAAATGCAAGAGAATGCACGACGACACGGCTGAAATCCACACCAAGCTCCGGCTGCTGCAAAGCACGCAATAAAGCGGCCAGCACCCCGCTGTTGGCGGCAAAGGTGAGGCTGTCTTCGGTGCTCTGGCGCGTCAGGCGAGAGAAGGTAGCGAGCATGTCGGCGCTCACCGTGTGAGTCGGCAATTCCAGACGCGATATTTTTTGCCATTGCTCCCGGCTCACCTGTTGCGGACCGCTGGAATGAAGCGCGCCAGTCGCTCTATCGTAGCGATAGAACAACGCCAGGCGGTCGCTGCCATCGGGCAAAGTTTTGCCGAAATAGAGCGTCTGCGTGAGGACAGGCGGCTCTTGCTGAAGCAGGGCAAACTCGACATGTTCCCCGCTCTCTCTCTCTAGCCAGACAGAACGCAACAATTCGCCTTCGGCTACGATGGTGACCCTGTCCTGCGGTTGTTTGTGGGCAAAGAGCATGGTTGTGATGAGATTACCGTACACTTTCTGCCATCTGCCGAGATCGCGTAGCAGCCGCGCGAACACATGCCCGCGACAGTTGGCCCAGGAGATGAGACGCAGCAAACGCGCCGCACGCTGAGGCACGACGTTGCTGTGTCCGATAAACAGCGCATTGGCGGCTGTGCCGCCGGCTCCGGCAATAGCCTGTGCCAGCGGGCCTGTCCGTTGACGCGCAATTTTTTCCAGTTCATTTGCATTAGCTAGTAGCATAGGCAACACCTCGATAAAATAGACTTTATTGGAAATCAACCAAATTACAATGTCACAAGGTAAAACATGAACGACAAAGGTACGCAAGATATGGAAAAAACAAAAAAGACAAATAGTGGCGAGGAAGCAGTGGGCAAGCCGGGCACAGCCAATGCAGAAACGGCGCAAACGATCATCGAAGAGGCCGCGCCGGTCTTTCACGAGACTTTGCTGGAGACGGCGGTGCAAACATTACTTCCGCCGTCGCTACTTGCTACCAACTCCAACCTGCCGCCTCAGGCAGCCGACGCCAACCTGCCGCTCAAGCTGCCTACGCCGGAGGTTACGGCTACGGATAAGACATCGCTGCTGCCGGACCAGGCCAAGCTATTGCCACAGGGAGGTTCGGCGCCTTTTGCCACCACCAATGCGGACACCAGAACTTTGCGGCGTCCGCAACCGGAGGACAGAGACTTTGTGCCCGGTGAGGTGATTGCCGGCAAATACCGTGTGATCGCGCTGCTCGGTCGCGGCGGCATGGGAGTTGTCTACAAAGTAGAACATCTGTTGTTTTCTCACCAAAAATTCTTTGCGTTGAAAGTGTTGCACCCTGAATTTGCCGCGCAAGCTATGTTTCGCCAAAGATTCCAGCGCGAGGTGGAAATTGCCATGGAATTTGCCCACGAACACGCCGTGCAAATCCGCGAGTTCGGCGAAACGGATGGTGGGCTGCCTTATTTTACCATGGATTTTTCGCCCGGTGTCGGCCTCCGCAGTTTACTCGAAAAGGAAAAAAAATTACCGCTCTGCCGTGCGCTTACTATTGTACACCAGGTTTTGAGTGTGTTGCAAAGTGCCCACGCCAAGGGCATTGCCCACCGCGATCTCAAGCCGGAAAACATTTTGCTCGAAACCCGCCAGGGCGAGGATCACGCCATGGTCCTCGATTTCGGCATTGCCAAAGTGGTGCTGGCTGAACGCAGCCAGCTCAACATCGCCAACCTGACGCAAGCGCATATCGTCGGTACGCCCGCCTACATGTCACCGGAGCAGGCGCTCGGTGAGGACACGGATATGCGCACCGACATCTATGCCGCCGGTGTCATCCTTTACGAGCTTGTCACGGGCAAGGCGCCGTTTGCCGGCACGCTGCGAGATATTTTCCTTGGCCACGTCAGCAAAGAAGTACCGCGCCCGACCAGGCTGCGTGCCGATGTGCCTAAAGAGGTCGAGGCAATCATACTGAAAGCGATGGCCAAACGGCGTGAGGAACGATTTGCCACGGCACACGACATGATGCTGACACTCGACAAGGCGCGCCTCGCTCTCGACGCCCCTCGCGCAAGTAGCCTCTGGCGGTGGCGGTGGAGTACGGCCGCCACGCTGCTGTTCCTCTGTGGCGTACTCACCTACGGCTCTGTCAGATGGTTGCAGGCTTACGGCAAACGGCATGATGCGGTACTCAACGACAAACCGGCAGTGCCGGTAAAGCCGGCAGACCCCGTGGCACAGCCAATGCCCAAAGAGCCCGCCGTGCCGGCCACCAGTCAACCATGCGCCTTGTCGCGAGCCAATCTTTGCCGCACCGCCAATTACCCAACGCAAGCGGTACACACTCTGCACGGCAGCAAGTGGCAGGCGCCGCTCGATGCGCCGGTTCTCACCTCCCCGGCCATGTCAGGCGGCATCGTCTATGTGGGAGCAACCTATTTTCAAAATGAGGAACGTCTGGGGAAAATCTGCGCCATGGAGATTACGAGTGGCCAGTACAAATGGAGCTTCGATACGCAAGCGGCGGTGCAGTCGTCGCCGGCAGTGGCAGAAGGGGTCGTCTATTTCGGCAGCGAGAATGGTTATTTCTATGCTCTGAGGAGCCAGGACGGCAGCGAAATTTGGAAATTCAAGGCGGGCAAAATCAGTTCTTCGTCGCCGGCGGTGGCCGAAGGTATCGTCTATTTCGGCAGTGAAAATCATTATCTCTATGCAGTCAACTGCCAGGATGGCAAAGAAAAATGGCGTTTCAAGACCAACAATCCGGTGTATTCGTCGCCCGCCGTACATCAGGGGGTCGTCTATTGCACCGGTTCCGACAGTTATTGCTATGCCGTGCGTGCCGGCGACGGCAAGCTCAAGTGGAAATGTCCGACCGGCAGCTACGGTGCATCCACGCCGGCCATCGAGGGCGACGTTGTCTATTTTACCTCAGGTTCGTATCTGCACGCAGTCGAGGCGTCCACCGGCAAGAGCAAATGGACTTGTCAAACAGAGGGTCGTTCCTATTCGCCGGCAGTGGGCGATGGTCTCATATATGTAGTCGCCAGGTCTATTTGCACTGCGATAGATATGCAGGGCAAAGTGAAATGGCAGACGATATTTCGTTGGGCTCACACGCCGCCGTGTGTGGCGGAAAGTGTCGTCTACCTCGGTGCCGACGACCATCTGATAGCGCTGCGCGGTGAGACGGGTGAAGAGGTTTGGCGCTTTTCCATGCGTGGCATTACCGGGGCGCCGGCGGTATATCAGGGCATGGTGTTCGCCGGCTGCCGCGATGGCGTCTTTATCGCGGTACATTGACTATCGCTGTAGCCGCATAAACGGGGTTATTTCGCCCACAGTCGCTTGTTCGTTTTTCCACATGTCCTGCATCTCTGCACCCATCTTTTTCAGCACCGCCGGTGTCGGCTCTTGCTCTTTGGTCAAAGGCAGCCGCAACAAAAGCTCACACGCATCGTTGTCGCTGGGAACGAGCTGCGCATTGGCCGTTTTTGGCAGCCGCTCGGCAATGGTTGCCGGCGTCACAACTGTCGTCAGCTTCACGTGGATGAGTACGCCACGCGGAATGTCGTCGCCGACACGCAGCGGCATGAAGTTTTGTCGAACGATATCGAGATGCAACAGCTTTTCCGTGACCGACAATAGCTCTTGCAGATCGGCCTGCATTTCCGGCGAAAACCCGACGAGAATGCCTGTGCCCTGAATGCGGCCTTTGATGACGGGCGTTGCCACTATTTGCCGATTAAAGACGATGGCCAGTTTCTCGTTGTGGTATTTTTCGGTCATCTGGCCAAAGGCCTCCTTGCGCGACTCTTTCAACTCAAAGCCGAGTATTTTGCCAAAATCATAGTCGCTGGTCGTTTCGTAAAAACGGGCAAAGCTGTCGCTGGCGATGTTGTAGCCATCCTGCAGCCAGAGGAGGTACTCCGTCTCAGAGATGTTCATCCTGGATTTGACCACAGGGAACCAGGCAAAGCCTTTTTCGTGCAGTTTCTGGTAGTAGGTGGCAAGAACTTCTGCGCCCTTGTTTTTTGCTTCGGCATAACGCTGTTCCTCTTCTTCAGCCACGATGCCTCCCACCTTGGGCGAAGCTAACAGACGAAACTCCAGCGACTGCGTGAGAATTTGTATCTTGCGCACATCGCTTTCTATATCCCAAGGTGCAAGGAGAGCCAGGGTCACGAGAAATCGCTGCGTTCCCAGTTGATCCACGGTAAAACCCTGTGTCAACTGGCTGTGGCAGAATTTCATAATTTCTTGGCCGTGCTTGGCCATGTCCATGTCGGCAGAGGCGTCCACTTGCAGTACAAACTCCAATTGTTGTGACGACAGTTTGCGCATGCTTTCTTTGTAGCGACGGACTTCGGCCACGATGTCGCCTTCTGCTACCTCAAATTCAGCCTCTATCTTGGTAAAAAATACAAACTCCCGCGATTTCGCAATAATCGCCGGCGAGCCGATGACAAAATCGTCGCCGCGTAGCAGCAGTTTTGCTTGCAGAGACTCTAAGCTCTTGGGCGAAGGCACCAGTGTCTCCATTTTTTCCCTGGCGAGCACATCTTTGATCACACGGCCGACAGCCTCTTCCTGCGCCTTTCGCAGCGCCTCTTTTTCGGAAGTAGCGATTGCTACCTCGGTTACGTGCCGTAACTCTTGCGCCGAAGGGCTATACAAGCACAACAAAGTAAGCACAACGACGAGTATCCAACGCGACATAAAATCTCTCCTTACAGATTCATCTCTGCCAGCGACAGAAACCTCTGGAAATGATGTTGACCGGTCAACGCTGCGATCAATTGCGGCTTGGGCCACAGTTCTTGCAGAATAAATGCCTGCCCCTGGAATAAATCGGCAGGATAAGCTTCCTCTTCATGCGCCGAATCGTGATCTTTATCCCACAGCTTGAGAATCTTGGCCGGCAGCTTATGGTTCGGATTGGGCTGGGCATAGAGTATCTTGTCGCGTTTGCTCTTGAAAAAGATTACCACGCGATCCTGCCGTTTGCGATGGCTGCGGTTGACCAGAGGCAACAGGAATAGTTCAATATCTTTTTCCAATTCCGGAAACTCGAAGCACCCCAGGAAATAATATTTTTGCGGTTGCCAGCCACAGCCATAATATAAGCGTGATTGCTGGCGTTTCCAGATGTTGACGTTGCCGCCGTTTTTGCTGATCTGAAAATAGCGCGGCTTGGCAGAAACAGCAGGAACGAAGTAAAGTTGCTCAGATGGAGCTTCTATGCCGGGAGAAAGCTGCAGCCCAATGATCGGGTTCTGATCGTTGATATGGGCGATCAATTCCTGGATAAAAGGATATGGCACCTGATTTTCCAGTTCCGGCCCCATCGCCGACGTTGCAATCAGGTCGTAAGGATCCAGTTCCACTTCGCTACTTTTGGCGAAATGAATCTTGTTGTCGGCATTGCACCGGTAACTGCCGATAATCGCCAGCCCCAGAGGGGTAATCAATTTTTGCGCCAGATTGGCCCGGACAATTTCAAACAAACTGCGTTCCAACGCAGGTTCAGTCTGGTTGCCAAAGATGATCGCCATGAGCTGGTGGATGTCGAGAAAGTGAATCTGCGAGCGATACCCTTTAGGAAAACCGACCTGCCCATCGGCGCCGATATTTTTGAACAGAATGGAATAATAGATACGCTTGGCCATGAATTTATGCAGGATATGAATGCCTTGTCCACTGAATACGTAAAAGCAGAAACTGCTTACTTCCGGCTTTTCACTGTGGGGTAAGCGCCCAGTCAGATAGTGGTTGACGGCGTAGCCACTGATGGTTTCGCCGGAAATACGCTCAGAATCGCGGATTTCCTGAAGCAGAGCGACGATCTTTTTTAGCCATCGCCCGTACAGACGAACAATGCGGGCAGCCGTCTCTTCGTCTTCTTCGGGGTCTTTGCTGGCCGCTTCACCAGGTGTCCACAGCGTGGCAAAATATTGGGCAAACTCGTTCATGTCTTCGGCGTCCTCTGATGCAGCGAGCTGTTTGCGAAAACTATCGAGCAGCGTACGGATGAGTTCATGGAAAGGATTACCCAGAGTTGCCAGATAATAGCTCATGCCGGTGATGAGCAAACTCCAATCTTCGGTACGTAGCGTCTTGTTGCTGCATTCCAAAAAGGTGGCGAAGAGTCCCGCCAGTTTACTCCTGGTTTTGCCCACTTCATCCATTACATCTTTATTCATTTTGCGTGTTTTGAAGGCAACAGTGACATGGGTATCGCCAATGTCTTTACGCAGATGTTCCGCCGCTTTTTGCAATTCGATTTCGCAAGTCTCCGACACCGTCGCCGCCGCGTGGGCAACGGACGGTTTCTCTTTACAATAGCTGGACCAGTCGGCGACCGGAGCTTCCGGATTCGTCTTGCCGAACTTGAGCAGATTGTCCCATACCTTGGCCTCTCCTTTGGGGACGCTACGGAAATCACGCACGATGCCGATCAGGTTGGTAAGAATTTCACCCCACGATTCGCTCCATGAGGTCAAGAATGTGTCGGCAGTAAAACGCTCTCGTTGTTTAGGAAACCGATCCAGCATCTCTTGTATGTAAGAAGCTGCGATCTTCGCTTTTTTGCAAAATCTGACCAGCGAATCTTGCAGCGAACGATCGTATTCGGGTGCAGGCGCAAAGTAGAAACGATCACGCCGTTTTTGTATCATGGCGAACTGTTTACTCTCTTCGGCACAGACCACCGGCAGCAACAACTGCGCGGTACGGAACAAAGAAACCTGGGTCAGTTGCTCCAGGCTTAGACCGGTAAGCCCGACCATGAAAGAGGCGATATGGTGCAGAAACTGTATGTCGGAATAGTGCGACACCAGCTCTTTATCGAGTAACGGTGAGATATGTACTTTGCATTCAGGTTTGTAGCTGAAGCCCGACTGTTCGATGCCGTTGATTCTCTTTTCCTGATAGGCGATCTCCATGGTGGCGGCCCACTTGATTTTGGTGAGTTCGCCAAGATGGAGCAAACACTCGCGCAGGCGAATTTTGCTGCCGTCGCTCAACGTCAATTTCAGATTCTCGATTTTGGCGCTGAGGCGGGCTATGGTTTTGGGAATTTCTTCCAGGCGCAACGGAATATTGTACATGAGCGCCGGATGACGGCAGTGTTCGTTGCGGTTGCTCACTGGCTTTTGGTCCAAGCGGAAGTACTTGAGTAGTCGTTCATCGTTGAGTTGAGCTATCTCCTGTGCCACCGATTCATTGAGAGGAGTTTGCAAAATGCGCTCGGTAAGGCGCAAAATTTCCTCGATTTCCGGATGACGGGCCGGCGTGAAAACCTGGGCAAAGCGTTCGCCGCCGACGGCTATCTGCAACAAATCGCAATAGCGGGCGAACTGCTGCAGCTCCTGGCTCTGGCGGCCGGCGTTTTCAATCTCAGCCGCTATCTCCTGTAGCGCCTGGCGTCCTTCCTGATAGGTCGCGGCGTGGAGACTTTCCGGCGTCTCTGCTGCGGCAGGATTGGCGTTGAAGAGGAGTGCAGCCAGGAGCGTGGCGTGTAGCATGTCCTTGAACAAGATATTCTGGTAGCGTCCGCCGGTATAGCGTTCACCTTCGTAGCCCATCCAGCACGGGCGGATCAGACATCCCCGCTCCTGGTTCATGGGTTGGTCTATGGTGAACGACTGCATGGTGCCGTCCCGACTTTCTCCGCCCTGGTCGGAAGTAAAGATTTCTATGTAGATGCGGTGTTTGCGCAGTGCTTCGAGAGACAATCTTTCGCCGAAAAGTTTTTCGAAGTTTTTGGCGAAATTTTCCGTGTACTGGTCATAATTGATGGCGTTTTTGTCAAATGAATTGCCTAGAAGAGCAACGGTGCCATAGCCGGCAGCCTGCGTTTTTTCGTACCATAAAATACGGTTTACATCAGGAAAACGGAAGCTCGTTGCCAGCAGTTTTTTGTATTTCTCATGATACTTTTCCGAATGGAGATAGGGCGAAGAGTAAACCAACGAGCAATTGGAGTTGCAGAACATCCTGCGTGCCAGGTCTTCGGTGGCGAGCGCCGGCTTGTCAAACACCGTCAGCCGTAGTCCCTGTTGCGGGTCAGGATTGAGCGGCCGGTAAAAATCTTTGGAGGTGATGAGGGCATACACGCTGTTCTGCGCCATATCTACCTGGCTGAAATTGGGGTGGCAGTTGGCATTGTGCGCCGCACGGTTGATGCTGGTCGTATCTTTTTTGATCACCACGCCACGGTAAGGAATGTGATAGACATAGCCGAGGTTACGGGTGTTCGCATCCACGCCATGAAACAAATCTTTGATGTTGACCAGGCGGCGTTCATGGCTGGCATCTTCCAGCTCGACAAAGAAATTTTTGTCGCTGTCCTGGAAAAATACGATACCGTCGCTATGCGACCCCTGATCCAGCCCGCAGGCGCTCACGCGAATACTGAAAATGGCCGGATTTTTGAAATCTATCTTACACCGCGGTACGGTCAAGGTGCCTTCGGTGATTTTTGAAATGTCGCTCAAGCTTTTCAAATGAAATGACACATAGCCACCCGCTACTTGATAGAGCGATATCTCCGGCGGTAAATTTTCTTGCAAATATTCTATCGTCAGCGGCTCGGATTCTGAGTAGTTTTCTTCCCATTGTCGCTGTAGCTCGGCAAACGAATAATATTTGCCCAGTTCGATTTTCAGGTTATCCAACATGGTTCATCCTCTCACACTTTTATTCCCCAAATGGTTGCGGCCACGTCACCTCGGCAAAAACTGGTAAAATATGCATGCTGAAGAACTGCACATGGCAGCGGGCGGCGTGGGTCGTGTAAAAGGCGGCAAACAGTTTTTGCCACAACGGGATAATAGCCTGAAACTTGCGTCTTTGTTCCTCGTCGCCCAGTTGGAGTAAGACATTTTCCTCGGCTTTGTGAAAGATGTCGTTGACATCGTCAACATCGTTCGTCAATTGCAAAGAGAGTTGCGACGCAAACAGCCGGATAATCCTTTCGCGCGAATCGCCGTCGTCGGACGCATGGCGCGAGGCGGTCTCGACCAGGAGCGTCGTCAACTGCGACTCATTGATCGGGCCGGGCAGCTTACCCTGGCGATAAATCTCAAACAAGCTTTCGATGCTGCTTTGTGTCAATGTTTCCGTACTATTCACACGCGCCAGCGAGTATTGAAAAGAGTCATCCAGCTTGAGACGTGAAATTTCCTCGATAGTTTCGCCTTTGCTATATTCCTGTTCTTTGCTTTGGGAAAGAGAGTAGATCAGCACACTGTCTTTGAGCAGCCAGGCGATTTTCAGAACATCCTGGGTGGCGGGCCGGGCAATTAACACCAAGTTGTGCTTCGGGTTTTCTTTCTCCAATGCTTTCTGTGTTTCCTGCCAGTTCTGTTTCTGGCAGATACGAAGTCGGGGCAACCGATTGTATAATTCCCGAAATTCCTGGTAATTGATCATGGCTACCTTTCTTCAATCAAGGACATCATAAATTTCTCAATGCATCATAAACGGCAAAATACCCGCAGGTAATTCCTGGCGCGGGTCGGTAAGCGGTACAGCATCAGGCGAGAAGAAATCCAGCAAGGTTTTGCTGTTTAGCGAAGAGATACTCAGTTCATCTTCATAAACGAGATACCCTACCAGTCGCCAGGCGGACGCTGCTTCCTCGGTAAACACATTGTTTTCCGGCAATTCTGTGCCTGCCGCGCAGAAAGAGCGATAAAAATCGTTTACCAAATCGCCGGCTAGATAAGATTTGAGATAGCGGCCTTTTTTGTCCGCTTCCACTATTTCTTGTGTTTTTTCGTACAGACCTTTCACGGCCGGCATCCCATCTTGCAGCAGATTGTCGTTGAGACCGAGAGGAAAGTCGCTGTCTTTATGGAAGCGACGTACATAAATCTTGATCTTGTTTTGTGCCAGAAGCTGATCTATAGGGGCAAACCACTGTTTTTTCCACAGTTGATGCAAGAGGCGCAAATTTTCCGCGCTTTTCTGGCTGCGAGGCTTGTCCGTCACCGGGCTATTGTCGAACACCGCGAAATCTTGTTTTTGCCAGGGATGATCGCTGGTGTCCGCCAGATAGGGCGTCCCTTTAAAACTGCCGAGTGCCAGAAAACATGGAATGATCTCGCGTTCGGCGGTAGCTAACTGAATATCTCCCAGAGTTACTTTTTTGGCACTGGATAGTGAAAGGCGAGTGCGCACACCGAGGAAATCGAGGATATCCATGCCGGCCACGAAGGTGTTGGAAAAAATAGGCGTGCCGGTTGCCGAATAACCCAAGCGGGAGTGATTGTCGTAGTTCATGAAATAATTGCTGCACCACAACAGGAAGCCATAGGCACGTAGATAAAAACGCAAAATTTGTTGCAAGACGACCAGTCCACCCACGTTGCCGGCCGGCATTTTACCGGCAGGTGTTTTTCCCCCTTGCAGTGTCTGTAATTTGGTCTTGAGCCACTCCAGGCAATGCTGCACCTCTTTATTTTCGGCCAAGAGTGGCACGTGACTCAAAATTTCCGGATCCAGGCATGGGCCGCTAGGGTCGGGCACAGATTGGCCTGTAGGCGTCAACACTTCGACAAAATATGCGGGATAATAAGCGAAATAAGGCGTCTTGAGCTGTACAATGCGTTGCGGATCGTAAAAAGAAGGTTGGAAAATTTCGGCATAGTGGAAATAGAGCGGAATATCTCTTTTATACAGCATACGTTTGAACGCCCAATCTTTATTGAAGAAAGCGACATCCAGTTTCTCTTTGGGCGGCAACGGCATTTTTACGGCAAGAAACGGAAAACGCCCAGCCAGCCAGTGGTTTTTGCTCTCGTCTTGTTGCGCACAGTGCCAGATGTAGAACAAATATACCCCTGTTTCACCAGGCCACTGGAAATCGGCAATGGCTGGGAGCGGAAGCGGCTCTGCTGTCTGTGGCCGTGCAGGCTCCGATGGAGTGGAGTGGATACCCAGTGCGCGCCAGGCGGCATTGACACATGCTTCGGCCTGAGGGATACTGGCGAGAGGGCTGGCTTCCTCGGCTGGCGGTACACTCTCCTGGGCGCTCTTGTCGCTTTCCTGGCCGTGGCCCGCAAATTTTGTTCGTTTTTCCTGTGCCATTTCTTTGTCGCTGGCGATGTCTACACAGGGTTCCGGCAATGTCGCTTCTGATGTGGTTGGCGGCTCGTCTCTTTTGGCTTCCTCTTGCGGAGAGACTTGCTCTGGTGTGAGCTGCAAGTTGTCAGCAACCGGCAAATTTCCAGGCTGCTCGCCTGCGGCAAAGCGGATACTGGCTTCGGCAAAGTCTTGCTGCAGCCCAGGGTTCTCCGCCTGGTTGGGTGTTTCTACACTCGTTGCGAATGATGGCGGGAAAGTTTCTGCTCTGTTTTTGGCCGTAGTTTTTGTCATGGGAGCGTCCGTCTTTTTCTTTTTCAGCAACCCCTTGAACGATCCAAGCTCTTCTGTTTTTTTGCGCTCTGCGGCGAGAAGCCTGGATTTTTCTGTGCCTGTCGGCTCTGCTTGCATCGTGCCGGTAAATTCCCAGCTTGCTTCTTGATCTTTGGGCGTAGTGGGGGCAAGATCCACTTCTTCCACGTCGGCACCTCTGCCGCTGTTTTTTTCTGTTTCTATGGAAGTGGGTTTACTTTCCGGCGTGGTTGATGCAGTCATTGCTTTGGCCGCTTCCATCGAAGCCGATATATCAGGTGTACCGGTATTGACCGACGGCATGGCTGTTGCCTGCTCGGCCTTGGGCTGGTTTTCCTGGCTCATCCCTGCCGTATTCTTGGCTACCACGTTACTTCCTTCAGGTTTACGTGGCATCTGGCTCTGGTTGTTCTGCTCGTTTGTTTGCATAATCCATGCCTCACTCAAAACCGTCGAAACATCACAAAAAAAATAGAAATTGTATTTAGTCGCTGTAAATAAATAACCTTTACAACTTACTTGATCTTTTGACCAATGGCGTCGTCGCGCCCTCAGTTACAGAGCTACGGCTATGCGCCTTCGG
>JAGVGO010000041.1 GCA_020057085.1 Planctomycetota bacterium | reverse complement strand
GAAAGGCGCATAGCCGTAGCTCTGTAACTGAGGGCGCGACGACGCCATTGGTCAAAAGATCAAGTAAGTTGTAAAGGTTATTTTTTTACAGCGACTAAGGCAAAATTCTTATTGGTTTTCCTGCATCTCTTTCAGCCATTTGGCGTACTCTTCCGGTGTATCCACATAAAGATAACCGCGCATCGCTGCATGTCCATTGCCACACAACTGAGCGCAGGCGATTTCCGAGTCCCCTGTCTTGACGGGTGTAAACCACACTGGAATGCTCATGCCGGGGATTATATCCTGCTTGACACGCATCGCAGGCAGGAAGAAGCTATGCACCACGTCTTTGGTGGTAAGATGGACAATGACCGGCCGGTCGATCAGACAATGCAGTTCATTGAAAGAAACAATGTCATCTTTGGCTGCCGGATCATGGCGGTCGAGGCCGAGCTGGTTGGTCGGAGCGATCAACCTCATATCACGCCGTCCCCAGATACCATCCGTGCCTGGGTAATGGATAAGCCAGGCAAATTGTTGAGCCACCACATGGATTTCGAGCGGGTTCTGCAGCTCGTCTCTGGTGGGCTGGACGCGTTTGGCCCACAGAGGAATCGAGAAACCAATGAGCAAAAGAGCCTCGAAAATGGCTACGCCCGCTTCGAGATAACTTGAAGCATGTGTGCGTACGCCATGGTAGCTGGCCGTGGGATTTTTGCTCTTGCGAAAACGTACCAGACAATAGAGGAAAAAAAGCGACCAGCCGATAAACAGGGCGAACATGAAGATGTGTAAAATCAACATCAAATAATCAATTTCGGCGCCGTGGGCCGAAGCATTGGCAGGCATTCCCAAATTACTCCATTTCATTAAACCTCCTTTGCCGATTGCGACTTTGCGAATTGCTTGGCGTTATGGCGTAGCCACAAGAAAAAAGCGGCAAAACATCCCAACACGCAGAAGGTAAGTCCGGTCATAACCATAATCGCTACATTGATACCTTCCGTAAGAGCTGAATCCTGTGCCCCATAGCAGGTAGCACAGGCATAGGTCGAAGCTGGCACAATACAGAGGAGGATAGCGACCACCTGAGCGAATTTCTGCATACCTTGCCGCATCCTATTTCTTCCCCGTGGTAGTTTGCGGAAAGGTACGAAATTTACGCATGACCCAAGCACCATAGCCGATCAAGCCAATGCCCAGGACAGACGAAACCACCGTACTGCTCAAGTAGAGCCAATTGCTGCCAGCCATGCGAGTCTCCACCGCCCAGGTTGCAAAACCAAGCGTTACGAAAACTGACAGCAAGATAAACAACAGATGAAATAGTTTGAGCGACATGGGCATCTCCTTTACAAATGTTTGGCGGCCCACGGTATATCCAGTGTACCAAGCACGCACAGGAAAATCAGGGCGATGACGAAAAAAGCGACGAGCAGCAAGAGCCAACGGATGCTCCGACGCTCCCACAACAGGTGCATGAAAAAGCCACCGACGAGGGACGCTTTGCAGCAGGCAATGATGAGGGCGACCCCGATGGCAATACCCAGAGCCAGATGCAGTCGAGAAACTGCTACGGTAACGATGGTCAGCACCATGAGTGCGGTAAACACTGCGATATAGAGCCTTACTTGTTTTTTGATAGCTGCCGGATTGTGGCTGTGATTCTCCATGGCGCCCTCCTACAAAAGATACAACACAGGGAACAAGAAAATCCAGACAATATCTACGAAATGCCAGTAGAGACCGGCCACTTCGATGCGCTGAGTAAACCGCTGCGGCTCAGTATACCACATGGCGCTGCCTGGACCCCACAGATAACCATTGACCAGAATGCCACCGATCACGTGAAGTCCGTGCAGTCCGGTGAGAGTGAAATAGATGGCCAGATAGGTATTGGTGGCGGGCAACAGATGGTGTGCAAACTTTTCCGCATATTCGAAGCTCTTGACGCCAAGGAAAATAAAAGCACACAACAGTGTCAGCCCCATGTACAAACGAAAGTTTTTGAAGTTGTTGAGCGCCAGCGATGCCCAGGCAAGTACGATGGTGACGCTCGAAGCGATCAGCACAAGCGTATTGAAGAGTCCGATATGGACGTTGAGAAGATGAGCGCCGACCGGCCAGCCGGAGCCGTCTGTAATGATGAATTCGTGGGCGTAGGCTTCTTCCAATAGCCGCCGGTTGAGTTTAAGCAGATCACGGCCCTCCGGTTCTCGTTGCAGCATCGCTTTGGTCAAGGGCGACAATGCTATTCTGGCAAACCGTTCCGGCGTGTACAAAGACCCGATCTGGAGCAGGCGGTTGAGATCATCAGTCACGCCACGCAACAAGCTGCGCTGGGGGTATTGGGCTACGTCATAATTGCGCACGGCTTTTTGACTGTCCGTGCTTAAGTTGGCCCACAGGTATTGAGACAGTGGCTCTTTGGCCTCGCGTAGCGTCACGAGAAAACTGGCCGGGTCGTGAAACGCGCCGGTGTTGAGCAGCGGGGAGGTACCGACTCGCAAGAGAATGTAGGTAGTAAAAAAAGCACCGAACAGCATTACCTCGGAGGCCAAAAACAGCCAGATGCCCAGTTTACCATTGGTGAGACCGGTATCCGGTCTGGTTTCGACTGCGTACGGAATTTGCATACGTGCCTCCTATGGTTGATTCTGCGGGGTAAAATCTTTTGGTTGGCCAGGAACACTGTATTCGTAAGGATCACGGAACACTTCCACCGGTTTTTCGAAATTGCCGTGGGCCAGAGGCGGCGAGGGTGTCTGCCATTCGAGGGTGGTGGATTCCCAAGGATTCGTGCCGACTTTCTCTCCTCTACGGATGCTCAAGAACAGGTTGATGAGAAAGAAAATCTGGAAAAATGCCAGGGTGAAGGCTGAGATAGTCATCACTTGGTGGAGCCACAATACCGGCTGGGCATGGACATAGACAAGGCCGCCGTCAAAGAGGCGGCGCTGCAAGCCTGCCATCCCCTGTATCAGCATAGGGAAAAAAATAAAATTCATGCAAACGAAGCTACCCCAGAAATGGATTTTGCCGAGAAATTCGCTCATCTTGCGGCCCGTGATCTTCGGATACCAGAAATAGATACCGGCAAACAGAGCGAAAATGGTACCCGGTGCCACCACATAATGAAAATGGCCGATCACGTAATAGGTATCGTGGAGCGGGATATCGGTAGTAGCGAGTCCCAGCGGCAGGCCGGTGAGTCCGCCGATGCCAAACATCGGCAGAAAGGCAAGCGCGAACAACATTGGCGTGTTGAAGCGCAGCGAGCCGCCCCACAGTGACACAATGAGCGCGGTCAGGACGACCACCGACGGAATCGAGATCATCATGGTCGTGGCCTGGAAGAAGACGCTGATGATCACCCCCATACCAGTGAGAAACATATGATGTGCCCACACGACGAACGACAGGAATCCCAGCACGACGACCGCATACACCATGGTGCGGTAGCCCCAGATGGGCTTGCGCGTATTGTTGGCAATGATCTCCGTGACAATACCGATAGCGGGGAGGATGAGCACGTACACTTCAGGGTGGGCCAGGAACCAGAATAGATGTTGCCACAACAGCGCATTGCCGCCGCCACTTACGTCCACAGCCTGGCCGCTGACCACGAGACCGGTGGGCAGGAAAAAACTGGTGCCAGCCAGCCGATCCATCAGCATGAGAACACCGGCTGCCTCAAGCGGTGGGAAAGCCAGCAGCAACAGAAATGAGGTGACGAATTGGGCCCAGACAAAAAATGGCAAACGCATGAACGACATGCCTTTGGTACGCAATTGCACGATAGTGGTGAGAAAGTTGATAGCACCGAGAAGTGAGGAAGTGATGAGAAAAATCATGCCAGCCAGCCAGAAAGTCTGTCCCAGAGGGGCGATATCGGCCAGCGGTGGATAAGAAGTCCAGCCCGATTGAGCAGCGCCACCAGGCAGCAAGAAACTGGCGAGCATGATCACGCCACCCCAGAAGTAGCAGTGGTAACTGGCCATATTGAGTCGTGGAAAAGCCATATCCGGCGCGCCGATTTGCAGGGGGACTAAATAATTACCAAACGCGCCCACAGCTAGCGGTACGACACCGAGAAAAACCATGATCGTGCCGTGCATGGCGCCGAGGCTATTATACATATCTGGCGTCATTTTCCAGCCGAGAAGCGGCAAGACTTTGCCAGGATACGCCAACTGCCAGCGCATCCAGCTCACCAAAGCAAATCCAAACAGCAAGAAGAAGGCCGCCGTAAGCCCATACTGGATACCAATGGTTTTGTGATCTGTGGAAAACCAGTATTTACGCCAAAAACCTGGTGGTGGCTGAGGCTGGGTTTGGTCATGGAAATTGTGGGTAGTGTACTCCATGTATGTCTCCGCAAAAAAAAACTGCACTGAGTCCCTAGAATACGAATGTCACAGAATTAAGGAGCTGTAAATAAATAACCTTTACAAGTTGCGCCGAGATTTTGGCCAAGGGCTAGAAGCGACCGAAGGCGCATAGCCGTAGCTCTGTAACTGAGG
>JAGVGO010000152.1 GCA_020057085.1 Planctomycetota bacterium | reverse complement strand
TAACCTCTCCCCTGGCGGGAGAGGTCGTCAGCGCCGAGAGGCGCTGGCGGGTGAGGGGGATTTATGGATGGCGAAAGCCATATCGGCAAAGAAGCCTACAATGCCCAACGCCGGCAATTTCTTGAGCAGCAAGGCTTGACTGTGTTGCGGTTTTGGGACACTGAGGTTTACGACGATTTGCAGGCCGCACTAGACGCCATCGAATATTGCTGCCAAGTAGGTACGAAATCCCCCTCACCCGCAAGCAGCTAAAGCTGTTTGCGACCTCTCCCGCCAGGGGAGAGGTGATAGGCTTGTACTCTTGTACTTATTTCAAAAAAATTACTATGCCCCCTAATTATTGGATACGCCCGTGAGTCAACATGGCAAACCTAAAACCTCATAGAAAGGCGTTTTATGAAATATCTGCTCGTTACGGTAGCGGTAGGGCTGGTGTTGTTTGTACTGACATCGCTCTTGTATGCGCAAAAAGACAGCACGGCAAAAAGTTCGCCCTACATCTCTGCTCCCATCAAAAACGATCTGAGCAAGCTCACGGCCAAAGATCGCGAAACTTTGTACTACCTGGTCAAGGCCTCTACCTTCATGGATCGCATTTTTTTCCTGCAGACCTATGCCAATAACCAGGATGTGTGGGAAACGGTGAAGAAGAACAACGGCCAGGACAAAGAGTTTGTCCGCATGTTTTTCGAAATCAATTTTGGGCCGTTCGATCGGCTCGACAATGACCACCCGTTTTTCGGCGACAAGGAAAAACCCAAAGGAGCTGGTTTCTACCCTGAAAACATGACGAAAGAAGAGTTCACCGCTTTTGTCGCCGCACACCCTGAGCAGAAGGATTTTTTGGAATCGCCTTACACTGTGATCGTGCGCACCAATGACGGTTTCAAGGCTGTACCATATCCTCAGGTGTACGGCGACCTCCTCAAAGGATGCGTAGCCTATCTCAACAAGGCGGCGGAAGTCACGGACAATACCAGCCTCAAAAAATATTTGCAAAGCCGCGCCCAGGATCTCCTGACCAACGATTATTTCGTGAGCGACTGCAACTGGCTCGACATTAACGGCAATCAGGTAGAGCTGGTGATCGGGCCTTACGAGGTCTATGAAGACGGGCTATTCAACTACAAGGCTTCCTACGAGTCGTTCGTTTACATCAACGATCTCGAAGAAAGCGGCAAGGTGCAAGCCTTTATCTCTTATCTCAAGGAGATGCAGAAGAATCTGCCGGTGGACAAGAAATATCTTGCCGAAAACATCGGCTCTATGTCGCCGCTCAAAGTAGCCGATCTGGTCTTCTCGGCCGGTGATTGCAAGGCGGGCGTGAACACCATCGCCTTTGCCCTACCCAACGACGAGAAGGTGCGTGAGCTCAAGGGGTCGAAAAAAATCATTTTGCAGAACATCATGGAAGCCAAATACCACAATGTCCTGTTGCCCATCGCCAAGAACATGATTGCCGCAGAACAGATCCAATTCGTCGCCTTCAAACCGTTCCTCTACCATGTCATTCTGCACGAGCTGTCGCACGCGCTCGGTAGCGACTACATCGCTCCGCAGCAAGACAAAATTTCCGTGCGCAAAGCACTCAAAGACATCTACTCGACCATGGAGGAAGCCAAAGCCGACGCGATGGGCCTCTACAACGCCATCCTGATGATTGACAAGAAGGTGATCCCGGAAAATCTGCGCCAGGCGATGTTCGTCACGCAACTGGCTTCGATGTTCCGCTCCATGCGTTTTGGCATAGAAGATGCCCACGGCGGTTCCAACCTGATCCAGTTCAATTATCTCAAGGAAAAAGGCGGCGTTGTCGAGAAAGACGGCTACTATGCGGTCGATGGCGACAAATTCCCGCCGGCTCTCACCTCACTGGTCAAGGATATTCTGGAAATCCAGGGCATCGGTGATTACGAGCGTGCCAAAGCATGGGTCGCCCAATATGCGAAACTCAGTGACGATCTCAAGGCAAAGCTCGCCACGCTCAAGGTCATCCCGGTGGACGTAAAGCTCGAATTCGAAACGGTACACGAGCTGGGCAAACAAAACAACGACACGTCGCTCAACCAGGACCGTTATTTCGACTAGGAGGTGTTATGCAGTTTGACATATTGGTGATCGGCAGCGGTCCGGGTGGTTATGTGGCCGCCATCAAAGCGGCCAAGGCCGGCAAAAAAGTGGGGTTGGTTGAAAAAGCGGAGTTGGGCGGTGTCTGCCTCAACTGGGGCTGTATCCCGACCAAGGCGCTACTTCGTAGTGCCGAACTTTTCGCTACCATCAAGAAGGCGGCCATCTTTGGCATACAAATCGAACCTGAGCATATTGTTTTGGATTATGCGCGGGTGATCAAAAGGAGCCGCGAGGTGGCCGGGCGGTTGTCCAAAGGCGTGGCTTTCCTGATGAAAAAGAACAAGATCGAAACGATATTCGGCACCGCCACCTTGAACGACGCCCACCATGTCGCCATCGAAGGCACTGACGGCAAACGCCAGACAGTCAGTGCCGACTGCATCATCATCGCCACCGGCGCGCGCACGCGCGATTTTCCCAACATGAACA
Source organism: Planctomycetota bacterium (assembly GCA_020057085.1). GTDB lineage: Bacteria > Planctomycetota > Uabimicrobiia > Uabimicrobiales > JABWCH01 > JAGVGO01. The sequence goes on along the minus strand of JAGVGO010000152.1, from coordinate 13,515 downwards.
TTGACGGCGGAAGAATACTCGGCAGCCGAGAGGCTATGGTGCTGCCGCAGTTGCCCAAGTCGCTCGCCATTGTCGGTGCCGGCGCCATCGGCGTCGAGTTTGCCTATTTTTTCCAAACCATGGGCTGCCAGGTGACGCTGATCGAGATGTTGCCGCACATCCTGCCCCAGGAAGACGATGAAGTGGCGCAGGAACTCGAAAAATCGTTCAAAAAACAGGGGGTGCAGATACTTACCGGCGCTAAAATCGAGAAGCTGGAAAAAGATGACGCCGGCGTTACCCTGCATTACCAGCAGGACGGACAAAGCCAGTCGCTCAGAAGCGACTATGTACTCCTTGCCGTAGGCGTGCAGGGTAACAGTGACAAGCTGGGGCTGGAGCAACTTGGCATTGCCGTGGAAAAAAGCTGGATCAAGGTGAACGAATATTACCAGACGAGCGTCCCCAACATTTACGCCATTGGCGACATCAAAGGTGCCCCCTGGCTTGCCCACGTCGCTTCGGCTGAAGGTGGTATTGCCGTAAAGCATATCTGTCATGCAGAGGTACAACCCCTCGATTATCAGGCAATCCCTGGCTGTACCTACTGCCATCCGCAGGTAGCTTCGGTAGGCCTGAGTGAAAAGAAGGCTCGCGAAGCTGGTTTTTCGGTCAAGGTAGGCCACTTCCCGCTGCGCGCGAACGGCAAAGCGCTGGCACTTGGCGAAGACGAAGGCTTTGTCAAAATTGTCACAGATGCCAGGTACGGCGAAATCCTCGGTTGTCACGTCATTGGCGCCGAAGCCACGGAAATCATCAGCGAGATGGTGCTGGCCAAGACGCTCGAAGCCACCCATCTCGATGTACTACGCGCCGTACACCCGCACCCGACCATCTCGGAAGCCGTGGTCGAGGCTATGTGGGATGCTCTTGGCCAGTCGCTTCATATATAGCTTCCAGTCCAAAAGGGGTCCCTTGTGCAAAAATTCATTCGTTTTTTTCTCGCCATCTTGATCGTGATCTTGACTGGCACTGTCATCTGGATGATCGCCGCCATCAAGAACAACAATGCGGTTGGCGGCGGCGCTTACCGTTTGCAGTTTTACATGCCGGAATACACCCCGGCGAAAAAGATGGCCGGCGACATCGCCAGGATGGGCAGGCCGCACGAAAGCGAAAAAATCATGCGGCTCATCCTCGAGGGCAAAATCTGGATCGCGCCCAATCTCAAAGACCGCCAGGGCGTATATGTGGCGACACTGGGGCTGGTGCAGCGTATCTATCTCGACAAGGAAGCGCTGGAGAGTCCTGCCGCCTTTCTCGATCGCCTGCGTTTTCTCGATATGCCGGTCGAATACAAGAATGCCTTCGGTTACATCACCCTTGCCGGCACGCTGTTCCACGAATTTATGCACTATTCCGGCCACCTGGATGAAGCCTATGCCTACGACCAGGAAATCCGTTTTTACGAAAACATGCAAAAATCCACTTTCTATATCGAGCTGAGCAACAGGGAAAAAAAATATTACGACTGGGCACTCGAAAGTGCACTCAAGAGCGTGCAGAAAGCCAGGGAAATGGAAGTAGGTAAATGACCGCCAAGCCTGTCTTACTTGAGAATTTGCAGCCAATCGTCTATCTTGCACCTGCACTGATGATATTTTTCGTGTTCTTCGTAGATTTTCTGGCGTTCCGGGGCGGTGGTGGCCTGGTGGTATTTCTGCAAATATTCCTTTTCCTTGTCATGCAGTTCTTCCGCCAGCTTGCCGAGCAACAACAGCAGGGGCTGCCACACCTCCAGATCGTTGTATTTTTTTTCTTTGTCCATGTCACCTTTGGCCAAAAATAGCCTGATGTGCGGATCGAATTCGGCAACTTTCTGTGCCGTCACCTCCTCACTTTTCCAGTTGAGCGCCTTCTCCACAATGTACCGCCGTGCCTTGCCAAGCGGCGTGGTTTGCTCCTGCAATAGCACGCGCAGCCGCTCGGCACGGCTTGTCACCTCTACCAGCTCTTCCTGATAAAAACGTTGCGGCCACAATTCCCGTGCCCGAGTCACTTTCGCATCGGCCTCCGCATATGCCAGTTTGCCCACATCGCTATCCGCTTCATCAAGCAATTTCATTGACGCCAGATAATTTTCCTGTGCCTGCTTACGCGTGAACATTTCCTGGTAAGTTTGCTCGGCAACCTTGAGAGCGCGGCGCAGCTCGTCCGTATTCGGCGCACTGCCGACTTCGAGTAAGCTTTGCTGGGCCAGGCGTATGGCAAATAGTGCTTCACTGAATTGTTGTTTGCCGAGATGTTCCCTGGCCTGTTCCAGGCGCAGACGAACGATGCCCTGGATTTCCTCGGTTTTCTTCTGTTGCAGCCGCTGGGGCAAATCTTTTTCTGATTCCTTTTGCGCCTCGGCCACGCCACTTACGGTAATTTCCACCGTTTCTTTGCCTTCTTCGAGGATGAGCATTTTGCGGGCAAAAGCAAAATTGATTCCTTTCACATTCCGGGCAATGGTGAGAAAGATCGGTTTTTTCTGCTGATCTTGCAAGGTAAATTCACCGGAAAGGTCGGTCGTGGCCTGGTAATTACTCTGCTCTGTGGTAAAGGCATCGTAACTGGCAAAGAGCGAAAAACCGGATAATGGTTTCCCGTCGCTGTCCACCAGGCGAAATTGTTGGCTGCCGCCGGTAAAATATGCCTGCATCACTTTCAGTCCGGGCTGGGCCGCATTGCTGCCGCAGTAATTGCCGCTGGCCACAAGACGATCGCCGGCCAGCCATGTCTTTTCTATTTGCCATAAACATTCACGCCAGCGCTTTTTGCCCTGGAAGATCCAGAAAGCGCGGCCCGCTGTGAGATTGCCGAGCGAGTTCAATTCTTCGGCAAATCCACGTAAGGCAACCGTTGCTTTGCCGTTATCGCTCGCCTCGATTACATAACCCTCCCATCCCACCAGCGCCGGTAGCATAGCCACGATTTCCTGTGCTACATCATTGCTGCGCTCGAAAGACTTGTTCACCCGCGGGCCGAGCCGCCCTGTTTCCGTGTGCAAAGTACGCAGTTGCAGACTGCGGTCGGCAAGCGAAACCACAATGGAGAGTAGCCAATCTTTTTGGCGTGAGTCCTGGAACAACGCGGGGTTTACTTCCCGACTGCTGCGCACTCGCCACAGGTGATCGCTCACTTCGCTGTTTTGCTGAAATTCACAGACGACGAGATGAGGCAGGCGCGCTTCCAACAAGTCTCTCAGCATGTGGACAAAATAGCGGCTTATCATTGTTTGGTCGGGTGCATCAAAAAAAGCATAGTAAACTTCGATGCTATACGGTTTATCGAGAAGCGGCGCAAATTCTGCACTACGCAGCCGCTCTTCGAGCGATGGCGGTTGTGCCGGTGGTGCCTTCTCCTCACGCACAGGTTTGCTGTCGTTCTTGACGGCGGATTTTTGCTCCGGCGACTTCTCATCACAGCCAAATCCTAACAGCAATAACAGGAGCATGGCGATTTTTCTACACATCTTCCAATTCCTCCAAACGCGCGGCCAGGCACTGGGCCCAAAATCTCGGCGCAACTTGTAAAGGTTATTTATTTACAGCTCCTTAGTATAAACTCTTTGCATGGAGATGCAAAGAAAAAAAACGTAACTATTCAGCCGCAAAGCCTAAAGACCTGTAGGCGCAGGGTTGCGCGCAATAGTGCGCGGCCAGCAAGTAGGCAACCTCGCGCAAGCCTGCGTTGTGCTTGGTTATCGCCTGGCATCCATCGTGACCTGTAAGTTTGCACTCCCGCGTACGACGCAGGCTTGCGCCAGTTTGTACAATTCGATAAGGCAGTCACAGCGGCGCAACCCTGCGGCTACAAGCGATGGGATAGGCAGGGCTGAATAGTTACGGGTTTTCATTATTTATTTTTTTGACACCTTGTGGAATTTTGCTATAATAAATTTACAACAAGACATCCTCCAACTCTCTCCCGCTAATATCCCTAAACAATACTTTATCGAGGTTTACATGAATGAGAGTAGAAGATAGAGAACGAGTTATAGAAGAGGTGGTAAGCCGCGTTGTCCAGGAGAAAATAGAAGCTGCGTTCCGCACCAAGAGTTCACTTGAAACCATCATCAACGATACTATTTATCATGAACGCAGACGCCTGGAATCGGGCAAGCTGAACAAGAAAGAAAAGCAAGATTTATTATACTGGAAAAAAATCAACAAAAGATTCTTAAATGCCTCGGAAGAAGAACAGAAAAAAATTTTAAAAGAGATCGTCACCGGTTTTACGCAAGAGATTATGGGTTATTTCAACCCTAGAGTCTACAGAGTAGTAACCAAGCTGGTGCCGTGGGGCGTCAGCTTGCTCCTGGGTCTCTTACACCCTGCTTTGTGGTGGTCTACCTTCCCGAAGTTAGCGAAACTCTCTGAGCGCATCGTTATTCAGGGCGAAGTGAAACTCTTGCAGGCGCTCGACAAGATCGGCACTGTCATTCTCGTGCCTACACACTCTACGCATATGGATTCGCTGGCTGCCGGTTTTGCGCTGCACCAACTGGGGTTGCCGCCTTACACATACGGCGCCGGTCTAAATCTTTTCACCAACAACCTGATCAGTTACTTTATGCAAAATCTGGGGGCCTACAAGGTAGACCGCAAAAAGACAGCAGGCTTATACAAGGACGTACTCAAAGAGTACGCCACCATTACCCTGGAACTTGGTTATGACAACCTGTTTTTTCCAGGCGGTACGCGTATTCGCACCGGCGCCGTGGAAACACATCTCAAATTGGGGCTGCTCGGTACAGGGTTAAGCGCCTACATCAATAACGTCAAGCATCAAAAACAAGATCCCAATATTTTTGTCGTGCCATGCACCCTCAGCTATCCGCTGGTGTTGGAAGCGGCCACACTGATTGACGATTTTCTCAAGGAAACAGGGAAGTCTCGCTACATCATCGAAGACGACGAATTTACTCAGCCAAGGCGTATTTTGAGCTATCTCCATGCCTTGACACACCTGCACTCCCACATTTATGTGACGATTGCCCCGGCCATGGATTTGTTCGGCAATTGTGTGGATATGCAGGGGGTACCCTATGACAAACGCGGCCGTCCGCTGGATATCAGTCGCTATGTAATGGTCGCCGGTAAGGTGGAACATGATGTGCAACGCGACAGCGTGTACACGCGCGAACTCAGCCAGGAGATTTTACAGGCATTTCACAAACACAATGTGGCGATGTGTACGCACATAGTAGCCTTTGTCGTACATCAACTTCTTAGCAAGAACAACCCTGAGATGGATCTTTATCGCTTGCTGCGTACCGGAGGGAAAGAAGAAAATCTGCCGCTCCGCGATATCTGCGAAGCGGTAGAACGTGTGCTGGGGCAATTACAAAAATTGGCGGCCCAGGGAGAGATTCGTCTGGACGCAAAATTGCAAGGCAAGGGAGTCGAAGCCATCGTTGACTGTGCTCTTGCCCATTTTGCTGCTTACCACACTAAACCGGTGATGTTCCGGCGCGGTGACCGCATCTATCCGAACGATCACAACCTGCTCTATTATTACCACAACCGTCTGCAAAACTATGGATTAGAGAAATGTGTATAAGGGAAGTGACATGGCAAATTACGATTGCGTAGGGGTCGTCGGTGGGGGCAGTTGGGGTACCACGCTGGCTCATATTTTAGGTCAGTGTGGACACAACGTACTTCTTGGGCTGCGCGATCCCAAAGTGATGGAAGAGGTCAACCGGCAGCATCGCAACAGCAAATATACCGAAGGCGCTGCCTTGTCGGAAAAGATTACTGCGGTACAAGACTTGGCGTTGCTGGCGCAGAGGTGCGAAGTAATTTTTATGGCGCTTCCCGCCAGCAGTTTTCGCGAAGTGGCTTATCGTCTCGGCAACTATTTGCAAGGCGACCAGATCATGGTGTCCGGCTGCAAAGGATTGGAAGTCGGGACGCGGGCGCGCATTACCTCCATCATACGAGAGGAAACCTGCATCCGCAAAATCGGCGTGTTGTCAGGTCCCGATCTGTTTGTCGAAATTTTACAGGGAAGTCCGTCTGCGACCGTGATTGCGAGTTACTATCAGGAGGTGCTCGACAAGGTTCGCAAGCTGTTGTTTACGCCGTTTTTCAAAGTATACGCCAATGCGGACGTACTCGGTGTGGAACTGGGTGGCGTGGTCAAGAACATAATTTCTATCGCCGCCGGCATCGTTGACGGCCTTGGCTTTGGTGTCAACTGCAAAGCTTTTTTGCTGACGCGCGGTCTTGCGGAAATGGGGCGTATCGGTGCGGCGATGGGTGCCAACCCGACCACTTTTACCGGACTATCCGGCATCGGCGATCTGATTCTTTCCTGTTCGAGCAAACTGTCACGCAACTATCGCGTAGGCTATTATCTGGCACAAGGTAAAACCTTGCCGCAGATTTTCGAGGAAATGAAATTCGTGGCCGAAGGGATCAACACCGCCGAAGTCATTCATGAATATGCCAAAGAACACCGTTTGGAGGTACCGCTCATGGAAGGCGTTTACCAGATTCTCCACAAAGAGCGCAACATACACGAAGTCGTGAGTGAGCTGCTGAATCGGCCATCCAAACTTGAAATAGATATGACGTTGTTTGAATACAAGAATAGCCAGTAAAGAAGGAAGAAGGAAAATCAATGCAAAAAATTACCCCGCAAGAGCAAGATTTCGCAACCTGGTATACGGATGTAATCGAGGCAGCGCAAATGGCCGATTATTCGCCTGTGCGTGGCTGTATGGTGATCCGTCCTTATGGTTACTCTATCTGGGAGAACATACAAAAAATTTTGGATGAGAAAATCAAGGAAACCGGCCACGAAAACGCTTATTTCCCACTGCTCATCCCAAAATCGTTTTTAAGCCGGGAAGCAGCACACGTGGAAGGATTTGCCAAAGAGTGCGCCGTGGTTACCCACTCACGGCTCAAGGCGGTACAGAAGGACGGTAAAAGCGAAGTCGTCGTTGACCCGGAATCCAAGCTCGAGGAAGAACTGGTGATACGCCCCACTTCCGAAACCATCATGCACACCATGTTCGCCAAGTGGATACAGTCATGGCGCGATCTGCCGCTTCTCATCAATCAGTGGGCCAACATAGTACGCTGGGAGATGCGTACACGGCTGTTCCTGCGCACCGCCGAATTTCTGTGGCAAGAAGGGCATACCGCCCATGCCACACAGGAAGAGGCGCAGGAAGAGACGATCAAGATGCTCGGTGTCTACAGTGAGTTCATGGAAAATTACCTGGCGCTACCGGTAGTGCCAGGCGCCAAAAGTACGACGGAAAGGTTTGCCGGCGCTGCCGAAACATACGCTGTCGAGGCGCTCATGCGCGATGGTAAGGCTCTGCAGGCAGGTACTTCCCACAATCTGGGGCAAAATTTTGCTAAAGCCTTCAACATCCAGTTTCAGGACAAGAATGGACAATTGGCGCACGTGTGGCAAACGAGTTGGGGCGTGTCCACCCGTCTTATCGGCGCCATTATTCTCGCTCACGGCGACAACCAGGGGCTTATTCTGCCGCCCAGAGTCGCGCCGGTGCAGATAGTGATTGTGCCGATCTACAAGAAAGAAGAAGAGCGCACGGAAATCTGCAAGGCAGCCCATGCTCTCAAGGCCAAGCTGTCCGGTTTCAAGGTAAAAGTGGACGACCGCGATCAGATGAAACCCGGCGCCAAATTTTTCGAATGGGAGAAAAGAGGCGTGCCTTTGCGTGTCGAACTTGGTCCGCGCGATGTAGCGGAAAACAAGGTCGTAGTCGCCGACCGCTTGTCGGGCAAGAAGACGAGCATGCCAATCGCAGAATTTCTGCAAAATGCCCAGAAACTGCTCGACCAGTTCCAGCAGAATCTTCTGGAACGCGCACGCGAATTCCGCAGGCAGCACACTTTCCACCTCGATTCTTACGAGGAGTTTAAGCAGAAGATAGAGGGCGGCGGTTTTTTTGCATTGCATTGGTGCGGCTCTGCTACCTGTGAGGAAAAGATCAAGGAAGAAACCAAAGCGACCATCCGCTGCATGCCGCTCGATGCCAAGGAAGAAAAGGGCAAGTGCATCTACTGCCAGGCACCCAGCAACAAACGTGTGATCATTGCCAGAGCGTATTGATTTTTGTAGACTTACCCGGCAATTTGATTTAAAATACAAAAAGTAAAGGCACTCTTGCGTTTCAGGGTGCCTCGAAAGGTGCCTCGAAAGCTCGGCGTCCAGTGCCCAGCCGCCCAATGTTAGCAGAAAGGTAAGTACCATGCTAGACAGTGCAGACGGAAACCCTAAAGAAGATTTCAATGCCGAAAATTATTATTCCTTGTTGGAACTTCTCGACAAACTGGGTAAAGAAAGCGTTAGCGAGCTGGTGTCCAAAGGCAAGCCACAACGCATCACTCGTGGCGACATGATTTATTTTCTCAAAAGTGACGTCAACAAAATACTGGGCAAAGACCTGATGGCAGAATCCAGCGATGAGCTGATAGTAGATGATTCTGTGGACAGCGAGATAGATTTCATGTCGCAGTTGGTATTCAAGCAAGCGATGATTCGCCGGCATGAAGTGGGTAAAGAGGAAGAAATCTACCACGACCGTTTGCTTGATTTCAGCCAAGAGATTGTGTTCGGCAGAACCAAAGGACATCCGCAAGACCAGTCTATTTTCAAAGGCTGCGGTGTAATTTCATCGCTGCACGGTAAGCTATATTTGGATGAAGATCACAATCTTTTGTACGAAAACCTGGGTGCCAACAAATCCAAAATACGTGGCTGCCAAGACCAAAGCTACACTGTGTTGGAAAAAAGCGAGATCGGCGTACTCATGTCGCACGAAGCCCTACGCAATATCATCAAGACCTCACAACCACTGGTGGCTTCGATTAAACTGGGGTTCCAGGTAAAGCCTCATTTTATCGTCCGTATCTATGTGATCAACAAGGCCAACGAGGACAAGATGGCCAAGTTGAATTTGGCCGATCAAGATTAAATTGTCACATTCTCCGTTTACATCCTTAGGAGCAGAAAAGCTTTGCCGCCCACACCGGCAAGCTTTTTTGACAAACCATGAAAAAATTTGCGCGATTGGGAACGGCACTGTTTTTGTTGTTTCTGGCAGGGTGTGACCTACTCACCTGGCCATTTTCTTTGATTGAGGAATTACTTCCGATAGCCATCAAATATGCGCCTTATGCTCTGATGTTTCTGGAGGCACCTGAGGTCGCTCCAGCTACCCAAGTAGCTGGAGAAACTCCGCTAGGGAACAATGAAGGCAAAGTGGATCCGACCACAGCGATGCCGTACGTGTTGACGCAACAGATACACCAAGGTAAAACGTGGTGTGTCCTGGCATTTTCCATAGAGTCTCAGCAAGAATTTGCACGCTGGCAAGCTTGCGTTGCTCAGGCGCGCCAGCATTTTCAGTTGCGTTGCTTTGTGGCCCATTGCGATATGTCAACTTCCTTCGATCGCCAGCAGATCCAGGCATTTCTGGTCAAACATCCCGAAGTTACCTTTTACATCAATGGCCCCTTGCGCCAACTCACAACTATGCCGGCAGGTGGCGGCACGAAGCAGGAACTACAGCGTCTGGTAGAAACGATGGATAGCGGCAACCATAAGGCGTCTAAGTGACATCTCATCAGGAGTAGGGTATGGTGGGCGACGGTGCAGCCAAACAAGAAAAATCTCTGGTAGCACTCAGTTCGGTGCTTGCCGCGGTTGGCCTCACCAGTTTTAAGGTCGTGGTGAGTATCGCCACCGGCAGCTTGGGTATCATTGCGGAGGCGGTACACTCGGCGCTCGACCTGATGGCCGCCTTTCTTACTTTTTTAGCCGTGCGTATCTCCGGTAAACCCGCTGACAAAGAACATCCTTATGGACATGGCAAAGTGGAAAACCTGTCGGCACTGTTCGAAACTCTATTATTGCTTGTCACCTGTGTCTGGATTGTCTACGAAGCTATTCATCGTTTATTCTTCAAAGCGGTACACGTGGATGCCTCATTCTGGGCTTTTCTCGTGATGGCCGTTTCCGTTGTCGTAGACTTTACCCGTTCGCGCGCCCTGATGCGTGCCGCCAAAAAATACAACAGCCAGGCGCTGGAAGCCGATGCTCTCCATTTCAGCACAGATATTTGGAGTTCTCTTGTTGTCATCCTTGGCCTTATCTGCATTAAAATTGCCGACTGGGTGTCTGCCCTTGCCTTTCTCGACAAAGCTGACGCTATTGCCGCCATTGGCGTTGCCTCGATTGCCTTCTATGTCAGTATCAAGCTGGGAGTACGGACGGTACAGGCTTTGCTCGACACCGCGCCGCAGGGCATCTCCGATAAAATCGTAGAAGCAGTGGAAGCGATACCTGGTCTCGCCGATTGCCATAACGTACGAGTGCGTTCTTCCGGCCCGGACCTGTTCGTTGACGCTCATGTGGTGATGGACGGCTCATTATCTCTGGAGAAAGCGCATGAACGCACCGAAGCCATCGAACGTACTATCCAGGAAATCATACCGTCCGCCGATGTCACTGTTCACCCTGAACCGCAGAGGCTGCCTGCGCTAGACATTGCCAATACCAAAGAAAAGATTATCGAATGCGTGCAGGCATTACCCGGGGTAATTGATTGCCACCATGTACAACTGCATTACACGGATGCTCGTTTTTTTGTGGAAGTGCATATCAATATGGACGGTGGCCAGTCGCTCGAAGAGGCACACAAATACACCGAAATGGTAGAGGACGCCATTCGCCACATCGTACCCGATGCCGAGGTGACTGTCCATCCGGAACCTATACCGGTCCAGGGGCCTCCTGGCAATTGGCAATGAGCAATAGCATTGGCCAGCTTTTCCGCGTCACGAGTTTTGGCGAGAGCCATGGCCATTCTATGAGTGTGGTAGTGGACGGCTGCCCGCCCGGCATCCCGCTATCGTCCGCCGACATGAAAAGCGACCTGGAGCGGCGCAAAGCAGGTACCACGCAGGGTTCCACTACACGGCTGGAAACAGACGAAGTGGAGATTCTTTCCGGCATCTTCCAGGGCCGCACCACAGGCGCGCCGCTCACCCTTATGGTATGCAACCACGACAGCGATTCCCTCCACTACAACAAAAAATTTGCAGTACCCCGGCCAGGCCATGCCGATTATACCGCCTGGGTCAAATATGGTGGCTACAATGATTACCGTGGTGGGGGCAGGTTTTCAGGGCGTATCACCGTTGGGTTCGTGCTGGCCGGAACGATCGCCCAAAAGGTTCTTGCTCTCGTCGGCGTTGATATTCTGGCGCATATCGTACAGATTGGACCAATCCACGCTGCCACTCGCTTCACCTCGCAGTCCGATATGCCGAGACTGCTAGAGAGATGCAGGCAAAACCCTCTCTATTGTGCCGATAGCGAGGCATGCACTCATATGCTGGCTTTGCTGGAAGAGATCAAAAACAAAGGTGAGAGCGTAGGCGGCGCTATCGAAGGAATTGCCACCAATCTTCCCGTTGGCCTGGGAGAGCCGGTGTTCGACACGGTAGAAGGTAACCTCGCCAAGGCGCTTTTTGCCATACCTGCCGTGAAAGCGGTAGAATTCGGCGCCGGCTTTGGCGCAGCAGGGCAAACCGGTTCTCAGCACAATGATGCCTTTACCATGCAGAATGGCCACATCACTACCAGTAGCAACCATGCCGGTGGCATTCTCGGAGGACTCACCAACGGCATGCCCATCGTTTTGCACGTGGCGATAAAGCCCACTCCCTCCATCAGCAAGCCGCAGAACAGTGTAGACATGGTCAGCAAAGAACCGGTTGTGCTTACCGTTGAAGGACGCCACGATATTTGCATCGTGCCGCGCGCCGTCGTTGTGGTAGAAGCGATGATGGTCATTACCTTGTGTGATTTTGCCCTGCTCGCCGGCGTGATCAAACCCATGCGACCTCAATGATTTTCATTGAGGATTGAGGAACTGGCAAAATGAGTTCTGTGACCCGCAATTTTCTTAGCCAGCGTGGCAAGTTCGATGCCGGCCACCGCGTCATGCACGAACGCCTCAAGTGCCACAATGTACATGGCCACGAGTACCACTACGAGCTGACGTTTGCCTATGCAGAGGCAGCCGCCATCGGCTATGCCATTGATTTCAAGGAAATCAAACGCATCGCTTGCCAGTGGCTGGACGACGCGTTCGATCACGCCTTTATCGCCAACCCGCAAGACAGCGTGATGATCGAAGCCTGCCACAAACTCGGTTCGCGGCTTTATCTCATGCACCTGAGCGACCAGGAGGGATTTGTCAATCCGACGGCGGAAAACATTGCCAAGGAGATTTTTTTCGCCGTCGCCACGCTGCTCGACGATGGAAACCTGCGGCTCGTGCGCGTTGAGTTGCACGAAACGGTGAATTGCTATGTGATTTGTGAAGGCTTGTCGGCAGAGGAAGCGGCACAACTGAAAGCGACCCCGCTTTATGCTGCCATCGAGCGATACCGCAGCGAACATGGAAAGATGGAATATGACGAACGCAAGTGCCCATGAACGCCTCACCTTCAGCGAAGACTACGTATTTCACACCATCCAGGGCGAAGGCCGTTTCGTCGGCGTGCCGTCGGTGTTCGTCCGCCTGTCGGGCTGCAACCTCCGCTGTACCTGGCAAAATGCGCACGGCTCAACGACTTTGTGTGACACGCCCTATGCCAGCCACCATCCCGACCGGCTGCGCAAGACCATTGCCGAAACGGCCGCGACGATGCACAGTTTCCACTGCCGACACGTAGTCATCACCGGCGGCGAACCTTTTGTGCAGAAAAGGGTAGCCCACCTCGTCTCGCTTCTGGTGGACATAGGCCACCACGTGACCATCGAAACGAACGGCACCATCTACCTACCCACCCAGGCGCAATTCCTGAGCATCAGCCCGAAACTTTCTTCTTCGATCGTGCCAACGTCGCCGCACTTTGCCATGCACGAAAAGCGGCGGCTCAATCTCGCGGCACTGGCCCAGTTGGTGCGCCAGGAGCACCATCTCAAATTCGTGGTCAATGCGAAAAAAGAGGTGGCGGAGATTTTGGACATCGTGCGTGTACTACGCGAAATGAACGGCGCTTACGACGAGAGCAATATCCTGCTCATGCCGCAGGCAATATCCGTGCCGGAACTCAATCGCCGCAGCCGCCGGCTCATCGAAATCTGTAAACAACACGACTGGCGTTTCTGCGACCGCTTGCACATCCGCTTGTGGGGCAAAAAACGGGCGATCTGATGGAACAAATTTTCACGGCAACCCTGACTTGGTACGCACATCAATTCTGCTAATTTTCAAATTTTGTATTGGGGCAGATGAATAATTACCAAATTCGATGCCTGTGTAAAAAGTCGAAATTTTCCCTGCCGCGGCGGAGATTTTTACACACGCATCAATACAATATTTTCTCGTTTTCTCGTTTTTCTACCTTTTTCTTTGGCTTATTTTGCTTTATTCCAGCGGGGCTACCCGCTGTCTATTCCTAAAATCCAAGTTTCTATGCCTGGGAT
>JAGVGO010000155.1 GCA_020057085.1 Planctomycetota bacterium | reverse complement strand
TGCTGAGGCTATTTCATGGTATTTTGTCTTGAACTTCTCGAATATCTGATTTTTCAAAGAACGTAGAGCAATTTAGATATTTTCCAAGTACTCAATTGGGGCTTGCCGCTAGCCGCATCGTACACCACTACGGTCTTGTCCCAAGAACCCGCGGCAATCAGCCTGCCATTCGGGCTAAAGGCGGCGGTAAGTACACTGAATAACGCTGTCGCTTCTTTTTCCGTTGGCGCCGCTGCCCTGGCCTGCCAAACGAGGCCATGCTCGGCATAAGAAAAGCGCAGCAGAGTTTCAGCTTCTTGCTCAAGGCTCTTTTCTTCTTCCTTCAACTTTAGCCCCTGAAGCATTTGCAGCACATTGCCTGCAAGCACACCGCTCTTGTGCCAATCTTTATTGGCCGCCATTTCTCGCGCTTTCCCAAGCGCAATCTTAACCAGCGTGATGCGATGATAACGGGCTTCATCTGCATTTTTCTGACTCAATGTCTCTGCCCTTTGTTTCTCGGCTTCGGCTCGTTGCCATCCGACCAAGGAGAGAAGTCCGCCGGCCAGGATACTGCAAAAAAGTAGCACGCCGGCACCCACTACCAGTTTGTTACGCAAAATGAATTTGTACAGGTGGGTCCATAATGTCGGCACTTTAGCCGTCACCGGCCTTTGGGCAAGAAAATTTTCGAGATCCTGGGACCAAAGTTCGGCACTGGCGTAGCGTTTGCTACGATCTTTTTCCAGACTCTTGAGACAGATTGCCTCCAACTCGGCAGCAATGTCTGGATTTATTCTACCTGGCGACACCGGTTCGCGGTTCAACAATTGTGTCAGGATGTTGAAATATGTCTCGCCCTGAAAAGGAGGCCTTAGCGTGAGTGTTTCATACAAAGTGGCGCCCAGAGCATAGATATCTGCTCTGGCATCTAAGTCTTGCGCACCTTCGGCCTGTTCAGGCGACATATAGGCCGGCGTACCCATCGCTTCCCCTGCTTTGGAAAGATCATCCCTGAGATTGCTGACTTTGGCCAGGCCGAAGTCCATTACTTTCGGTACATTGTCGTGCGTAATCATGATGTTGGAAGGTTTAAGGTCACGATGGATAATACCCTGGCTATGGGCATAATGGACGGCGCGACCCACCTGAATGAGAATTTGTATTGCCTGTTTCATATCCCGCTTGGGGTGCTGCAGAAATTGCCGAAAGGAGACACCTTCAATAAAATCCATAGTGAAAAAAGGATACCTTTCTTCTTCTCCTATATCATGAATCGCTATGATGTTAGGATGATGCAACTGAGCCATGACTCTGGCTTCCCGCTGAAAACGTTCTACATCCTTGGTGTCGGTTTTGCTCATACGCAGCAAAAATTTCAAGGCTACTATGCGTGCGAGTTTTTTGTCTCGCGCCTTGTAGACCAAGCCCATGCCGCCTTGGCCGAGTTCGTTCAGGATTTCGTATCGGGCCGGGCATGGGATCGGCTCATTCGCCGGAGCGTTGCCACCACCAAGCACGGTCTGCAAATTGGCAAGATATGCCAGGTTGCCAACCGCTTGCCCCAAAACAGGTTGTTCAACTGCGGCCGGTTCGGCATTGCTACCATGTGCCGTTTTGTCTCCATAAAGCATTGTTTTATCAGAAGAATCCGGTTTTTTGCTTTCGCTCATGGCCTTTTCCTAATTTTTGTAACAAGTTACACCCAGTTGCACCGTTTTAAAAAAAGCGATTACCCGTGCATCAGCCCACCACCACGATTTACTGTCTCCCATAAAACCGACGTGCCCGCCATGTTTGACGAGTAACAGATGCAGCAGGCTACTCCGGCTGAAAAGTTGCTGCTGCTCTGCATAAGGGGACAGGGGCACCAGCGGGTCGTCTTCGGCATGGATGAGCAAGGTAGGAACCGAAATTTTAGCCAAACCTGTCGCACTGCTGGAACGCTCGTAGTAGTCGCTGCCGCTGGCAAAGCCGTGTAAAGGGCCGGTCACTGCATCGTCGAAATCGCCGATGTGGCGCGGCAAGCGAGACAGAAGCCCACGGTAAACATGCGGATAAAAACGCAGGCGACGGCGATAACTGTGTACCAGATGCCACAACAGATACTGCTCGTAGAGGCGATTTCGGCGCAGCCACAGGTCGGTGCGCGCCATATCGAGAGCCGCCGATATGGTGGCGATAGCGGCCACATCTTGCCGCATCTGCTCGCCCAGGTCGCCAGCCATCTTGAGCACCATGTTGCCGCCGAGTGAAAAGCCGGCGACAAAGAGCCGTCGCCCGACTTTTACCTGACGTGCCACCGCCAGTATGTCGCGCCAGAGTCCTGCATGGTAGGGAAGGCGGTTTAGTCGAAGGCTCTCGCCACAACCGCGCAGGTTCATGCGGTGGACATGGAAGCCGTGGCGCAGACCGGCGTTGGCCAGGCGTACGATATAGCCGGAGTCGGAGCTGCCTTCCATGCCATGCACTAAAAGTACATCGTCGCGCTCCGCCGTCCTCGATTCCTGTACGTGGCTGTAGACCACCAGGGTGGCATCGCCAGTTTTCACTTTGTGTACAGCTTGCCGCCACTGCCCGTGCGCGATGTGTGCCGGCGACAGTAGCGGCCCGATCGTTTGGATATGGCGGCTGCGCCACAACCAGCAAGGGGAAAAAGGATCAGTGAGTAGCATAATTTTTTCATCTCAAAATCGCTGTGAAAATCCGCTCCTAAAACCACATGGTAACAAAAAAAATTCCAAATTCCAAAACAAAAGCCTACATTCCGCAGCCACAAGGTTTAGCGGGCAGTTAGTACTTAAATAAATATAAAATCTTAATTCTTTTGGCCTGTCCCTGAAATCATAAAATTTCTATAATTTTTTTTTTAACAACGAGTTAAAGGCCTGCGGAATGTAGGCAGAAGCAAAACAAAAATTTGTTTGCAAGCTTAATATTTTTTTGCGAGAATGCCAGCAGTGGATATGGTTCTTTCGTCAGTCATTTTTTTTCTAAGGATCTGTAAAAAAATAAGTGTTACAAGTTGCGCAGAGATTTTTGCCAAGGGCGAGAAGCGACCGAGGGCGCATAGCCGTAGCTCTGTAACTGAGGGCGCGACGACGCCATTGGCAAAAAGATCGAGCAAGTTGTAATAGTTATTTTTTTACAGCGACTAAAGGCCGCTGTGTGGATAAAAACGACCGTTCCCAACACTCTGTATATTTTTGGTATGTTCTGCTCATCTGCGCCATTGTCATTTGCTTATGTGTGCCGTTAGGGCTTTTGCTCATGCTTGGCTACCAGGACAATATCGCGCGGTTTTTCAAGAAGAACGAGCCACCTGTCGCCCGACTCAAAGTGACCCCGAGCGAAGGCAACTCCAAGACAACATTCACTATGGACGCGTCGGAATCCAGCGACAATGAAGACGGGTCTGAGCAGTTGCAAGTGCGGTGGGATTTCGAGAGCAATCCGTCGGACGACGCTAATGTTGGCATGGGCGATTGGTCGCACGAAAAGACAACGTCACACCAATATGCCGCGGCGGGCAAATATTTCGTCAGGTTGACAGTGAAAGATTCGCAGGGGCTCGAAAATAGTCTGCTACAAGAGATCACCATCGTGGCAAACACCCCACCCAAGGCGGTGTTGATCTACCAGGCGAGTCAGCATGATTTTTTCGCATATGAATTCGATGCTCTTAGCTGCAAAGACAAAGAAGATTCCCTGGATCAGTTAGAAGTGAGCTGGGACTTTAACGGCGACGGGCAATGGGACAGCGAATACAGTAAAAAAAACCAGCTAACCTATCGCTTTCCGGCTCCGGGTGTCTATAATGTCATACTCGAAGTAAAGGATAGCGGCGGCCTGAAGCAACAGGCCAAGCTGCTCCTCCAATTGAAAGCGACCGAAATTCGTTTATTCACTCATAAGCGTCTCATTGATCGCAGGGCACGTAAGTGCCTGGAATGCCACCATCCTGATGCCAATAAACCCGCCTGCCGACATGTGGAGAAATACGATAATTGTATGCTCTGCCATCAGCTACAGGCTAGCGAATAAGGAAGCCACACATGGATGAAAAAGTTAAGGTGCTGATAGTGGACGACGCCGCTTTCATGAGAAAGACTGTGCGCAAAATCTTCGAATCGGACCGCAGGTTTACGGTGGTCGGCACTGCCCAGAATGGCGAAGAAGCCATCAAACTCAACCATGAACTCAAGCCCGATCTTGTCACTTTGGATATTGACATGCCGGTCATGGATGGCATTACCGCGTTGAAAAACATCATGATCAGCAGATCGGTTCCGGTGATCATCGTCAGTTCGTTGAGCTATGAAACCAATGTCACTTTTGAGTCCTTTCGCTTAGGCGTGATGGATTTTATACCCAAACCGACCGGCGCCATTTCTCAGGAACTGGAAAAACAAAAAGAGTACCTGTGCGACGTGGCGTTCAAATCAAGCAAAGCCAATATACCATACCGCGTGCTCGTCACACAGCGAGGTATTTTCAAGAAAGAAATTGCAGTACCGACCAAGGCTCTGGTCATTCTAGCCGCATCGCTGGGTGGCCCTGCAGCGATCATGCGGGTTCTGTGCAATCTCCCGTCGGGGGTCAATTGTGCCATAGTGGGGATGATGCAAATTTCGGCCAAAGTCATGGATTCTCTTGTGCAGAAACTCAATCAGGTAACCTTTCTGAAAGTATTCAAATCACGGCAGGAAAGAACCATACTCAATAACGGTGAAGTATATCTGCACGGGCTGGATCAGCCCTGCCCGACTGTAGTGCAGAACAATGACGGGACGTATGCCTTGGAATACCTGCCTAAGGCTGTGGCAACTCCGATAGACACGGTGATGGAATCGGCCGCCAAACTCAAGCAAGCCAAGTTAGCAGGGATAATCATGAGCGGCACCGGCCAGGATGGACTCAAAGGCATCAAAGAAATTTATCAGAAATCAGGCAAGATTTTAATACAAAAAATAAATGACGCGATGTTCCCTGAAAAACCGCAGCTGGCAATCCAGCAAGGTGTCTACCATTCGGTGTTGAGCGACCACGAAATATGCGAATACTTGGCTAAACCGGACAGTCTATAAGCAAGAAGCGAGAATATCAAAGGAGAAAAGCATGCGCGCCATGCGCTTCAAAAGAAAAAAGACGATTGAGGTAGAAGAAGAACAGCTTAAAATCGTTACTTTTAAGGTTGGCGACGAAATTTTTGCTGCTGATATTCTGAAAATCAAAGAGATCGACCTTTACGAAGGTTTTGCCAGAGTACCCGATCTGCCCGAGTTTATCGAAGGCTTTATTGTGATCCGCAAAGATGTGGTGCCATTGATAGATTTACGCAAGCGATTTTACGCTAAAAAGGTGGAAACAGATTTCAACTCACGCGTAATTGTTGCCGTCATGAGCGGCAATATGGTGGGGTTCGTCGTAGATGCTGTCCTGCAAGTGACTACGGTGCCACAGAACTCCATCACCAAACCTCCGCGCATCATGTCCAAAGTAGATGATGATTACTTGCAGGGTGTCATTCTCTACAACAACCAACGCATGCTATTGGTAGATTTCGACAAAGTACTCGCCAAAGGCAAACGCAGAGAGTTGTTGAGTCTGCTTAGCGAAGAAGAAAAAAAGGAGTTGGCTAAACTTGCCCTTGAAGAGAAGAAGCTCACGGCGGCGCAAGAAACAACTATGTCGCTGTAAAAAAATAACTATTACAAGTTGCTTGATCTTTTTGCCAATGGCATCGTCGCGCCCTCAGTTACAGAGCTACGGCTATGCGCCTTCGGTCGCTTCTCGCCCTTGGCAAAAATCTCTGCGCAACTTGTAAAACTTATTTTTTTACAGCTCCTATCTAAAGGTGGTCAAAGATGCAGCAGGACAAAAGATCAGTCGGCCTAAAAGCACCAGGGAGACATCATGACAGGTGACTTAAGATCGGGAAAAGACACGAAAACAACCATTGCCGAGATGGAAAAAGAAGCTTTCGTCAAATACACAGCGGGACATTTAGCCGAAGCACAAATTTTGTTCCAAAAGATTTTGTCTGTTGATGCCAAACATTCACTGGCGAATTTTTATCTGGACAAAATCAAAAAACAGCAGATGAAAAACAAAGCCGCTACCACAGCGCCAATACCTTTGTCGGTAGAAGGCAGTAAAATCACAGACAACAGCATGATGGCAGGCGACAATGTCGTGCATCAAAGATTGACTCCTACGTTCAAAAAATCGCTCCCAGCGGAAGAAATACCAAGAAGTGAGACAACGAAAAAAAATTTTCCCGCCTTGTCCGAGATGGATGCGCAGAAAAAGTTGCCCGATGCGGCTCTTGGCGACAAAAACTCCATCACCAAAGTATTGATTGTGGACGACAGTTCATTGATGCGCAAGGTGATCGGTCGCATCCTGGCAAAATCGCCGGCTATCAGGGTTGTGGGCGAGGCTAACAATGGCGAAGAGGCGTTGCAGGCGATACCGAAACTACAACCCAATGTGATTACTTTGGACGTGAATATGCCAGTGATGGATGGCCTCACGATGTTGAAACATATCGTCATCAGTGATCCGTTGCCGGTCATTATGCTCTCTGCCTTTACGGACGACGGTGCGAGTACGACCTTCGACTGTCTCACCTATGGGGCCGTAGATTTCATTTGTAAGCCTTCCAAGGAAGGCGGCAATCTGAGTGGTAAAGAGGATGAAATCATCCAGAAAGTATTGAATGCCTCACGGGTGGAAGTGCAGCCGCTTAAAAAAGTCAGGGGGCATAAATCGATAACGAAGGGTGTTGCCCTGGAGGGTAGAGCGGCTGCCCAAAAAGCGATTGTGATCGGGGCCGGCGAAGGCGGCTACGGTGGTTTCCTGAAGATTTTACCCCATCTGCCGGCACATCTTCCATGCGCTATTCTTGCCGTCCAGTACATGGAAGAGAATTACTTTGAAGCGTTTTGCAACTATTTGAACCAATACAGCCATATCGTGGTGAAAAAGGCTGAAGACAGGGAACTCATACGTGAGGGCGTCTGCTATATCGTCAACCAGAAAGTTTACCTCAAGGTACAGAGCGGCAGTGAAGGCTATCAATGCCAGGTAGCCAAAAAACCAGACTTTCTGATGCAGCAAAATGTTTTCAATCAGCTGCTTTTTTCGGCCGCAGAAACCTTCAACGCGAATGCAATCGGGGTGGTATTGGCCGGCAAGGGCATAGATGGTATAGAAGGCATATGTGAAATCAAACGAGTTCATGGCACTACCCTGTCACAGGATCCGAAAAACTGTGTTACACCGCAGTTGTCCGAAATCGCCATTAAAAGCGGCAGCATAGATCGGGTAGTCAACGATACTGATTTTCCTGGTGTCCTATGGCATCTGGTAAAAAAATAGTAGTATGCGGAGGATACGATGGCCGAACAAGTGGAAAATGCCAAAATTGGTTCTTTCAAGCAGTCTACATCCAAACAATATATCTGTTTTATCTTAGGGGAAACCGAATTCAACGCTCCCATCTCGCTCATTCAAGAAATTGTTGAGATGCCAGTGATTACGTTGGTTCCCAATGTGCCACCTTATGTCGAAGGAGTCATGAATCTCCGCGGACGGGTGATCCCTGTGATTGACCTGAAAAAGCGATTGGGTCTGGGTGAACGAACTAATTCCTCCGACAGTCGCATCATCGTTTTTCGCATCAAAGATCGTACAGTCGGCTTTATCGTCAATGCCATTACCCAAGTACTGGAACTGTCCGATGAGCAGATCGAACCGCCGTCGGATTTATTATTGTCAAGCAATGAAGGAAAGTTCGTCATAGGTATCTCCAAGCTGGAGAACCGATTGCCTTTGCTATTAGACATCCCTAAAATTTTAGAGAACAGCAAATCTCAATATGCCGAGAAGAAGAAACCTATGCAAGCTGCAGAGGAAAAACCATGAGCAATGCCGACCAAGAATTACCAAAACGGCCTGACGATGTTGACAATGAGCTTTTGCAAGATTTCAAAGAAGAGACGGTAGAACATCTGGAAACCGTAGAAACGGCTCTCCTGGCTCTCGAAAAAAATCCGCAAAATGTGCAATTGGTCAATACGATCTTCGGGCCAGTCCATAGCATCAAAGGCAGCGCTAACTATCTTGGCTTAACCCATACCGGCGCACTGGCGCATAGCCTGGAAAATCTGTTAGCGAAGCTGCGCAAAGGGGAACTGAAAGTCAACGCCGATATTATAGACTCTTTGCTCAAAGGTGTTGATTTTATTAAACGATTGCTCAAAGAGATTGTGCAGACGGGGTGGGAGCAAAGCTCTACCACGAAGTTCGTCGAAGTGATCAATTATGTGGCCGCCAACGGCAAAGCACCCAAGACAACACAGACAGTTGTTCTTCAACAGCAGACCATCGCCGAAGCCCAGCCTAAACAAGGGGGGGAGCAGGGGGGCGCAAAATCGGTAGCGTCCGAGCCGACGGCTTCTCTCCAGGATTTCTGCAAAAAACAGCGTGCCCTGTTGGCACAGATCAATTTATCTCTCAAGCAATTGGTGGCCAATCCCAATGTTTTAGAGCTTGCCAAAGAATTATCCGGCAAATTTCACGACATGCGCACGCGCAGCGCCGTGTTGGGGTTTACCAGACTCGCAGAAGCGAGCGAATTTGCCGAAAAGGCCTGTATCGGATTACAAGAGAAAAAAATCAGGAACAATGTCTACGCTTTGCAAACGCTCGGCAACACCCTCCAATTTTTGGACACTTTGCTTTCGGAGATCGTTGCTTCCGGTAACGAAAAATCGGATTTGCGCCCGCTCATCGGCGCCTTTTCCCGCATTGAATTCGCCAACTCTATGGCCTATGATCCAGAGGCGGAATTCATCGAAGAGACGTCACAGTACTTTGCCGAGCTGCAAAACAGCCTGCAGATCATCGCCGCCAAAGGCCATAAAATTTCCGCTTATGAAGATATGCAAAGTTGTTTGCGCAACCTCAAAGGCCTTTATTTCCGTCTTGGCTATCTCCCGCTCAACAACCTGGCCGGTGCGCTGGAGCAACTCACCAACATGCTTTTTTTCGACGAACTCGAACTGTACCCGCGCGTCCATGATTTGTTTCAACGCGCCATCGCGCTGCTGTCATCGTCGTTTGCCCAACTCAAACAAAAATCGGGGCAAGCGGTGAATACCGCCACTCTTGTTCAGGAAATCGGCCATTTACTAGAGATGCGCAAAAAACAATTGAGAAAAAAACTGCTGCCCAAAGTACTCCAAGACAGCGAAAAAATGGTGCAACAGTTGTGCGAACAGTTCAACGATGTAGAAAAAACACAAAAAGCCAAATCTCTGGCCGCACTCAAAAAAATTGGCGGCAACCTGTCCCAATACCTGATTGACAAAGAGGTCGAATATTACTGGACTGCCTGTCAGTTTTTTCTTGAGCAACTGGACCTCATGGAAACGAAAGACAAGCTGGACAACAAAGATATCCTCACCTTGCAGGGTACTCTCGAAGAGCTGGCTGAATTGCTGCTTGTCGGCAAAGGCGAGCAAGTGTTGGAACAAGAGCGTTCTCTGCGGGAGAACAAATCTCTGGCAGACCGCATTAAATTCGTGCCGGGCTTGCACAGCGTCAAAAGCAAAAATCTTCTCAAACAATACCGTACTCCCGAAGCTGTGAAAAAAACAACGGTAGAAATACTCTGCCAAACGGCAGGCCTTACCCCTATCACAGCCAGGCGCGTTATCGCCGAATTCTATTCGGTGCAACCACAACCTCTGCAAGAGGAACATCTGCAAAAAGAACTGGACGAGTTGATCGAATTGCGCAACGAGATAAAGGATACCGATTACGACAAGCAACTGACGGATATTTTTATCCAATATGCCAAACAAAGTCTATATCAACTAGCCCGCATTCTTGCCGACTGGGAAAATACGGAAGCGACCGACCTGAGGAGCCAGACCAAAAACGTATTCCTGTCGCTCAAAGCATCCGCCAGGTATATGCAATATCAGAAAATCATGCAATTGACAGATGCCGGACTTTCATTTCTGGAGAAAATATCGGCTACTCCGCTGATCGCCCCACGCGAAATCGAAAACTATAAGCAGGTCGTTTTGCAAATTGCCAAAGCTTTGCCAATCTGGGACGCCACTGCCACCGAGCCTGAACCTGAAGCAACTCCATCTAAGCCAGAAACAGGGCCGACATCGGAACCTGCCTCAGAGGCGGCAGCTGAAGAAGCAGGGGAAGCAGGTATGGTGATATCTGCCAATGAAGACGAGATGGCAGCTATTGTCGTGCAGCCAGAACCGGAGTTTGAACCTGAAGCCGGCCAATCTCGTCAACAGCCGGTTTCATTCTCGGAAAAGGCAACGCCCGCCACAAAATTTGACAATCGTAGGT
Source organism: Planctomycetota bacterium (assembly GCA_020057085.1). Classification (GTDB taxonomy): domain Bacteria; phylum Planctomycetota; class Uabimicrobiia; order Uabimicrobiales; family JABWCH01; genus JAGVGO01. The sequence continues at coordinate 13,121 of JAGVGO010000155.1, read as the reverse complement.
CAACGGTGGAAGGAGAAAAAATGGCTACACGAGATAGCGCACATATGCCAGGCGAAAAGGAAAAAGAGGAATTACTTACGATCTTCCTCGCCAATGCCGAAGAAGATATAGACTTACTGGTACAGTCGCTGGCGATGCTGCAAATGGACGCTGGCAATTTGCAGCCGGCACAGAAGGTCCATGAAATAGTGAAGCAGCTCGAAGGTACGGCCAACCAGTTGAACTTTCAAGATCTTTCCCTGCTGCTCATGAAAGAATTGCACAATTTGGAAAAAATGTTGCAAGGAAAGGCCGCCAGCGAAGCGCAAATTTCGCATCTCAAAGAAACCATCGACAATCTGGTTGATTTTCTTCGGGAGCTGAAAGGGGAAGAGGTCGAGCCTGAGCTCCCAGCCGCTTATTTTGAACAAGAAGATGCGACATCTTCCCTGCAGTCGCTGACTCCGGTCAAACCGATGCAAGTGGCCGAAGAGTTGCATCGTGCCACCCGCATCATCGAGCATGCAAATCCGCTCGGTCAGCCGCCAGCCGAGGCGTTGCAATCTTTGCACGACAAAAAAGCCCAGCAGGTAGTGGCGGCCACTCCGCCTATACCCGTCAAAAAGGCCGAGACGCCACCGGTAGCCCCGCAAGTGTCACAGGCTCAACCGGCGGCAGCAGTGCCGGAGACGCCAGTGGTTACGCCCAAGTCACCAGATATGCGTGACAGTCAAAAAATCCAGCCATCTCCTGTGGTCAGCCAGACACCGGAAGCGGGTACAGAGGAGCCGTTTCCGGCGGTCATCTCAGCCAAAACTTTCGAGGAAACTCCGGCTTCCGCCCAGGGTAAATCCGCGAAAGCAAGCTCCGAAGAAGTCAAAACCATCGAAAGCGGTATGGAAGCCATCAAAGAGGACATGTATTCACATACTTTGCGTGTCAACAGCCTCAAAGTGGACGAATTGATGAATCTGGTCGGCGAGCTGGTAGTCTCGCGTGCCTCTTTCGATCTGCTCAGCCATGACATCAAAAAGCTCTATCGCCAATTTTTGGGTGACGGCGTCATGTCTAAGGAGCAGACCCGCGACTTCAAGCAACTGATCCAACGTCTGGACTATTCTTCGCTCGACCTGGGGCGAGTCGCCAACGAATTGCAAGGTGGTGTCATGCAGGTGCGCATGGTGCCGATGGAAGTGTTGTTCAAACGGTTCCCGCGCATTATCCGCGAACTTTCCAAAAGAACAGGCAAAATTGTCAAACTGGAGATGGAGGGAGCCAATACCGAACTCGATAAAATCGTCATCGAAGAAATTGCCGATCCGATGTTGCATATCTTGCGGAACATGGTGGATCATGGCATAGAATACCCGGACGAGCGGCGGAAAAAAAATAAACCCGCTTACGGCACGATCGAGGTGTACGCCTACCACGAGGGCAACCAGGTGGTGATCGAAATCGCCGACGATGGCCGGGGCATCAACTGCCAGACCATCCTACAGCGAGCTATCGAACAAAAGCTCGTAGCATCTCAGGATGCCAGCCACATGACGCAGCATGACATCTTGAATCTGCTCTATCACCCAGGGTTTTCCATGAGCGAAAATGTCAGTATGGCCTCTGGCCGAGGTGTTGGGATGGGCGTCGTTAAAACCAACATTACGAAGATCGGCGGTACGATCGAAATCGAAACCGAAGTAGACAGCTACACCTGCTTTATCATTAAAATTCCATTGACGCTAGCCATCATCCAGGCGTTGCTCGTCAAGATCGCTGGCAGTATCTATTGTATCCCCGTTTCTTCGGTACACGAGATCGTCAAGATCAAGGAAAGCGACATCTCCTACCTGGAGGGGCAGCAGGTCATTCGTATTCGCGGTAACGTGATTCCCCTGTTGGATCCCTGCAAAGTGTTCCATTTGCATCCGGTCAAAAATGAAGCCATGCCTTTTGTCGTGGTCATCCAGACCGGCCACCGCCGCAGCGGGCTCCTGGTACAAAGCCTGTTGGGCGGGCAGGATATCGTCATCAAGAATTTGGCGGACGAACTGGCTATGACACCCGGCATCTCCGGCGCGACTTTGATGGGCGACGGGACGGTTTCTCTGATTCTTGACATCTCAGGCTTTATGAATCTGGCTTATGAGCAGGCAGGGGCGGCTCGTTAAAGGAACTTACATGATTGGCGCGATTAGAGTTTTGGTTGTAGACGATTCTCTCATCATTCGCAAACTGGTCACCGAAGCGTTGTCGCACGACCCAGAAATCCAGGTCGTAGGGGTTGCCATGGACGGAGATTTTGCGCTGATGAAAATGCACAATCTGGGCGTGGACGTGGTGGTACTGGATATCAACATGCCGCGGCTGGATGGCTTCGAAGTGTTGAAAGTGCTCAACGACCAATACCATATCCCGACGATCATTTTTTCCTCTTTTACCAGGGAAGGAGCGTTTATCACACTGCAGGCACTGAAATATGGCGCCACCGATTTCATCTGTAAGCCTAACGAAGGCAGTGTGACCGACAACAAAAATTATGTGGAAAAAGTGTTGGTGGAAAAAATCAAGGCGGTACATCATGCCTATAACAAAAAAACGAACGACCGTCTGCGCACCCAACGTAGGTCCACATTCCATGAGGAAAAAAGCGCCACGCAAAAGATCGATAGGGATAAACTGGTAGCCGAAGGTGGCTTATCAACGAAGCAGGCAGCCGCAACGAGTGTACCCGTGAACGCCGAGAGTGAACACTCCAGGCAGGAGTTATGTGAATCCGGCACCGGCTACCCGCTTTCCTTGCCGCCTATCGTCGTCATTGGAGCCTCAACGGGTGGGGTCATGGCTTTGGACAAGATTCTCAAAGGACTGCCTGCTGATTTTCCGGCGGGCATTGTCGTGGTGCAGCATATGCCCAAGGAGTTTACCGGAGCATTTGCCGAAACGATGGACCAAAACCTTGCCTTGCGGGTGGTCGAAGCCAGCGGCGGGCAGGTAGTGATGCCAGGATACATTTACATTGCGCCGGGAGACCTCCATTTGCGGATACGCCGTGTGGCGTCACAATTTTACATCGCGTTGGACAGCGACGAATTTGTCAATGGTCATCGTCCGTCCGTAGATGTATTTTTCCATTCAGTAGCCCTGGCCGCAGGCCCCAAGGCGATCGCTGTGATCCTGACCGGTATGGGCAAAGATGGCGCCGCTGGTATCGAAGCCATCAAAAGAACAGGCGGCTGGACGATGGCCCAGGACGAACAATCATGCGTCGTTTTCGGGATGCCGCGCGAAGCCATTAAAACAGGGGCGATTGATCAGGTGGTACCTTTGCTGGATATCGCGGCGCGTTTGACGTCGCAAACGCAAAGATTGTGTAATTGTGCAACGCATCATGTGATCATTTAAGGAGCTGTAAAAAAATAAATGTTAATAGATTGCGCCGAGATTTTGGGCAATGGCTAGAAGTGACCGCCCCGAAGGGGTTCTTGTCCTCGTGCTTCTGTCAAGAAGCACAGAGGAAAGGCGCATAGCTGTAGCTCTGTAACTGAGGGCACGACGCCGCCATTGCCCAAAAGATCAAGCAAGAATTAACATTATTTTTTTACAGCGACTGAGGCAGGTAGATGGCTAGTTCTAGCAAATTCGACGAAATTGCACTTTTGAAAACCAAACTCAAGGAATATTGTGGTCTGACGTTCGAAGGGCAACGGGATTCTTACCTCCGGCAAAAACTGGAAAATCGGGTTGCCACTTTACAGATGTCATCCATAACTCAATATTATCAGCATCTTTTGTTCGCAGACCCCAACAAAGAAGAATGGCAAAACCTGATCAACGAAGTGACGATCAACGAAACTTACTTCTTCCGCGAGAAGCAGCAGATGGACATTTTGCTCAAGACTGTTATGCCGCAACTGGTACGCAGCAGGGAACCTTTGCGCCAAATCCGCATCTTGTCGGCGGCCTGTGCCAACGGTGCCGAAGCCTATAGTTTGGCAATTTTATTGCAGAACCTCAAACTTGGAGAGCGATGGCGAATCGAAATTGAAGGCATGGATATCAATCAGAAAAATGTGGAAGCTGCCCGCAGAGCTATCTATAACGAAAGCGATCTGCGAAGCATTGATCCGCTTGTCAAAGTCGTTTTTTTTGAACGTCAAGATACGCATTACATTTTGTCCCCTGCCATTGCCAAGACAGTTCGTTTTTTTCCGATGAATCTCTTGAATTTTGCGGGTCTGCAAAAAATGGCTCCTTACCAGGTCATTTTTTGTCGTAATGTTCTCTACTATTTTGACATTCCTACCAGAGAAAGGATTATCCAATCGCTGGCCGAATCTCTCACCGCCGATGGTTATCTCTTTGTTGGGCAGACCGAGTTCATCGGCGAACTCTCCATTCCTTTTAAAATGTACCGCGAAGTGGATGCCGTGTTCTATAAAAAGGTAAACACCATTTTGGTGAATAATAAAGAAAGGTAAAATCTATGACGATAGTCAAGATTGACCCGTTGACCCGTATCGAAGGCCACCTTAAGATCGAGACGGTCATGGATACCAATACGGACAGTAAATTCAAAGAGAAATTTCGCGTCAGAGAAGCCCGTTCGACAGGCCTGATGTTTCGTGGCGTGGAGGTTTTGCTGCAAGGACGCGACCCGATGGATGCGCAGCATATCGTCCAGCGCATTTGCGGAGTATGCCCCATTGCCCACGGTATTGCCTCGTGTATGGCCCAGGAGGTAGCATATCGCACGGAGGCGACCGCCAATGGCCGCCTGATCCAGAATCTAATCCTGGTGTCTGATTACATTCATTCATGTTTTACCCATTTTTATCTGCTGGCGGCACTGGATTTCGTCAATGTCAAAGCCATTCTCGAATACAAAGGCAACGACCCGAAAATCAGTGGTCTCAAACAATGGGCGCAACAGGAGCTGAAAGACAACAGAATAAGTCCCGTCGCCCCTTTTTTACCAAGGTATGAAGGCGACTATATCGAGAATGTTGATGTCAATATCAGCCTGTTGGCCCACTATGTCCAGGCTTTCGACATGCGGGCGCTGGCTTACAAAATGGGCTGTGTATTTGGCGGCAAAATGCCGCACACCATGAGCCTGTTGCCTACCGGTGCGAATGTCAATGTGCGGGTTGACGATATCTTGAGTGCCAAAACCAAACTGGAAGAGCTGATCACTTTCATCAACCAGGTCTATCTGCCGGACGTGGCTCTCTTGGCCAAAAGCTATCCCCAGTACTTCAAGATCGGCAAAGGCCCGGAAGCGTTCCTGTGCGCCGGTGTCTTTCGCGAGAGCAACTACGATATGTATATCAAGCCAGGCGTAGTGATCAATGGTGCTCTGGAAGAATTCAACCAGGAAATGATCACGGAAGATGTTCGTTTTTCTTACTATTCTTCCCGTTCCAAAATGCATCCTTTCGAGTCCGAAACCAAGGCCGACCCTTACAAACAAGGCGCCTACTCGTGGCTCAAGGCGCCGCGTTACAAAAGGAAAGCCATGCAGGTCGGACCTGCGGCGCGACTTTTGGTCCAGTACGCCAGGAAAAACAACCATGAAATGTGCCAGTTGAGCGACAAATTGCTGGAGGAAATAGGTGGCAAGCCTGGCGACCTGAACTCGGCGATGGGGCGGCACCTGGCGCGAGCGGTCGAGTGTAAATTTATCGCCGAAAGAGCGATGCAATGGCTGGACCAACTGAACCCCAAAGAACCGTCCGCCAAAGATTTCGACCTGCCGGAAACAGGAATCGGCTACGGTTGTCTGGAGGCGCCACGGGGCACTTTGGGACACTGGCTCAAGATCAAGAATTACGTGATCGAAAATTATCAATGCGTGGTTCCCACTACCTGGAACTGCTCACCACGCGACGACGATGGGCAGCCAAGTGCCGTTGAACAATCGCTTGAGGGAACCCTGGTGGCAGATGCCGAGAACCCCATCGAAGTCGGACGGGTCGTGCGTTCTTTCGACCCATGTATAGCATGTTCGGTACATTAGGAGAGACAGATGAATCAGATATCACGAAGAGAATTTCTCAAAATGGGGGCGTCGCTGGCCGCCATGATAGGATTAGGCCCGCTGTATGCCCCAGCACTCGCCGAAGGACTACAGGAGATAGTTTATGGTCGAGTCCGTATCTTGTGGCTGCAAGGGCAATCTTGCACCGGTTGTTCGGTATCGCTTCTCGATTCGGCTTCACCAGGCCCCGTCAGTCTTGTCACCAGATACATGTCGCTGGCTTTCCACGCCACCCTGAGCGCTGCCCAGGGTCAGGTGGCTATGGACATGATCTATCAGCTGGTGCAGAAGCCGGGTTATGTTCTGATCTTTGAAGGTGCCGTGCCGATGGGGATGCCAAGAGCGAGCCTGGTCAACGACAAACCATTGGAAGAGTTATTGCTGCCCGCAGTACAGAATGCTGGTGTGGTGATCGCTGTCGGTACCTGTGCCACCTATGGTGGCATGCCTGCGGCAGAGGGCAATCCTACGGGTGCGGCTTCTTTGCGAAAATTCATGGAGGCCAAACGGTTGAACACGGGCAACCTGTTGGCGGTACCGAATTGTCCAGCACCACCGGAATCGCTGGTCGGGAGCCTGGCATATTATCTCAAGTTGGGCATGCCTCCCAAAGACCCACAATTTCACCGGCCTACGATGTTCTATTCGCGCAGTGTTCATGCCGAATGTCCGCGTTATCACTATTACCAGAACAGCCAGTTTGCGAGCGATTTCGGTGACGAACACAATTGCCTTTTCAAACTCGGGTGTCTGGGGCCGATCAGCTTCAGTGACTGTCCGCGCCGGCAGTGGAACGACCGTACGAACTGGTGCGTGCGTGCCAACTCACCCTGCATTTCTTGCTCCTCGGAATATTTTTGTGCGCTCAAAGATGTTCCTTTCTTCAGAAAAGGAGAAGCTTATCGAGCACTCAAGAAAACGGTCAACAAAAGTACGGAGAGTAAAAGCCAGGGAGAGTAAATGTCCGTTTTTTCAAGATAAAACTGCCCCGTGCTTTGCACGGGGCAGAAGGGCGCATAAATAAACTAAAAAGGGTAGTATTATGAAATTTAAAATAGCGCATCGGATCATTATTATCCAACTCATTTTGGTTGGCCTTCTGCTGCTGTCCGATTTTGTCCTCCGCAACTGGTATACCGCAGGCCAATTGACAAAATTTTCCCATCTACAAATGTCCATTCTGAAAAACCTGGAAACCTTCCAGGATACCTCGCTCAAAAACCTGGAAGAACGGCTGCAGAACAAGCAAAAAGCCGTTTTTGAAGACCTGCATCAAAAAATTGCCCAACAGGTTTCCTTGATCCAAGAGGTGCACGCCAATGATGTGGTGGCTGAGGCGATTATGGCCGTAGAATCTTCTCTGGCGCGTGGCGAAGTTATCCCTTTTGAAAAATTCGCCTCGGCGCAGACCAACATCAAAGGTTTAGCGGAGTTTGCCTACTTTGACATCGCCAACAACAGCAAGCTCATGTTTTCTTCCGTGGCTAAACCGCAAAATACCTTATTTCCTGACCGGGTGCTGCAAATTTTGCACAAAGAGATCGCCATTTACCAAAAAAAACCTTACAGAGAGATCGGCGATGACGTTTACGAATATTATGTGCCCCTGGTCGTCAAAGGCGACCTCCGGCGGCTCTATCCCAATTGGAAATTGGGGGAAATCTATGGTGCCATTTATGCTAAATTTTCCAAGGAAGCGCTGAAAAATACCAGCAAGCTGTTGGAAGAAACTACCAATCTGGCTTTGCAGGAACTCGGCGAAGTGACAGCGTTGAATCGCAAGAAAACTCTGGAAGAGAGCAACAAGGTGCAGAAAGATAGCCGCGACAAAGGTCTGCAAGAAATCGCCAGCATTAGCCGGAAAAATCTACTGTTTGGCGTGATGTTGCTGTTCGTCACGTTGCTGGCCATGGCCGCTGCGCTCTCCTTCGTGATCTCGAGAATCGTCACCAAACCCATCCAGCAAACCGTAGATTCGTTCAATCAGGCAACTCACAATCTCGATCTTACGGTGCGGGGCAAGGCGCTCTCGAATGACGAAATTCAGGAAATGAGCGACTCTTTCAACAGCCTGATGAGTAAAGTCTGTAATTCGTTAATTGCCGTTTCCCAGGCTTCTCATGTCGTCGATCAAATTTCGAGCCAGGTCAGCACATTGTCCAAAGAGGCTGAAACCTCTGCGACCAGCCAGGAAGCATCGCTTGCCCAGATGATAAAAACACTGGAAGAAATGAACAAGATGGCGCAGGAAGTAACATCGGTGGTCGAAATGCAAAAACAGGCAGCCTTCGAGGTAGCCGAGGCCATTGTGGAAATGAACGCCTCGATTGATGAGGTGTCGAAAAATTCCAAGAACCAGGCGAATCACGCCATGGATACGCAAAAGTTGATTGCGCAAATCAGCGATATCGGCCTCAAGGTACATGAGACGGCACAGAGTCAGTCCAGTGCGACGCAAGAAAGCGCAGCCGCTTCCAAAGAGCTGCGACGGTCAGCCCAGGAAGTTGCCAAAAACGCCCAGGAAGGCATGGAACGCGCGTCAGAAGCTCTCAAATCGGTCAAAGAAGGGAAAGAGACAGTGAGCGAAACTCTGCGCGGTATCGAATCTATCGTTGACAGTTCCGAGGAAATGGGGCAGATCATTTCGGTCGTGTCGGACATTGCTCGCCGCACCAACCTGCTCGCTCTTAACGCTGCTATCGAAGCTGCTCAGGCCGGCGAGTACGGCAAAGGTTTTACGGTAGTCGCGGAAGAAGTCCGCAAACTTGCCGAACGATCAGGAGAAGCGGCCAACCAAATCGCTAAGCTGATCAAAGAAAATGCCAAGAAAGCGGAGCAGGGAAAGACGCTGGCTATCAAGACCACCGAAGGCTTACAGAAGATTCTTGAACGTGTGGAACACACCCACACCCTCGTTACTGCTATTTCACAAGCTGCCCTGGAGCAGGAGTCCATTTCCAACGAAGTGTTCAAGGCGATGGAACAACTGGCGGAGCTTTCCGAACAGATCGCCAAGTTGTCCAAGGAACAAAGCGAGTGTACGAACAAAGGCCGCATTGCTATGGGCGAATTGACGATGCTGGCCAGCAATATTTCGGCGGCGACCAAACAGCAAGTCTTTTCTTCCAACAACATCATGCAATCTACAGAAACGGCTAAAACCAAGTCGGAGTATGCGAGACAGCAAGCGGAGCGCCAACGTCAGAAATCTCTGGAAGTCTTGCATACCATGGGTGAAGTCAAAAAACTCGTGCTGATGAACGTCAGCCATGCCAAGGAAACGAGCAAGGCGGCCGAGATGCTCTTGGCGCAGGCAGGGAATGTGGATACATTGATCAATCAGTTCAAGACCACGTCGGTTGCAAGCTAAGGAGCGATCCGATGAGATACGCAATATGGAAAGAATGGATGGCGAAGCTCTGGAGAACCACGAGCTGGAATGTCACTACCAGGTTGGCTTTGTATGTCTCCTTGCTATTGTTGGCTACCCTGCTAGTAATCATCGGGGTTTACAGCTATTTGCTCAGCCACACGTCCAGCGATTTGTGCATGGCCGGTTTGAAAAGCGATGTTGCCAACCTTGCGCTCTTTTGCCAGGAACAGTCGTTATACTGTCAGAGCATGAGCGACGGACAGTTGCGGGAAGTGCGTTTACGTCTGGCAATCCGTCAGGCCGACAGCAAAGAGCAGCAGGAAAAAATGTGGCAATCCCTGGCCGAGGAGGTTGCTCTCGCTACCGCCTCGACTTGCAGTTTTTATGTGAAAAATACTGCCGGCACTGAGCTGATTTGTGTCGGTTCTTCCGATAAATCACTCACCGGCAAAAAACGTTTCGCTTTGCGAGAGGGTAGCGGTAACAGACACGAAGGCGTTGCCTCCGTATTGCTCGGCGGGCGGTTTTACGAAGCACCTGCGGGGCACAACCAATACCGATTTACCGTCTACGATGCGATCAAAAACAACGATACGGATGCGACAATCGCGATGGTTAGCCTGGATTTCAAGTACCCATGGCGGGAGCGACTGCAGAAATTTAGCGCGGGTAAACATGGCACCGTCATACTCCTGGAGACAAACGGCACGGTGATTGTTCACCCGGTATTGCAGGGCAAAAACCTGCTACAACAGGAGGATGCCACGGGCCGACTATATGGCGAAGAGATCGTTAGCTCAAGCCAAAAGCTCAAACCGGGACAAAGTCAGGTTTATCGTTATCGAGAGGTTGCCAGCGATGCTTACCCCTCTGGCCGCGAGATGATCGTACAAATGACCTATTTTAACTCCTGGCGCTGGCTCGTCGGCGTAGAAATCCCTGGCGACGTCCTGACTGGCAACTCTTGGGTACAATGGCTGGCGACGCTCGTCTGGCTGCTGGCAACAGCCGGTGCGCTAGTATTGGGAAATCGCATTTCGCAGCAGATGTTTGCACCATTACAGCAATTGAAGAGTTCCATTGACAATGCCACGCAGCACAACATGGTGGCCTTGGACCTGCCCACCGGCAGAAGTGGCGAATTTGCCGAGATCATCCGGTCGTTCAACGCGCTGTTGCACTCGCTGCGCGGACCTATGGCGCGGATCCATCAACTGCTCGTTCAGCTAGCGGGTGCTATGACTGAGATGAAGGCTACGGGTAAGCATTTGCAGGAAAAATGTCAAGGTTCCCAAGATGCTGTCGCAGTCATCCAAGAACTCCAGAGCCGACTCAGAGAGCTGGCGACGCAAGCCGATTTTGCCAGCAATAGCGAGAGACCAGAATTGGCCAAAATCGCTGCCGGCATCAAAGCTGCTACGGTTTTTGCCGAACAGATCAAAGACAAGGCTAACGGGCAGGAGGAACAGTTGCGTCGCATCAGCGATATCATCGTCGCCATGCACGACATCGTAACGATTTCCGAGAATGCACAAGCCCAGGCTGCGGCCGCATTACACAGTGCCACCAGCACTGACGAGATGATCGTTTCCATCCGCAATGTCGCCCAAAACGCCCAACAAGCCATGCAACGCTCGCAAGAAGCTTTGAAAGCGGCCGAAGAAGGCGTAAAATCTGTCAAAGAGGCGGTGGAAGGGATGCAAGGCATTGCCGAGTCATCGGAAAAAATGCAAGAAATCGTCAGCGTGGCGTCCGATATCGCCGAACAGACTACGTTGCTGGCACTCAACGCTGCTATTGAAGCGGCCCGCGCCGGTACTTATGGCAAAGGTTTCGCAGTAGTAGCCGCCGAAGTGCAAAGTCTGGCAGAACGCTCGGCCAACGCCGCTACCGAAATTTCTTTCCTGATCCGTGAAAATTCCAAATACGCCGAGAACGGCAACAAACTCATTACTAAGGCTTCCATGTCGTTGCAACAGATATTGAAAGCGATCCGCGACACCAACGAGATGGTGACAAGTATCTCCCAGGCGACTATCGAACAAGACGCTATTTCGAGCGAAGTCGCACGAGCCATGGAGAATCTGACGCAGTTGAGCCACCATATCACGAGCAAGACCAAAGAGCAAGCCGCTCGCCAGCAAGAGGCCATGACGACGATCGAGACGTTGCAGCAAATGTCCAAGGAAATCGGGACAGCGGTGCATTCGCAATGTACGACTATCGGTGAAATGGATTCACTGCTTGGCAAGCTGCAAACACAAGATAGCGAGGTACGCCAGGGGAAAGCGGCGACGGATGAACTACTGGGCAAGCTTGGCCAGTCGCTCGCCATTACACTTGGTTCTCTCCACGATGTCAAGGCTGCCGAGCAAAAAACCAGCCGTACCTTAGATGCAGTAACTGGGCAGTTGGATACTTTGTCTAATACGGTCAGGGCTACTGTTCCGGCAGTTGCGTTAGCAAAACAATCGTAGAATGAGATCGTCGCTGCGCAGACTTTGCACTTCTCTCATCAACTTGAGGTTGAGCCTATGGAAATAAGCAATTGGGTCGGAAAAAGCATTGGTAAATACCGGCTTACCCAGTTCATCAATCAGGGAGGCATGGGGGCTCTTTATAAAGCGCGTCACGAAACTTTAGACAAAGTCGTCGCTCTGAAAATACTCCATCCATCGCTATTGATGGGCGAAGACAGCAACGCTATTGCCGGAAGGTTTCTCCGCGAGGCGCACACTGCCGCGCAACTCCGGCATCCGAACATCGTAGAGGTCTATGACGTCGGCCAGGAAGACATGATCTTGTTCATCGTCATGGAATTTATCGCTGGCCTCAGCATCGCGCAAATACTGCAACAACAAAAACAGATCCCGTTGGCAGAATCTCTCTACATCATCAAGGAAATGGCAAAAGGGCTGGAGGCCGCCCATATCCACGGCATCATTCATCGCGACATCAAGCCAGCCAATATCCTGATGACGGAAGAAGGCATCGTCAAGCTGACCGATTTCGGTCTGGCCAGACCGAAATTGGATGTCTCGTTTTCCGGCGAAGGGCAGATGCTGGGCACGCCACTTTATATCTCTCCCGAACAAGTGGAACAGGGACAATCCGTGGATGCGCGCAGCGATCTTTATTCGCTTGGCGTTTCCCTATTCCAAATTTTGTCCGGCGTTCTGCCCTATAAAGGCGAAAGTTCATACCTCATCATATCGCAGCATCTCAATGCGCCAATTCCCTCTCTCCGCACGCATATACCCACCATGCCTCCGGCCATTGATGCCATGGTTATAAAACTGATGGCTAAGTCACCTCGCGACCGTTATCAAACGGTGGCCGAGCTTCTGCGCGACATCAACCGCTATGCAGGGATTATCGGCACTACCAGGCTGGAATACTACAATATCCTTGAGAATTCTGCGTTTCTCAAAAAAATATTGCAAGAGAATCGCGGCAAACGACAAGAACTGGACAAACAGTTACGGCAGCCGCAAAATAGTTCTCAACCGCCGCTCGACATGGCTGGCAAGGACACAGACACCCCTGTGGATATCAAGGTTCCGTCGCCGGAAAATACCCTCTATCCAGATGAAATGCCCGCTCCCATCTGGACGAGCTCGGACACCAGCATACAGACGCCGCCCAAGATCAGGGTGCTCCTGATAGACGACAGCCTCTTGATGCGCAAAGCGATTCAAAAAGCTCTGGCACTGTATCAGGATATCGAAGTGGCTG
>JAGVGO010000119.1 GCA_020057085.1 Planctomycetota bacterium | reverse complement strand
GTTCGCCGCTAAACAGACAGTTGCCCATCTGTTCCGCTCGACTTGCATGTAGTAGGCACGCCGTCACCGTTCATTCTGAGCTAGGATCAAACTCTTTATATTTTTTGATCCATCTCGCCTCCCCGAAAAAAAGAACTTCGTAGAGATATTACTCCCTCTTCCATTCTCCTTCTCGAAGTTTTTGGCTTTGCCTCGCACTTTCGCTTTTGCCTTCTTTTTAAAGAGCTTTTAGTGAGCAGTCTTTTTATTTACTTCTCTCACTCTTCGCCTCTCATTATATCACCTCCTTTACCTTTGTCAATACCTTTTTTTTATTTTTTTCCATTTATTCACTCAACAACCTATTTAACCACTACTTACATAATTAAAATTGTGTGCCAATTAAACAAAAACCCAACTTCTGTACAGTAAAACAGGATCACAACAACTGTGACAGGCGGGTGTAGCGGTTGCGCGCGCGGATGGTGCGTACGGCGATGCCGAGCGCTTTGTAGCTACCGACCAGAATGACCAACTGTTTGCCGCGTGTGATGGCGGTGTAGAGTAGATTGCGTTCTAGCATGATGTAGTGTGCAGTGAAAAGCGGGATGATGACGGCCGGATATTCGCTTCCCTGAGACTTGTGGATGCTGATGGCATAGGCACGCACCAGTTCATCCAGTTCGGCTTCCTGGTAGGCTATGGCGCGGCCGTCGAAGACGATGGTGAGCGTCTGGTCAACACGATTGTGGGTAGTAATGACGCCAATATCGCCATTGAATATATCTTTATCGTAGTTGTTGACGATCTGCATCACCTTGTCCCCTTCGCGGAAGCGGTTGCCGATATTGTGGCCGTTGGCGTTCAGGGCGGCGGCCAACACTTCGTTCAAATTATCGGCGCCGACGGAGCCGCGATACATTGGCGTAAGCACTTGAATCTCGCTCAATGGATGCAGACTGTACTGGCGTGGCAGACGGTTGGCCACGAGATCAACGATGGTGGCCGCTCCGGCCTCTGCGCTTTCGCTCAACAAGAAAAAAATATCGTTCTTAGCCTGGTTCTGGATTTGTGGCACGATGCCGCCATTCACCATGTGTGCCACTTCGACAATGGAAGAGCCGGCGGCTTGCCGGAAAATGTAGTTGAGACGCACCACCGGAATTTTCTGACTAAGCAGACAATCTTGCAAAAAATTTCCCGGCCCTACCGAAGGCAACTGATCGGCGTCACCGACGAGCGTTACACTGGTAGACGTCGCCAGGGCGGAAAACAGATGGGCAGCAAGGGGAATGTCGAGCATGGAAATTTCGTCAACGATGAGGTGGTCAATATCGAGGGTTTTGCCGTGGCTGTACTCGAAGCCGTGTTCGCGTGGATTATAGTGCAGTAGACGGTGGATGGTAGAGGCGGCACGTCCGGAAGCTTCGGACAGACGTTTGGCGGCACGCCCGGTAGGTGCGGCCAGCGCCACCCGCTGTTTTTCCTGCTCGAGTATCTGCACGAGTGCTTTGATGATAGTGGTCTTACCGACACCTGGCCCGCCGGTGACAATGCAGATTTTTTGCATCAGCGCATCAATGATCGCCTGCCGTTGTGCCTGTCGGAAGGTAAGTTTCATTTCCCGCTCCACCTGGCTGATGCGTTTTTCCAGATTGGTGATTTGGCGGTACTGACTATGGGCAAGAAGTTTTTGCAAAAGCGTGGCAACCATCTGCTCGGCGACAAACAAGGCTTTTGCATACACCGGACGGTTCCCCTGGTCAAGGCGATGGACGAGTTCGGGCGACAGGCGTGTCAGATTGTCTTCGATCTTGCCGGTGTCTACCAGCAACAGTTTGGCTACCGTCTCGACTAGTTCTTCCTGCGGCAGGAAGCAATGTCCCTGGGCAGTGGCTTCGCCAAGTACATGCAGGATGGCGGCCTGTATTCGTTCAGGGTCATCGTTGGCGATGCCCGATTTTTGTGCAATGCGGTCGGCGGTGATAAAGCCGATGCCATCAATGTCTATGGCCAGACGATATGGATGCTCTTTGACGACAGAGAAGAGGTTGCCGCCATATTGCCGGTAAATTTTCACAGCGCGAGCGCCGCCAAGGCCGTAATCGGCGAGAAACACCATGGCCGTGTGGCTTTCCCTCTGCACCTTCCACGAAGTCTCGATCTGCTTGAGCTTTTTTTTGCCAATACCGTGTACCTGACGCAGATTCTCCGGTTTTTTATCGAGTACGTCAAACACTTCCGTGCCGAATCTTTGCACGATGCGTTTGGCCAGGCACTCGCCAATCCCTTTGATGACGCCAGAAGCCAGGTATTTTTCGATGGCTTCCTTGTCGCTTGGCAGAACCAGCTCAAAGTTTTCCACATTGAGCTGCCGCCCGTATTTGGGGTGAGACTGCCAGGTACCGCGTACGCGCACCGACAGTCCTTCGTTGCTCGACATAATCGTGCCGACGATGGTTATGCAGTTTTCGTCCTCTTCACAACGCAATCGTGCTACGGTAAAATGGGTTTCTTCCGAGGTGTAGACAATTTTTTCTAACACCCCGACAAGTTCTACCTGCCCGTTACTCTCCTCTGCTTTTTGCATCACCTGTCACTCCGCCGTTACTCCGGATAGATAGGGCGATCCATGATCTTGAGCGCCTCTTCCAGCAAGTTTTTACGCACACGATACGATAAGAATGCACTCTTGAAGCCGTGGATGATGATATCTTTCACTTCGTTCATACTCAGGTCGTAATGTTGTGCAGCCAGCCACAACTCATCGGTAGAGGTGGTAGCCGACATCAAACGGTTGTCGGTGTTGAGCGTCACACGCAGTTTGTAGTCGAAGTAGAAACGGAACGGATGTTCATCGAGCGAGCGCACGCTGTTGGTTTGTAAATTGGAAGTGAGGCAAATTTCGAGCGGAATGCGATGATCGTTGACATAGTTGAGCAAGTCGCCATCTTCGATCAGCCTGGTGCCATGTCCTATACGATGCGTGCCACAATAATGGATGGCCTGGGCAATACTGGCCGGCCCATAGGCTTCACCGGCATGGATAGTGCAATTGATATTGTTGGTAAGTACCAGGGTGAATGCCTCCTGATGATCCTTGGCCGGATTGTCCATTTCGGCACCTGCCAGATCAAAACCGACTACGCCTTTGTTTTTGTAGGCGACACATACTTCAGCCAGATATTTGGATTCGGCAGGTGGGCGGTCACGCATGCCGCAGATGATAAGGCCAGTGAGAATTTTGTACTGTTTCTGCGCACGCTGCAAACCGTCGAGTACGGCATCCACGATTTCGGCATAACGCAGCCCGCGATTTGTATGCAAGAGAGGGGAAAAACGTACTTCAAGATACCATACATTCTCTTTGGCGGCATCTTCTGCCAGTTCGAACGCCACTCGCGCCAAAGCATCTTTGTCTTGCAACACCATGAGGGTAATCGCAAACGCCTTGAGATACGATTCCAGGCTATCTACACGCCGCCCGCATAGCAACGTGTGTCGCAGTCTTTCTTCATCAAAAGTGGGTAGTTCTACTTTGTATTCGCGTGCCAGCTCTACAAGAGTAGCCAGACGCAACGAACCATCGAGATGGCAGTGCAGGTCGCTTTTGGGTAATTTCAGAATATCTTCGCGAACGATGTTGTGTTTGTTCATGATTTCTCCTTAGTCGCCGTCAAAAAATAAGAGCCAATCTTTGCTTGATCTTTTGGGCAATGGCGTCGTCGCGCCCTCAGTTACAGAGCTATAGCTATGCGCCTTCGGTCGCTTCTCGCTCTTGCCCAAAATCTCAGCGCCAATATTGGCTCTTATTTTTTGACGGCTCCTTGCTCGTTAATTAAATGGCATCCTTTCCTGAAATCTTTTCTTGGCCAGTCCCATGGTGCATCCCAGCAGGAGAGTAAGGGCGACGCCCATCAGAGTATGAGACATCAGAGTGGAGAGGAAGGGGAAAGGTGCAATCAGAAGCAGATATTTGACTATCTGCCCGATCAGTCCCATGACGGCGAATATGAGACTTCCCATCCAGGCGTTCCCCTGATGACGTTGCAACATCGCTTCTGCCGCAACTCCTGCCAGTAAGTCAACAACACAGCCGTAGTATGGTATAGCAAACGCCTTGGCCACCGGTATCATTGCTAACGCCATACTCAGGCTGCCGATTATGAATTGCCAATACGGTTTCTTGTTTTTCTTTTCCGTTACGGGAACGGCAATTGGTTGCCTGGCAATGGCGTGTGGTGTGGCATGTATCGGCATCGCCAGTGATAATTTGTGGTCAACCTTTTTTTTGTTGAACACTTTAGCCGGAGCCGCCATTGGCTGCACAGCAGGTGTTGGCTGCGACTGTGGTTGAGCGACCATCGGTTTGGATAGCGCCGGAATTTTCCGCATGACGTTGCTGCATTTGCTGCAATTCGCAGTTCCTGGATCGTTCAAAGCACCACAAGAAGTGCAGACAATTTTGGACAGTTTTCTTTGCCCACCGGCCGGCTTCGGCACTTCGTTTCCCGTCGCTTCTGGTATAACAGGCAACATGGGAGATGCCGGTGTCTGTGGCAGGGTGACAGGCGGAGCCGAGTAACTGATTGTGGCCTGCTCATTTTTTTTGCGTAAATTGAGATAATTGAGTACATCATCAGCCAGGTCTCTGGCTGTCTGATAGCGGTCCGATTTATTTCTGGCTAACGCCTGATTACAGATATTGGCCAATTGCGGTGGAATGCCAGCTATGATTTTATCTATCGGGGTGGGCGCTTTATGAGCAATATTGTAACAAATTTCCAGAAAATTCGCCCCTTCAAAAGGGTTGCGCGCAGTGATCATTTCGTACAAAATGATCCCCAGACAAAAGATGTCGCTTCGCTCATCCTGATTGTCGATCTCCCCGCGTGCCTGCTCCGGCGACATGTAACCAGGCGTGCCCAAAATCTGTCCGGCAATCGTGAGGGCTGTTTGCTCATCCTCGTGAGAAAACTCCAAACATTTGGCCAGACCGAAATCGAGAATGACCGGTTCGTTTTCGGTATCGATCAAAATATTTGCTGGTTTCAAATCGCGATGGATGATACCTTCATTGTGCGCGTAACAAATGGCACACACAATCTTGTGAAACAAGGCAAGCCTTTGGTCGGAGTTTAAGTTCACTTTCTCCAGATATTTTTTGAGCGGTTCGCCGTTAATGAAATCCATTACAATATAGAAATGGCCTTCAATTTCGCCGCTGTCATGAAAGCGTACGAAATTGCGGTGGTGCAGTTTAAGCCCTGTCGAAGCTTCACGCTGGAATCTTTTGTATTGAGATTGTTCCAGCATGAACTTGATGGCAACCGCTTTTTTCTCGGGCAGGCGATACCCTTTATAGATGATACCCATACCTCCGCTGTCTATTTCCGATTCCAATATGTAGTTACCAAATTGCTCAGGGGGATGCCATCTTTTGTCTCTGTTTGGCTGAGATGCTGGCTTGTCAGGTGTTTGCATATGAACCGATACCTTTCTAGTAAGCAAAAACGGCGTTCGGAATGCGCCTGTTTTCTAGTAAGCAAAAACGGCGTTCGGAATGCCTGTTTCCTAAGCCAACTGGTTATAATTATTGTATCACAAATTATATGCAAAGGCAAGGGATTAGTATTGCATTGCAGCAACGACGAATGAAAACATGGTGGAGGCCGAAGATAAGTAGAAATTGAAATGATGGGAAAGCAGGAGGAGTAAAAAGGCAGAGTATCTCTGAGGTC
>JAGVGO010000268.1 GCA_020057085.1 Planctomycetota bacterium | reverse complement strand
TTTTCAATGGCAAACCGGCTACGGCGCATTTACGGTCAGCGAATCTATGGTCGAAACCGTTTCCAAATACATTGAAAACCAGGAGACACATCATAAGCAGTGGAAGTTTGCACGGCAGTGACGGTAGATCGCACGAGTTCTTCCAAACAGTTCGCCACCGGCATCCCCAAAACGGCCTCAATCATTTTCCAGCAGGTCGAGGCCAAGGCCCGCAGCGCGCGCTATTGGGTGCAAAGCCACGGCGATCTGGATTACGGCGAGACACCCGTGCTTCTGACCAGCAAAGGGACAGCCGACCGGCACTACATTCACCACCGATTCCGGCAACAAACTTCGCGTGGAAAGCCTGCTACAGCAAGGCGGGCAAGGTACTGCTTATATCGCGAAGGAAACCAGGAGCGGGGACAAAGGCGTACTCAAAATCTTTGCCGACAGCTTCGACCGGCGCGACACCGCGACACGGGTGCGTTTTCTGGTCAAGGAGAAGCTGCACGAGGCAAGCCCGCTCTTTGCCACGCCGCTCGACAGTCTGACCAGGCAGTCGGCACTGGCAGGCCATTATTGCCGCCTGGCGCCTGGGCTACCGCTGGATCAACACCTGGCGAGCATCAGGTGCGGCTTTCTCGAAAACCTGGTATTGGCGATTGCGCTGGCGCATGCGGTGGAAACCCTGCATGGCCGCAACATCGTGCATGGAGACTTGCAAGCATCCAATTTGCTGGTGGAGCAGGTCAACGGTAAGGTGTGCCTGGCATCGCTGTCGCTGATAGACCTGGACAATTTTTACGCGCCCGGACAACCGCAGCCGCCTTGCGTCGGCCATTCGCTCTATATGTCGCCCGAACTCTATCATGCCATGAAACAGAAACGGCCGACCATCCCCACCCGGCAAAGCGACCTCTTTTCTTTGGGAGTCCTGATGCACGAGATCATCCTGCTCAAGCATCCTGCCGCGGGCTGCGACCACAACGAAGCGCAATTCGAACGGGCGATGTACTCGGACGCCTGGCAGTACGATCCCGCCAGGTCTGAGAGAAGTAAGAACGACACCGGCGGCTACCCGGCCGAAATCGTGAACGCCGACCTGGCCCGCCTTTTCCGCAAATGTTGCAGCCTGGAGCCGACCGAACGTCCTGCGGCAACCGAGTGGAAAACCACGCTGTGCAAGGCGCTGCGCGAGGTATTCGTTTGCCCGGTTTGCCACAACCCGTGCCTGATAGACAGTTCCAATTCGCCGATCTCGAATGCCAGGTCGTCAGGATGTAGCGGGGGACGACAACTTTGTCCGGATATAGCCGGCGATCTGGTCGAAGTTTTGCCGCAAGTCGTCGGGCGTTTCGTTGGCGATGATTTCCAGATCCTGGAACAGCAGGTTTTTGATGGGGATCGCCTGCGGGTTGTAGTAGGTGTCGTAGAGCTTGCCGTATGCGACCAGGTTCAGCCGCTCCGCCTCGGTAAGCTCAGCGCGCTGGTGGATCCTTTGCCACGAGGTTGCCAGAGTCACCCTCACCAGATACGTCTTGCACGGCACAGGCAGCCGCAGCAGCGCAAACGATTGGCGGATCAGCTCGTTTACCGTGTTGTCGTCCGTATGGTGGGCGATGTAGGTCGAATAGAGGAAGCGGTCGAGTACGTACACCCTGTCGTGTCGCATGGTCTTGGTCAGGTAGCTGTTGGAAGCCTGATAGAACCAGAAGGTGTCCGCCTTGTTGCCGACATCGAGCGTCCGGCGCATCTCGCGAAACGGCGACACCGGCGTGTGCAGGAACACTACGCGTTCGTCGCCCGCGAATTTCTGTGCCAACTGGTCGAGCAGCGTTGATTTGCCGCAGCCGTCTATGCCTTCCAAAGCGATGATGTGCATAGCCTTCTCCTTCTTTTAGATGACAGCGACGATCTCTACCTGTTCTTTGCCAAACATCGCCTTTTCCCCCACGCCCAGACCCATGATCGCCTGGCAGATCGGGGCGACCGGCGAAACGCAGATGACCTCGCCTTCGGCAGTCCGCACATAGCGGCCAGAGCCACCAGGGACAATGAGATAATGAAATTTTTTGCTCCCGCGCAGGCAACTCACCAGCGCGCCATGGCATACCACCTGGCATTGTCCCGCACCCAGCGCAGTCACTGCATACAGCATGTCTTGCATCTCGCCAAGACGCCGGTTCAGCCCGTCCGCCAGCCAGCTCATCTCGACCTTGGTGGTGTCATAGCGCGACTCCATGCGACCGGGCGCTTCGATCGCCGCCTGCCGCGTCTCTTCGATCGCCTGCTTTTGTTTTTCGATCTCTTCGCGCACCATCTTTTCCAGTTGTTGCATAACCTGTCTTTTGTCCATGTCGTTCTCCTTGACTCGGCTGTTTTTCTTGCGCATCGTGCTTCCGATATTATGGGCTACAACAGATGTGGCAATGCTACTCAATGCTACTGAGTTTGCGCAAATTGCGGATGCAGCCGCTCATTGAATTCGGGTCGGCGGTGTCGTAGACCCAGTTATGGTTGAAAAGCGCAAGGAGTTCCTGGTTGGCTTGCCCTAAACTCAGATTCCCGGCATGAGTAATCAATAGGCTGTGAAAGCGTGTCTTGTTCTCTGTTTTCTCTTTTTGTATACGATCGCTGAGTTCTTTTGGTAAAACGGGCATGATAAAATCGGAAACCATCAACACGTCCGCTTTGCGGTAGGCATCTTGCTCCAATTTGTTTACAGACTCATGAAATGGCAAAATGGTATCATTCCCTCCATGAAAGCTCATGCTTATAAATCCCTTTGTTGGCTATGGGACTACTGTTCAAGGGGAACGTCTCGTTGGCCGAGATTGTTATATTCAGTGTGGTTGTGTGTCCGGCGAATGCTTGACGTTAGACGGAGGGTGGACTTTCTGCTAATGTTTTAAGAATTTGGCGCAGCATGTAACCAACCCACTCTCGCATGTTGATAACCGGCACTGTTCTCTGTGACACACCAGACTCGCTGTTAGGGTCAAGCGTTGGTATAGTGATACCGGTGTAAGAATCATCGGTTAAGATTAAGCCCTCATGCAAGTATTTAGAACGTTTTCCATAGAGATACTTGAATTCATGCTCTACTCCTGGCATTAGCCGATGCACGAGATCAACCACGCGAGCAGAGACACGGTGCATGCCTTGACCACAATTAGGGCAACTTTTGGGAGCTTCTGCTTCGATAAGTGAAACGACTTCTATAGCTGACATGTAAAGTACAATTGCAAGCTCCTGTGATCGAGATCCAAACTGAGCAGCAGCGACAATGCGTGGATCTGTGTCAACCGACAAAGTATATTCATTAGCTGCTGTCTGCTCTGAGCCGAGATCAATCAGACGGTCATTCACAAGGGCATCTTGCTGGCGTGCTACATGGTAGTGATGGCAGGCGCGTACAAATTTTTCCTCTGAGTCGCTCAATTCCGATGCATTAACTAATCGGTCAATAAGCTCTTTCCCTGAGCGTGACCAAAGAAGAGCCCCATTAGTGTCGGGCACATCGTCGTCAATCCATTCTTCATGAACTATAACCACGTCCAGAGGACGGGGTTTACCGCGCTTCTCGCTTTGGTTGCGTACAGATTTTTAGATGTCATTCCTGCGAAGGCAGGAATCCAGTAGTTCGAGAGTATGAATTCCTGCCTTCGCAGGAATGACAAAGAGTGTATTCAATCCGACTGAGAACCGCGGTAAGACCGTAGTCAAGCAAGAACGCAAGCATCTCGCTACACTCTGGCGTGTCTGGATCAAGCCGTTTGGTCGTACCGATAGCCAGTCCGACCCAGCCGCCCAAACTCAACTTATCTTTGACAAAGATGGTCTGGAAAATTTCCTGGTTCCGTTTGGTATCGCGCTCTGTTTTGGGCTGCCTGAGGTACAATCCAAGCACGATGGTTGCCAAGGTATGCGACAACGCTTCGGCGCAGTCGAGTAGGCCATCAAGCCGGTTTTGCTGGGTTTTCGCCTTGTTGTCCATGCAATGGTAGGCATACACCAGCGGACGCGGGTAGTAGTTGATGGCATCCAGCTGTAGCGCCATTTCATCTAGGGCGTCGGGCAAGATGACCTCGGGCGCGTTATGCACATCGGTTTTCTTTGATCTAACCGATAACTATGCCCGCATCGTTTTCGATAATTGGTTGCCCGAGACTGGAGCGAGCAGAAGTCTCTGCAGAGACGAGTGCAAGTCTATTATCATAAGTGTTATAAAGCCTATAGCATTGCAAATCATGAGGATACGCACAACTGTTTTACAACTCCCACGTCACGTTGCGGTCGCTCTTGTATCGGCACGTGGTACCGGTTTCGATGGATTGTTTCAGAAACTTGCCGGCATCCTCGTTGTTTTGCCCGATGTTGTCAATAGCACGGGTAATCGCATTGCTGACGCTTGTGCGGGCTTGTTTCACTGCCGGGGCTTGTTTGCGATGCCCGGCTTTCTTGAGTTCGCCCGCCAGCAAGGCCTTATCTTCCTGCAGTTTCTCGATCTTTCCCATGTCTTGATTTTCTTGGGCCTCGGCCAGCTCTTCTTCAATCTCGGCTAACTTCTCTTTGTATTCTTTGGTTGCTCTGGTATCCAGCGAACTTTCTTGGCTGGAATCGGCCTGATGCACTTCGTCTGCTTCCACCAGTCCCTTGCGCGAGCGAGTGCTTTGCGGATTGCAGGCGCGTGCCAGGTCCAGGCAATTGATCTGTTTGTCGGGTTTGCCAAGCAACTCGCGGATGTAAGCCAGGCCGAGCTGGTGTTTTTGCGAGAACTTGTCGCCGCGGAACACGATTTCCCACACGTCTCCTTGTTTGCGGAAGACATACTGCGGCCGGTCTTCGGCGACAGCGGCAGCCGGCGTTGGCTCAATGGCGGGCACAGTCGCGGCGAGCACGGGCGCAGGCAACGACAGTCCCTGGTATTTTTCCCGGTAATCCTTGCCCAAATAGAAACTCAGGCAGTCGCGGAAGAAATCCTGTCGTGGCGGCTGGTTGAAAATGTCGTTGCGCAGCAGATAGCCGATGGCCTTGAGTTGCTGCGGGTCGGGATTGCCTTTGGTTTGCTCGGCATACAGAATGAAGTGAATGTCCTGCGCCAACAGCAGGGCGAACAGGTACGACTCGCGGAACTTGGGCAGAAAGTTGTTGACTTCGAATTTCTTGGCGCCCAGGCCAAAGAACGTGACCCCGTGTTTCTGAAACTCGTAGGTGCGCGTAGGTATGCCGCCAACGCTTGCCGGAGATTTTCCGGCAACCAGTGGCGGGACATTGTGCAAACAAAGGTCTTCCGACAGGTGCGTAAGCTGATGGTAGAATTGACGTGCCAGTGCGACAATTGGGTCGCTTTGCCAATGTTCTTTTGAAACCGACAGCACGGTGTAAGCCATGACAAACAGCCGGCGATTGCTCCTACTCAGCTCCATTTTATTGTCCCAGCAGGCGCTGAGGCTGGCGGCATCTTGCAAACTGGCACGGGCCTGGGCAAATAAGGCAGGGATATAAAGTTTTTTACTGGTTTTATCGGACACCAGCGGCCACATTTTCCCGCTCACCAACGGTAGCTCGTAGTTGGTATCGAGCGCCGCCCGCAATCCCATCACCTTGCTTTCCGGCTGGCACACGAAGGCGGCGGTGAGGAAGGCGTTGCCGTCGCGAAACGGAATGAATTCCAGGGAACTCAGGTGCAGCGGAATCTTACATTTTTTGCTCGGGTTATAGCTGAGATTCTTGAATTGTTGCACATAACTATTTTTCAGTCGGAACAGCCGATAGCGCTTTGCTGCCGGTTTGTCGTCGAAGTACAACAATTTGTCCAAGAAAGGCTCTATGCTGTCCGCGTCGTCCAGCTGGATACACCCCAGATACGAATCGGCGTTGGTAATGTCAGGGATGATCTCCCAAGAGCACGGGCTTTGCGCTTTGTCTTCCGGATAGTGCAAGGTCTGTTCGTTCAGCTTGTCGAATTGTTCCTTGCTGAATGACAGCGGATAGATCAGGCGGATGCAGTACGGAGTGTAGGAGGTCGATTCTGGATAACCGTCGAGCGGCAGCGACGCCAGATCGTCCGCCTTTATTGTTTGTGCGCCTGCGTCTTGCGGCTTGCTATTTATCAGTGGCGTGGTCGGAGTTGCGGTGGCGGATTTGAAGGCCGGCAACCGGAACGGCGTCGCTTGCGATGTTTGTTTGCTGTCGATGAATTCTTCGGCCAGACAGCAGGCAAGGGCATAGAAAAAGATGCCACTGTTGACGTGTTGGCCGGGCGCGACTGTCTCGGGTTTACCGGCATCGCGGAATTCATAGAACGAGCGACGCAGGGCAGCCGCCGCCAACGACAGCAACCATGCCTTGCGGTCGTTTTGATGCGGTGTCTTCGGCAGGATCTGTTCAAACAGATGGAGGCAGTGCTGGTGGTCAATGCAGACATTGGGCGGTTCTTGCCCGCGTGCCTTGCAAGTGAGATGCTTCACCAGTTGCAGGAGCTTGTCGCTGTGAACACACTTTTCGAGCGCCGTCTTCTGGATGATCCACATGGTCAGGAATGCCAGATCGTAAAAGGCGAGAGTGTTTTTGGCTTTTTCAAAGTCGATCATGGCGAAATTCTGGTCGGGCAACACCAGGATATTGTCCAGGTTGAGGTCGCCGTGCAGGAACGTGTAAGGTATCTTGAATCTTTCCGTTTTCCAGCCCTGGTGCGATAGGAAATAGAGCAGATTCGGCTTGACCTCGTTGTCGATCAGGACAGACGGATTTTGCGCGTCGATTCCATATTTGGTTCCCGGAAAATCTTTCATCTTGTCCAGGTCCAGGCATTGCGCCAGATGTTCGAACGCAGTGTTCGCCGGCTGCTGTTTGCCTTTGGCGTTGTCGATGACGCCGTTGTAAAAAGCGGCTATCTTTTCCAGCACGTCGCTGGCTTTCTCGTTCTGCTCCAGGATGATGTTGCCCAGGCTGTCGATCTGTTCCGTGCCTTGCGGCGTGACAAACGTGGTGTAGAGAATGCAGCGGGGCTGGGCTGTCAGCCCGTCTTCTTTGCCGAACAGGAACACGTCTTCAGGCAGGTGGCCATCGAAAATTTTGTCTTCTTTGATCTGCGCATAGCCTTTTTTTTCGTTTTGCAGATCGGTGTCGGTCTTGCCGCCGCGCGACACTTTGAGCACCGCGTAGCGGATCACCTTGTCGTACTGTTCTTCCACCAGCCACACTTCGGCGCCCGAGTATCCTGCCGACAACTGCTTGCTCTCCGTAATGTCTTTCACGACATGTTGCTTTTGTTGTAACACTTCCCTGAGTTTGTCCAGATTCACCGGAATGTCCATAATTTCTCCCTTGTTAAGACAATGCCTATCTGTGGTTACCAATTTCCAGAGCCATTATTTTAGCAAAACAGGCAACGGAAAGCAGCAAAAATTCGGGGTTGCAAGAACCGGCAAATTTTTGTTTTATGCCTGGCAAAAGTTTTGTATATTGAAAAAGAGTCATGGTCTTACAGAAAAAGGAAAATTCATGGAAAAACTACGTATCCAGCCCACAGACACGCGCATTGCCTCGTTGTTGGAAGCCGCACGGGCAGGCATGTCCAAGTGTTCCTAACCAAGCCCGGCGGCACGCAGTACGGCGCGGCGGTGCTCGCTGCAGGCGGCGAAATCTTCTCTGCCGGGCAATATTCATCGTTCAACCACATCACCAACATCCACGCCGAGATGGCGGCGATCGTCATGGCCACCATGTCCGGCAAGCCGGATATCGTCGCCCTGGCGGTGGTCTCTTCGTCAGCCGTTGATCAGCCGGAGCGGCCGTGCGGCATCTGCCGCCAGTTCATCCTGGAACATTGCCAGCGCATCGGCCACGACATCCTGGTGTGCATGGGCAACCGCGACACCACAACACGCGAATTTGCCGGCATCGCCGAACTGCTGCCCGCGGCCTGGACTGCTACGCCGTACCGCGCATGACACGGGCGTGCGCGAGAGAATCTAGGCTTTCTTGCCCTTGCGCCACAAACGGCGCAGGCAGAACAGTGCCAGCAACACGGACATGGCAATGCCGATGGTGGTGCCGATCCATGGGGCTGCCTTTTGCGCGATCGGTTTCAAAGTGACGTCTATGCCGTGTTCCATGGCATGCAGAAACGGTTCCGGATCGCGCACAAAGGCCACCACCAGGCCGCCGACCAGGAGGCTCCCTTTGTTGCGCCATATCCATTCCATAGCCCGGTTGCCGTATTGGGCGATCACTCGCCAAAGCTCCTGTTGTTTGGGAAGCTGGCTGAGTAGCCCCTCGTCCATGAGGTGGGCCAGACGCCGCGCGTTTTGTCCATTGAGCGGCTGCAAGGCGCGCGCGCATGGCGTGCCAAAGTGATGGATCAGCGGCTCGGCAATCCCCTTGTGCTTGAGCATGGCTACCGCGGCATCATCTCCGTAACTGGCGCACAGGCTCAGCCGCCGGCTGTTCGTCACCAGGTGCAACCCTTCCTCGCCATAGCGGCCCAAGATGCGCAGCGCCACCGGCGCTTCTTGTCCGCTTTCCGCCACGACCCGAAACAGCCGCGGCCCGACGTTTCTGAACGCTGCCACCGCCTTTTTTTCGCCGTACTTCGACGTCGCCTGCGCCAGTTGGCTGCCCAGTTTTTCCATGCCTTCCTTGCCCGCTTCACGGCCGAATTTCCGTATCACGTACTCGACGGCTTCGACCGCGATCCTGGATTTGGCGTCCGCCCACGCCATGTGCTCCAGAAAAAACAGCAATAACAGAACCACGCACGGTTTGCAATTTGCCATAGCTTGCCCTTTCCTGTCAAGATTGGATCTTGCTCAACACGATGACCATCGCCTGGCGCCGGATCTTGCTCCTGTTTTTAGCCAGTTGTTGCAGGCTTTCGCGCAAACCCGGATGCTGGCTTTCTCCGTTCATTACGGCAGCTTGCATTTCGTCGAGCTTCTGTCTGAGTTGCTCGCTCATTTTGCCTTTCGGGTCGGACCACCAGTCCCACACCCACGAGATCACCTGATCAATGATGACCGCGACCACCAGCGTAATCCCTATGGTCTCCCACGAAGTGACTGCGCCGGCCTTGGAACATAAGTTCGGCAAAAATTACCGGCTTACCGACATAGAATTTCCCTATGGCAGCGAAGTCGTAAAAGAGGCCATTGCCAGCGGGCAGGCCATCAATTTTCGCTTCGTGCACAAGAAAAAAAGCTGGTATTTGTACCTGACCACCCAGCGGGCAGCGGCAGCGATTACCAGCAGAAAAGCTCTGGGCGTCATCGGTGTAGACCTCAATCCTTCACATCTCGCCTGGGCCGAGACCGACCGCTATGGCAACCTGAGTACCTTCGGCAATATCGCAACTCCGCTGCTTTTCTCGCTGATGATCATGTTGGCAGCCTGATAGCCGGAAATAGAAACCAGAGAAATGTCTGGTCCAGGTTGAGTCCAATGACCAGCAAGGAGCAGATTTTTGAGCGGAGTGTCCTGGCTCAGCCGCCGTTTCAATACTTGCTCTGGAGTGACGTCCCAGCCAATGATGGCGCCTTGGGAATTTCCCGTGCGTTGATAGAGATCCAGAGGCGAGAAAGCTATTTGGCAGGCGATGTTTTCCTTGAGTTCCGCAAGATATTGGCCGGCAATTTGGATGAGTTTTTCCGCGAATGCCTCTTTGTTTTGCTCCCAAAAGGATGCACTCACAAAGGGAACGTTGGTTACCAGAGCAAGGCATTCTTTGCCTTGTGGGCAAAGGCTGGGATCGTTTGCAGAACAAAAGATGAAGTAGATTTTTTTGATCTCACAGGATGGCTCATCCAGTGCGTCTTCACGCAAGATGACTCCCACTTGCAACGGCTTGGTAGGAAAGGAAAATTCTGGCGACAGGGAAACCTCTTTCTTAAGTCCAAGCAGGATGATGAAGGCCGATGTGGATGGAGTTAGCCTGCGAAGATGGGCGAGGTATTCGGCAACCGGGGCAGAAGGGTTAGGCATGAGTTCAGCAAAAGCCCTTGTGGGATCCAGGCTGGAAACAAAGTAATCCGCCTCGACCGTGAGATACTCGCCTCGCTGGTTTACAGCCCTCACTGCTTGCACCCGATCCTCTTGCGTCAATATTTCCGTTACCTGGTGGCCGAGGAGAATTTCTCCTCCTTTGTTTTGGATGTGTTCTGCCAGAAGGTCGACCATTTTTTTCATGCCCCCGCGAATCATGGATATGCCGCCAAAAAAGATCGCCTTGAGATAAATCATGGCAAAGATTGCCGATGTTTTTTCCGGAGGCCTTCCCATGGGTAAAAGAAAAGAATTGATGTAAAATTGCAACAATTCATTTTGCAAAAATTGGCTCAGGTATACCTTGAAATTCTCTTGCTTGAGTTCGTTGTATTTCGTCAAAATGTTGAAAGATTCGACAGTCTGGAAAAACGTTTCCAGCTGGCGAGTTTCTTCGGGGAATTTGCTTGCGAGTTGTTCTTTCAATACAGCGGGATTTTGAGGAAGATAGAATTTTTCTTTGCCAAATATCCCGGCAAAACTGATTTCCGGATGGCCAATGTCTAGCTTGTCGTATATAGAAAGCCTTTGAAGCAATTTGCCAAACGGTTCTTTTTCTCCCAAACCTCTTATGGCATACACGGCCACATTCCATGTGTAATCTTCTCGTGTGATGGCAGAACCATAGCCACCCAAAAAACGCTCCTTTTCCAGGAGCAAAGGCTTAAACCCTTTTTGCACCAGGAAACTGGCACAACTCAATCCACCCATCCCGCCACCCAGTATCACGACATCGTAGTGTTTTCGCGTGTTTTCCATAGACTTGCCCCTCTGATTCCCTCTCCATGTTTTCCAGCGGCCACGATGTGCTATTGTCAAGCTATGGTTTACCGCTTTTTAATGTCAACGATTTTGCCGTCTTTTAGCGTAATGAGTTTTTTTGCCGCTTCCATGACCATGGGATCATGAGTGGAAAAAAAGAAAGCGATTCCATAGTTTTTATTCAGCTCTTGCATCAACTCCATCAAAGCTTTGCCCGTCTTGGAATCCAGGTTGGCCGTAGGTTCATCAGCCAGGACCACTCTGGGGTGGCTCGCTATGGCACGCACTATGGCCACTCTTTGCTGCTGCCCTCCGGAAAGTTCTCGGGGCAATCTATGTTTCATCTCTCCCAACCCAACAGTACTCAACAGATCATCCACTCTTTTCTGCCGCTCTTGCGCCGGTACTTTTTGCAAAAGCAGAACAAATTCCGCGTTCTCCTTACAGGTAAGCACGGGAATTAGATTATAAGCCTGAAAAACAAAGCCCAATTTGTATAACCTGATTTTCGCCAGTTCTCTGGGTGAAAGAGTGGCAATATCCTGGTTGTCAATCAGTATCTTACCTCCGCTAACGGTGTCTAAAGTGCCGACAAGATTGAGGAACGTAGTCTTACCCGAACCTGATGGACCGGCTATGGCGGCAAAATCTCCTTCTTCGATTTCCAAGTCTACGCCCTGCAAAGCCTGGACAGGGACCCCTTTGTCCTGGTATACTTTGCTGACGCTTTCCGCCTTGATCACCGAGCTCATATTCGACTCCTTATTTGCGGGTACTCAATGCTCGTAAAGTAAACTTATCGTCTTCCAGGGGAATATTGATGCGCCAGTTGGAGTAATACAGTGTCGTCTTTCGTTCGGTTCTTACATTTACCATGAATGCCTCTATGGGGCGCCAGATGGCGCTACCTTTTTCGTCCTTCACTACATTTGTCATCTTTTTGACAGCGAAAATTTTAAGTAATTTCTGATCCTTTCCGAAAAATTTCGCCTGAAGAAGCGAGAAATGTTGTGTATCTAGCCAGTAATATTTTTTGGCATACTGGCTTTGATCTTTTTCATCCTGGGCAATAGGCTCTGCCATAATGATATGGGCATTCCTTTCACGCCATGGGTGCATTTTAATATATGTGTAACGATACTTGTTGAGATCCTCTGGCAACCAATCTTCGTATGTAAATTCACTGTCCAATAACCGCTCCCGCCTCTGGCTGGTAGGGACACGATATTCTTTGTGTTGGGCAACACTGTAATGCCATACTTTAAAATCACTTGCATTCATGTCTATGATAGAGAGATAGCCGTTTCCCTTCTCGCTCAATGGTGATTCTAATTTTATCAATTCCTTGACGAGATTTTTTGCCAAATCATTTTTTGTGTATATGCTCGCTCTGTACGTTGTCCCCGTGACTACGAGCGATATCTCTACCTGCTCTGTCTTTACCACTTTCTGATAATAATAATTCTCTATGAGCTTGCGCGCATCGTAAGTAGGCTCAGAGGGAACAGGTATCAGCTCTTTAGTAGCTTCGGGAAGGGTAGCCGCAGTTTTGGGCAAATCTTTATTGGCTTTAGGCGAAGCTTCATCAGTTTTTGCCAGGTCTTCCGATTTCTCATTTGGCACATTAGCAACGGGCTGTGGGCTTTCTTTGTCTTTTGCTATTGCTTCTCGGATATTGTGCAGTTCCTTCTGTTCTTGTACCAATTGCTTCACTTTAAGCTCTTTGTCGTGCCCTTTGGGCGGGTCTTCTGTCGCACTTAGTTGCTGTAACCTCTGCATCAGGGTCTGAGTTTTTCCCAAATCCTCCTCGCGCATTTTTTTTTCTTGTTTTACCTGCTCATGTAATTTCTCGACCAAGTTCTTGTACTCTTGGGTAATTCCTTCTTCCCGTTTTTGTTGTTCTGCAGAGGTCAATTTTTGCTGCGCACTTTGCTTGCTCAACTCCTGTTGCAGATTTGCCAGCTCTTTTTCCCTGGCTTCTTGCAGTTTAAAAAATTTTGCATCATACTGTGTTTGAACCAACGCCAGTTTTTCTTGTTCTTCTTTTTGCTTCTGCTCTAATTGCTGTTTAATTTGCAGTTTTTCTTGTTCTACCTTATTGGTCAAGCTCACTATGTCTTTTTCCCGTTTTTCGTTTAAATAATAAACAGCGGCACCTGCGCAGATGCTCCCTAAAACTAAAACGGTGATTAAGAGCCCTGCCAGTTTTTTTCTTTTTCTCCGTTCTGTCTCTATAGTTGCCGGTAGCTTGACAGACACTTCACGGGTAAGTTGGTCAGATAAATCTCCCAATTTTCTTATCTCAGTCTTTAATTTTCTGTAATCCTCCAGCAATTCCTCCTGGTTCACTACTTGGCCATCCAGAACTACAGTGTTGCCATTGAATTCATAATTTGGGAAATTTTCTACCTCGGAAAGAATCTCAGAAGTCTCGCATGCAAGAGAATCAGAACTCTCCAACAAAAAAGAAAGATCATCTTGAGATTCTGGATGTTCTATAGCCTCACCCGCATCCGGTTTTATGTGGAGAGTTTTTGGGATTTTTTTGTCCTTCTCAGCCATACTTAGTCCTCATTTTTGCGGCGGCCTTAGAAAGTATAATCTAAAGTAAAAAATACACTGTCGTTGTCTTTGTAAATTCCATAAGGGTCTAGAACAATGCCATTAAAAAGTTGCACAACCAATCCCAAGACGAGATTTCCATGGATTTTATAAGATAACGTAAACTGGCCCAAATGACTGGTCCACCGATGTTGCCTATCCAACAACAGAGTAAAAAGGCCTTGCAGGCTGTAATTTTGATCCAGTTGGTAGAACAAACTTACAACTAATCCACGATCACCGGCTTTTTTAGGAAATTCTAAAAAAGCTTTGTTGGCGGATTCTCTGGTGATGATGCGGTTAAAAAAGAGTTCGGCGTCCAGTTTTAATTGATCGCCTTCTGCTAACATATTTGTAAATCTATAATTGCAACCAAAGACGATGCTCCAAAAATCGTCTTGTTCGCGCTTTTTCGACCAGATATGTGCCGTTTCAAAATATAGTTTGTATTGCCCTATGGTGGTGACCCAATCAAACCCTAGAACTCGCACGTTATCATAGTTGAGCAGGAGTTCATTCGTAGCGTGGTTCAGAGTGGAAATGGGGGAATGCGCCAATCCATCATAATAACTTAAAGAAAAATCCCACCCCATAATGGTCGTAAATGTTCTAACCGCCCATTGTGAGTTTTCCAGAGTATGGGCAGGGAACTCTTCTTCTACTTGCAAGGTGCCGGGGCGAAGCCCTAATTGTTGCTCAATGATAGAAGCCTGGTCAATGAACCATCGAGAACCAGCGAAAGCCCTTCTGTTTCTCGTAAATCCTGGAACAAATACCATCTCCAGGGACGGGAATTCGATTACTCCGTAATTAGGCAGATGCAATTTGCTGGAAACCGACCATATTCCGATTTTGCGGTTGTTATTGAGGTTGTATCCTTCTATCGGATCAATCAAATCATAGGCATTCAGGTTGTCTGTCGGATTGGGGCCCAACGCCGCTCCCCACGCATAAATTTTTTTCCCTAAAAAGAGATCGAAAGACCCTACTTGCGTTGAGACATAAGCCTCGTAAAAAGAGAATACACTTCTGTGTTCTCCATTGTCATCCAGATGCCGTAGTGCCGAAAAACCTTCCGCAGCGCCAAAATCATCTATGTTGAACTCCGGTATCACATGGAATTCTACCGGACCCCACTCTGGAGTAAATTCCTGTTTGATGGTCAGTTCATGTTGAAAATACCTCTCTTCATGAGGGAGACCGTGGAAAAAGCATTGCGCACGATAATAGATGGTACTCCGGAGTACATCACTACTTTTTTCCGGCAAAATTTGCGTCCGTAAATATCCCAAAGGATCGAGCAGATAAGATGTTGCGGAAACTGGAGCAGCTTCTGGTAAACCGGGTTTTCTATCACCTCTTTCTTCCTGTGGCAATATCACGAAATCGTCTTCGATCAGTTCGCCTTTTGTGGCCTTTTTACCTTCGTCGAACTCGTTGTCTACGAATTTTTTACCTTCATCGAATTCGTTGTCTACGAATTTTTTACCTTCATCGAATTCGTTGTCTACGAATTTTTTACCTTCATCGAAT
>JAGVGO010000208.1 GCA_020057085.1 Planctomycetota bacterium | reverse complement strand
CCCGCCAGCGCCTCTCGGCGCTGACGACCTCTCCCGCCAGGGGAGAGGTTATACTCTACCCATAATTTTTTTATCCCCCCGAAGTGTTAGATACGCCCCCAGGCTGGCAAAGCGTCTCAAAATTTTCGCTTCAAGGTTTTTTCAAACACCTTCTCTACTTTTTTACCAACTTAAAAAATGTCGCGCCATCGTAAGTAGGCGGCAAAGGCAAAATCTGTTTTTGCAAACTACACGTGAAGTTGGGATGGCTGCGCAAAAATTTTTGCACCACTTCCTGGTTTTCTTCCGGTTCGAGGCTGCATGTAGAATACAACAGGTCGCCGCCTTTTTTCACCGCCCGCGCCCCGCTCTGCAATATCTCGCTTTGCGCCGCCTTGAGCTCGCGCAGATAGGCGACAGAAAAACGCCAGCGTGCTTCGACACGTTTGCTCAAAACGCCGGTATTGGAACACGGAGCATCAATGAGTACATGGTCAAAGCGACCATGAAACTCTTCCGGCAGATGCAAGGCATCGCAGTGGATGATGTCGAGGCAGGACAGTGACCATTTCTGTTTGCTGTTCTCTAGCATTTTGAGCCTATCGGCCGATATGTCGCATGCCACCACATGCCCTTGCCCGCCGAGCTGGTCTACGATCTGTAGTGTTTTGCCGCCAGGCGCTGCACACAAATCCAAAATTTCCTGTCCGGGTTTGCCGGCGAGCGCCGCGACCACTTCATTGGCTGCCGTACCGCTTACGCTGAACTCTCCTTCGGCAAATCCAGGCAGCTCGGTAATGTCGCCGCTCTGGGCGATTTGGCATAGGTCATGGTAAAAAGTACACTGGACATTGTGTTGTGCCAGCCTGGCCGCAAACGTATCGCTATTTACTCCCCGCCGCAGGCGCAGAAACAGAGGTGGCGCCGTGTTGCCTGCCATGAGTAGTTCACGGCACAGATCGCTTCCATGGCACATGTGCCAACGTTTTACCAGCTCGTGCGGGTAGGAATAGACACACGCCCAGTAAGCATCCTTTTCTCTCTCAGGGTCGGGAAACAAAGCTTTGTTGAAACGCCAGGCCAGGCCTGGCGTGCAAGGTAGAACATCCATCGCTTCCTCCGGCGTTTGCAGACGCGCGGCGTCGCGCTGGATGCTGCGTAGCACTGCATTTACATAACTGACATCCTGGCGTGGGTGGTCTCTTTTCAACAGTTCTACCGCCGTGTCAATCGCCGCATAGGCTGGAATGCGTTCCATGAAGAGAAGTTGATACAGCCCCAGCATAAGAGAGTTTTGCACCTGCACATCCTTGGGCAAACGATATGAATATTCGCGAGCGATGTGCAGCAGAGTTTGTGCATGGCGCACAACACCGTTTACCAGTTCGGTAACAAGACGGCGATCGGCAGCCGGCAGAGTGCCAGCCATAAATTTTTCGCTCAATAGATCTTTCTTGAAGCGACCAGAGCCATCTCCGAGAATTTCCCAGGCCAGTTGGCGGCTGGCAAAACCGGCAGAA
This sequence comes from Planctomycetota bacterium, assembly GCA_020057085.1. Taxonomy (GTDB): domain Bacteria; phylum Planctomycetota; class Uabimicrobiia; order Uabimicrobiales; family JABWCH01; genus JAGVGO01. The sequence goes on along the minus strand of JAGVGO010000208.1, from coordinate 9,795 downwards.
ATGTCGGCCATGGTTTAACTTCCTCCTTCTTTTGGCTTTTGCGGCGATTTGGCAGATACTGCGATCGGCACACAGATACGGAACGTGCGCGCATTTTTGTATAAAATTTCTTGGCTGGTGCCGGGTGGCGACAACGGCAGCTTCAAAGTGATTTCGACACCGATCGGCAGACCACCCTGCTGCCCACTGTCCCAGGTAAACGAATCGCTCCCCTGGGCATTGAAGAACCGCAGTTGGAATTGCAAGACACGATCAAACATCCGTACAGAGTAGCCGCCGGCGGTAAGGTCAGTGTCGAGAAAAAATTCCTCGCGCCGCAACAGGCAAAATAGGCCAGGTTCTGCGGTATTGGGACGCACAAAGTAGCTCACTTCGCAAAGATCGCTGCGCAGATCGCCGGAAAACAGCAAACTGTCCGTATTGCAAACAAAATCGAGCCGGCTTGTATCGGGCGAAGTTTTTTTGCCCATGAAGCAGCTGCTCTCCAACTGATACATATAAGCCGCTTCAATATCACGGCCGATCAAGCCGAGCAATCGGCTTGCAGCGCGTTCTGCCTCGCTCATGGTATGGATACGCTCGCTTGCCTTGAGGGTCGAGATCAAGATGGTGTAAGCCATACTGAGCAGCATTGCCAGAATGGCAAATGCCAAAAGCACTTCAAGCAGGGTAAACCCCGCCTTATCGCTACGGTTGTTTGCTGGTTTCTTCTTCGGCATCTTCAGATTTTTCCGTTAAAAAATAACTGACCATGGTTTGCGTGTATTTACGCTCACGATCCTGTACCACCAGCGTGACCTCTTGCCAGGGAATCTGATATTGCTTGTTGTCTGCCTGCATGATAAGAGATAGGTTACGCGTGGTTGCTTGCCAGGAGTAATTGCGGTACCCTTCTTCGACGAACGTGCCGCCGCTGCTTTTCTCTAAGCCGATGGCGATCTCTCCCATCTTTTGCTGGATGAGCACGGCGATCTTACGTATTGCGCTCGTTTTCATGGCATCCTTGATGGCGTTGTTGCGTACGATGACCAACGATGACACGGCGAGCGCCAGAATCGCCAGCGCCACCATCACCTCAATCAATGAAAAACCTCGTAAATGTTTCATCATTCTGCATCCAGTGCCAGTCTAAAACCTAAGGTCGGATGGAAATAGAGTTCGGTCTCGCCGACGCGGAAGCAATTTTTGATGCCTTCCGGCGTCAGCCCCCAGATGTTGCCTTTGATGGTGTAAGTTTTCTTGGCGTCGCCGGGGTTGAACACTGACGAAGTCCATTCGCCAAGAGAACCGGGCAAATCATGGATGCCCCACACACTGACATCGGCGGTGGCATGTGACACCTCTTTGGGCTGCTCACCCTTTTCTTCATCTTTATCTTTGTCTTCGTGCAGGCCGTAACCGGCATTGAGCTGTGCCGCCTTGAGCCAGTAGACATTGCCCCACGGATAGATGCGGCCATCGCTGCCGCGAGCCGCCAGCTCCCATTCCTGTTCGCTGGGCAAGCGATAGCGCCGGTTCTCTTTCTGGGCGCGCCAGGCAGCATAAAGATCGGCGCCGAGTTTGGTGATGCCGTACACCGGATACTTTTCCCATTGCGGCATATATTCGCGCAATTTGGGCGAAATCTGTACGGTTTTTTGATGCTTGGCATAGCGCATGAGAGGCCCTTCAAAAGTGCGCGGCATAAGCGCTTCGAAGGACAGCCGTTCGCTACCCAAGAGCGGCAAAGGGAACTGCTTGTCCGGCGTGTACTGTTCTGCTTTAATATCTTTGATTTTACTGTCACGGAATAGCTGTAGCGGCATCAAAGTTTTTACCAGATTTGTGGCTTCCTGCAATTTGAGTCCGTTTTGACTGCGTCGTTTGAGGGCTAAAATTTTGTGCAACACCGCCGTGCCGTCCGCTTCTCCCAAATTGGCGAATAACTCGTCGAGAAATGTCTTGTATTGACCAAAAGTCACCTCTCGTTTTTGCATGTAGACAGGGCCGGCTTCGCTCGGATGCGTGTTGAGTGCTCCTACCGCATCGCCACCGGCCAAAAAAGAAGTTTTCGGCAGGTAGACGAAATCGTCCGGTATTTGTCCTTGCCGGGGCAGGCTGATGTGGAAAGAGAGGGCAGATGCCTGCCTCGTTTGCAGCAGACGGTGTTTCACTGTCACAGGGACACGCACGGGGAGATGGCCGGCTTTTTTGCAGATGAAGAGATAACTTCCTGTCGGCAAAGTTATCTGCAGCGTGGCCGCGGTGGGCGCTGTCTCGGCGAAGAAAGCAGTATCTTGTTCCTGTACATCCCAAGGCATAGCGATCTTGGCGTCCGGATCGTCAATGACGCTGCGCTCGCCCTTGATGGTATCATGAACGCTGTCGTAAGGCAAAGCAACGAGCCGTTGCCACTGGCTGCGCATTTCCTCATATTTGTACAGATAAAATTTGACCTGCATCGGTTCTGTGGTGATGCTTACCTCTCTGTAGTATTCGATCTTGTTGGCATACTCGGCCCGGTAAGTTTTGTCATCCACAACCGCTTTGATCTTTTGCCTGGCAGTTTTGAGCCACGCCATATCTTCGGTAACCATAGCCGCTTCAAACAACTTCAACCAGGCATCGGCCTGCGTTTTTCTGTATTCGTCTTTTGCTCTGATATTGTAGGCCTGCTGGTAATATTCGACTGCATCGAATACGCGAGTTTTGACATGTTCGAAATATTTTTTTGCCTCTTCTTTCTTGTGTTTGGCGAGATAAGGATCCAATTCCTGCTCGGCCGCCCCAATTTTGATGAAAGCATCGCTCACGCTCTTGCACTCTACGAGTTTTAACCCTTCGACGATGTGCTGTTGAGCGAGATCGCTGTTTTGGCGGTAGCCCCACAGCAAAAAACATGGCAGTAAAACGAACAGTGTCGCCGCAGCGATGGCAATTTCGCGCCGATAGCGACGTACTTGCCGCCAGGTCTTGTCGAAAAGCGAGTAAACACAGGCCCGCACTTCCCTGCCGTCGAGAAAACGCTGGATTTCTTCTGCCATTTCCCGCACTGTCGCATAGCGATCTTCTCGTTTGTATTGCATGGCTTTCTGCACGATGGCCTGTAACTCACGTGGGATAGGGCCGAACAAACCGTGTGCTGGCAGCGGCTTGCTGTTGCCTTGCACCAGATCACGCAAAACGACCAGAGCTCCTGCTGCGGCGTTGAGAGTATGCTGGCCACACAACATTTCATACAACATCACGCCGAGCGAATAGATGTCGGAACGCTGGTCAACATGCTCCAGGTCGCCATTGGCCTGTTCGGGCGACATGTAGAGCGGCGTGCCGGCGATTTTACCGGCAATGGTTTTAAAACCGCCTTCCAGCCGCAATGTTTTGATCGCATCATCGCTCAATATTTCGCGCCCTTGCCCGACCACCTTGGCCAGCCCCCAATCCATCACCATCACTTCGCCGAAATTGCCGAGCATGATGTTGTCCGGCTTGAGATCACGGTGGATGACATTTTTGGCATGGGCATACTCGATGGCATAACAGACGCTCTGAAAAACCTGTAACATTTTGCTTGGCGACCATTCCTGACGTAATGCGCGGTTTTGCTTGATTTCATCGATCAGTTTTTGCAGTGATTTGCCTTTGACATACTTCATGGTGAAGTACAGGTTGCCTTCGCCGTCGCTTCCCATTTCGTGGATGGGCACGATATTGGGATGCTCCAGTTGGCCGGTGATCTGACCTTCTTCAAAGAAACGCTGCGTGGTTTCCTGGTTTTTGCCGGTGTTGGGCAGCTGCAGCTTGGTGGCGACGATGCGCTGGATATTGTTGTCTTTCCACAGCACCACCCGCCCCATGCCGCCGCGGCCTATTTCGCGCAAAATTTCGTATTTGCCCCATTTGCGGCATTCCGTTTCCGGCGGCAGAAATTCGCGCATTTCTTCCGGACTCAGAGAAATCCCGCCGGTTACCAGGTTCACCGTGAGATCGGAAGAAACTGCCAGACCGGCGGTGAGTTGCGCAGCGGCAGGTGGTTGTTCCAGCGTAGTTTCACCCACCGGTTGCGTGGCTTCACCGGAGACTGCTTGCTTCCCAGCGCCGAGATATTCGGTTTTGTTGGCAGCAAGCGAATTGTTTTTTTCGGGCAGTTGTGACATGTTGGCTGATTTCTCCAAAAAATGGGACCTTCTGTTTAAAAAAAACCGGCTACCAAATGGGTGCCTTGTCTTAAGCCTTAAAAAAAACGCGCGGCATCCCGTTACGAAATACCACGCGTTTACATTTTCGGGCATGCTACTCTTGCGGTACGAGATGCTCGATCTTGCCGTTTTTGCACTCTGAGTTCCGGCACAGTTTCGTGATTTGGCCTTTGCCCTGGCACGCCGAGCATTTGAGCCTGCCGCCTTCGCAGCCTGTCGGGCAGCCGCCGCCGCCACTACACGCGGTGCAGATAACGCCTGCTACATAACCGCTACCCTGGCACAGCTGGCATTTACCAGTCTGGCTGCACTGCATACAAGGAGCAAAGCCTTGTCCATTGCAGGCTGCGCACGTGTGGGGTGCTTCCAGATAGCCGCTGCCATTACACTGCTGGCAATTGTAGAAACCAGCGCCAGCACAGATGCGGCAATTCGTGTCACTGCAACGCACATTGCGCACAGCCAAATCGTCTATGCTGATACCACTCGTTGCCATGTCCAGGTTGACCGTAGAAGTGACTATAGTGCGGCCTTCTTCGACTTTGTCGCACTTGAGAGCCAGTGTGACAAAGTTTTTTTGTTTGTCTTCCGATACGATCGAGCCAACTACAATATAATCGGCCTTGAGCAAGCCTCCGATACGATAACGATCGGCAAAGAGTGCGCTCATGGTCATTTTTTGCTGGGACAACAGAACGTGGAGATCTTTTTGCTCGACCATGGTGGGGCCGCGTCGCGCCAGCTCATTGTGCAAAGTACGGCCGAATTTCTCGGACAAACCGACCACACGTTCCTTATTGTCGCGCGGGTCATAGGAAACAATCGGTCCCACTACTATTTGGCATTTTTTGTCCGCCGGCAGTTTGAAATCATTGGCCACGTGTACGCACGCCTCTTCCATGGTGCGCTGGATTTCCTGGCCGGCGACAGTTTCGCGCTTGCCCGAACCACCACAACCGGCCAACACGACCACTGCACCCAATAAAACAATCAAGATTCTCATAAATTTCCTCCGCATAATCAAGACAATTATTCCAAGCGACCCTTGGGGCATTTCACCTGGCCCGTGCCTTCGCATTTAGGACAACGATGTACGATCTTGCCGTTCTCGCATTTGTCGCACTGATTTTTGCCGGCCCCTTTGCAATTTTTACATTTGCCTGGTCCCACACCTGAAAACACGGCAGCCAAGCTATTACACGCATCGCATTTGATCTTACCGGTGCCCTGGCATTGGGCGCAATCCATGAGTACATCAGGGGTGGCACCGGGTATCTTGCCTGTCCCCTGACAAGAGGGGCAGGCACCTGTGAAACCAGTGCCCTGGCAAACGGTGCATATGCCGCTGCCGTTGCAAGGCATACAGGCGGTAATGAATTGTCCCTTACACGCCTTACACACTTCCTCTTTGCGTCCGCCGTCGCCGCCGCACATATCGCATTTATAATAGCCAGCCCCTTTGCACTGGGCGCAGCGAGGATCGTTACAGGCTATCCATTGTTTGTGGGCGCAACAGACGTCCGCCAACAACAACATCGCACAAGCTAAAATGAACAGGTATTTCATATTTTTACCTTTCTAATTTTTAATTCTTAATTTTTAATTAAACAAGGGCGGGAAGTCCGCCCTTGTAGACTACTCGGCGACGCGCGCTTTCTTCTCGAACATCAGCACAATGTTAGTGGCTAGGAACCACGAAGAGTAGGTGCCTGCGACCATGCCGGCGAGCAGGATAAAGGCAAACGAATCGAGGGCGCTGCCGGTGTTGAGGTTAAGCACGAACATCACGATAATGACGATGAGCGTGGTGCCGCTCGTGAACATGGTACGGGACATCGTTTGGTTGAGCGCAACGTCAAACTCTTTGCAGATTGCCTTGTAGCTCAGGCGGTCCCACACTTCGTTCTTTTGCTGGTTTTCGCGGAGTCGGTCAAAGATGACGATGGTGTTGTTGATCGAATAACCGACCAGTGTCAACAACGCCGAAATGCCGGTGAGGTCAATCTCGGCTGTCATAAAACGGAAATGGGCGACGAGCGCCAGGCAACCGAGCGCGATCATCACGTCATGAGCGAGAGCCATAGTCGAGCCGAAGCCGAAACGGAAACCGTTCGGGAAACGGAAGCCGATGTAAATCAAGAGGGCGATGAGCGACAGGATGATAGCCTGCACAGCCTTGGCCTTCTGCGCCTGAGCGACTACGCCCGACAACTGGGTGAAACGCGGGAACGGATCCGACAGATACACGGTGCGGCCTTCATACATTTTGTCCTTGAAGGCAAGACGCACATTCTCTTCGACATATTTCTGCAATTCGTCGCTGGTTTTGTCGCCGATCATTTCCCACGGCAACACCACGAACAGTTCGTATGACTTGATCGCCTCTCGCACGGCTTGTGACAACAATATCTTGGCATCCTGGAAGCCGCATTTGCCGGCCACTTCACGCAGGATGAAATCGGGCGCCGGTGTCTGGAAAACAAGTTTTACGCCGTAATAACCGGCATTGACGCCACTCGTCACTTTTTCCACTTTGATCTGCGACGCGCTGACGCGTGCGGTGAGGTCGAGGTGCTTCTGCAACTCTGCGGAAATCTCGGCTTCCGTCTTTTCGCCAGCCACTTTGACCAGCAGATAGTAGTCGCTGCTGCCGAGCGAGATTTGCTTGAAGTTGGCCTGTTTTTTGAGCATGTCACGTAACACATCGGCGGCCATAGCGAAAGACATGTTGACCGTCACATGGGAGTAAGTACTCCACGGGCCTTTTTCGGACTTCTGCAGCTTGCCAAACGGTGCAGGCGACAGCTCGGCATTGAAGCCGCTCTCGATGGTACGGCGCAGTTCCTCGACGCCGGCCAGTTTGTTCTTGTCGAACATCAGCTTGCTGCGTTCACCTTTGAACTGTTCGATCTCTTTGCTGAGTTCCGTGGCGGCCTGGCGGTATTTGTCAACTTCTTCCTCGTAGATTTTGAGGCGCTGGTTGAGTTCATCCACACGCGGCTTCACGTTCTTTTCACCTTCGAGGTTGCGCAGCTCGCGCCGGAGCTCTTTGATCTGCTCCTCCTCGAGGCGGGTGATGCGGTTCGAGTAATCCTGGAGCGCCTGATTTTTCGGACGCAGCGCATAGTTGATTTCCCGCAGTCGCTTGTCTGCCTTCTCGATCTCGACCTGGTGCAGGTTAGGCAGGCGAATGGCGAAATCGAACCAGCCTTCCACGGCGCGTCCTTCCTGTGTTTCGATGTGCTGTACCTCAAAAGAACCGAACTTCTGGCTTAGGCGCGTTCTCACCGCTTCCGTGGTGAGCGGCTTCTCGAGACTGATCTGGGCCAGCAAACCACCCTTGAGATCGAGGCCGTAATTGGCATCGCCACGCGAGAAGAAAAGCCCCATGCCGAGGACGACGGCAGTGATGGAGCAAAGAAGGCAGGCCGGCATATAGCGGGTAAATGGCAGCCGCGTCTGGCCCACCCAGTCGAGCATAGTCAGTTTTTTGAGGACACCGGTTTCAAGGCCAAAGTACATAAACACACGCGTGACGACGATGGCGGTGAAGAAGTTGGCAATGAGCCCTACGCCCAGGGTAAAGGCAAAGCCGCGAACCGGTCCTGATGCGAACACGTACAGGATGATGGCGGTCATGAGCGTGGTGACGTTGGAATCGAAGATGGCGGTAAAGGCGCGTTCAAAGCCCTTGCCCGCGTTCTCCAGCATCTCCTGTTTGCTAAACTGGCCGCTGGCGATAGGGCTATTGGCTGTCTCTTTGGCAGAGAGCGCCATGTCGTGGCGTCTTCTTTTCTCTTCGCGGATACGCTCGAAGATCAGGATGTTGGCGTCCACCGACATACCGATGGTGAGCATCATGCCGGCGATACCGGGCAGGGTAAGCGTCTCCTTGAAAATGACCAGTACCGCGCCGATGAGCAACACGTTGAGAATAGCGCAGAAACTCGAGATCAAGCCGAGGCCCAGGTAATACAAGCTCATGAATAATACCACCAGAGCCGCGCCGATGGCACCGGCGATGATGCCGATGCGAACGGTGTCTTCACCGAGGCTTGGTCCGATGCTGTTTTCCGTGAGCAGTTCGGGCTGGATTTCGAGCGAACCGGAACGCAGCACTCGCAAGAGATCCTTGATTTCGTCGGGCTGGAAGCCGACCATGATACCCTGACCGGGGATACGGTCTTTGATATTGGGTGCCGCCGCCACCTTGTTGTTGAAGAGGATAGCCATGTGCTGGTTTTTGTATTTTTCGGTAAAGCGGGCAAATGGTTGTTTGTACTCTTCTTTCAGTTCAAAGCCGATGACCTGTCCTTCATCGCCGACAGTGGGATAGAATCTCTTGAATTTAGTGCCAGTGAAATTGTATCCATCGTTCATCCACAAGAGCGTGTTGCTGACGCCTTTGCCTTCACGCATGGCGAACCAGCGATAGCCCTTTTCCAGAAGCCCGCGTTCGTACTCGGCCAGGCGGCCTTTTTGTCTGGCCTGTTCATACTTGTTGCGTTCTTCCACCTCGTCTATTTCTTTGCCGATTTTACGCGAGGCGACCAGGCGGAATTCCAGGTTGCCGAGGGTTTCGATTTCTCTCTTGATCAGCTCGGTTTCGCTCTGGTTGAGACCGGGAAGCTGAATCAGAATGCGTTCGGTGCCCTGTTTCTGGATGCGCGGATCTTTGACGATCTTGGATTCATAAATGCGCTGGCTGATGACTTCGATGGTGTCGTCAATCACGTCGTCAACGTTGCGGGTGGGGTCAACTTCTTTAGGATCTACCTGATAAAGCAACTCGGAACCACCCTGTAAATCGAGGCCATAGTGGACGCTGGTATGTTGCATCAGGCTTTTCAGTCCGAAAAGTTCTGGCCGTTTGTCCGGCGGACAGCACAGCAGAACGCAGGACAAGGTCAGGATAAGAATAAGAGCGACCTTGATACCAAGGTCTAACACACGTCTGTCTTTCATAAGATTTGTCGGCCTAGAGCGGCCGGTACCTCCTTACTTCACGCTATTTTTTCGTTTCTTCCGGTTCTTTTTCGTCTTTGGCAATGACATTGAGTACTGCCGAACGCAGGAAGGTCATTTTGATATCGTGGGATTCATCCACTTTGATTTCGATGCGATCTTCTTTGAGTTTGACCACTTTGCCGACGATGCCGCCATTGGTGACTACCGTGTCACCTTTTCTCATACTGCTCAGCATCTCTTCACGCTTTTTTTGTTCTTTGCGTTGCGGCCGGATGAGGAAAAGCCACATAATGAAAAAAACAAGAATGAAAGGCATCAAAAACTCAGACCAACTGAATGGGGATTGTCCTTCAGCCGTAGGCCCCATGAGAAAAAACGACATACACACTCCTCTCCAAAGTTGATAATTTTCAAGAGTTTTCATTATAACTTGTAAGAGTCCGTGATGCAACAAGTTTTTCTTTTTTGGCAGGGCGAAGAGATTCCTTGCCATCGCCATGCTGCTTATGGTATGATGGAGAAAAGTTTTGGCATAGACAAAGTTTCTCGTGGGCGTATCCAGTAATTAGGGGGGAGCAATGTCTTTTGCCCGCCCTCCCCTGGGCAGTTGGTTTGGAATGTTAATTTTGCAGGGCTCCCAGGGGAGGGT
>JAGVGO010000018.1 GCA_020057085.1 Planctomycetota bacterium | reverse complement strand
TGCGACTTCACCTTACACTCATAGTCTCTCATATTACGGGAGGCTTGGCAACAATTTTTTTTCATTCTATTGCAGAGAGGTCTGAATAGTTACAAAAAAAGCATACTACAGGACAATTGTGTTTGCTGTAGATGCCAGTTTCTTTATTGAAACATTTTGCCAAACGAAACGCAAGAAGTTTTTCTCGGACGGTTCCAACAAAGGCGACTAATTCGACAATGTTAAATTAAGCATCGCCCAACTGTAGTTGTCTCAATAGGTTCTATATACGAAAAAGGATATGCGATGATCGGCCCCCAGGAAATGAGCTGGCTCGAACTCTTTCTCACCTATCTGCGCAGCGAACGCAATCTTTCTCTGCACACGCTGCGCGCCTACCACGGCGACCTGCGTCAGTTCTACGCCTACGTCAATGCGCAAAGCTGGAACCTCGGCGAGGCGCGTAGTGTACACATCCGCATGTTTCTCACCACACTGCACAAAGGCATAGCGCAGGTGACAACGGCACGCAAGATTGCGACACTACGCGCCTTCTACAAATTTCTGGTGCGGCACGGCTATCTCACACACAATCCGCTCGAACAGATGCGCAGACCCAAGTTGGGCAAGAAACTGCCGATTTTCCTCACCCTGGAACAGATCGAGCGACTGTTACAGACGCCCGATGCCACAAACGATCTGGGCAAACGCGACCGCGCCATGCTGGAACTACTATACGGCAGCGGTATTCGTGTGAGCGAGATGGTGTCTCTGGAGGTTAGCGATCTCGATTTCCGTGCCTCCCTCGTCAAAGTGCAGGGCAAACGGCGCAAGGAGCGCCTGGTGCCGTTGAGCGACGCCTCGATCACGGCGATAGAAGCTTATCTCGCTGTACGGCCGCGAACCGCCGGCAACAGCCTGTTCCTCAATTATCTTGGCACGAGGTTGACAAGCCGCAGCATACACCGCCTGATCAAACACTATGCCTATGTCGCGGGTCTGCCCTGCAACATCAGTCCGCACACCCTGCGTCACACCTTTGCCACACATCTTCTCAATGCCGGCGCCGACCTGCGCGCGTTACAGGAGATGCTGGGACACACTTCGCTCGTCGCTACCCAGATATACACCCACATCACGCTCGACAGACTGCTCGAAGTCTACCGCAAAAGTCACCCCCGGTCTTAGTCGCTGCGGCCGGCGACGCGCCGGTGGCGGGCAAAGAAATCGAAAATAACCTGCGTGGCATTGATGTCGCGGCATACTCTGCCAACCAGCCACTTGCCTAAGTATTGTTTGCCACCAGGCCAGGTATGGCCGCCGGCGACTACTTTGTAAAGCACGACCTCGGTTCCCAGCTTGCCGTTGCCATAGGTCGCTACTTCCACCGAGCATCCGTCCGTAGTATCCTGATCCGGCAATTTTTCTACCTTTGGACTGGGCAGGCAGCCGTTGTGGCGTACCCACCACTCGATCGTCTCCTGGGTCGAAAGAATGTCACCACGTTCCTGGCCAAAAACCTTTATTTGCCCGCCGGCATAAGGCACCAGCGGGTCATCCGTGCCATTCATCACTAAAACGGCGGTCGCCAGTGGCGGGGTCTTGTGACGGTGAACTTCGGCGAGATTGGCGGTCACCGTGGCAATCGCGGCGATTTTTTCCGGCACATCAATGGCCAGGCGCATCGCCATAAAGCCGCCGTTGGAGATGCCGGTCGCGTATACGCGCGTCGCATCCACGCCATATTCGGCAACCATGCGGCTGATGACTTCGGCCAGGAAGCCGACATCGTCCACATCCATACGCAGCCGGTCGCGGCCTGTTTTTATCACGCGCCCGTCGTTCCATCCCTTGTGGACTCCTTCCGGAAAAACGACGATCCAGTCCCGGCTATCGGCTTCCGCCGTAAGCTGGCGATTGGTGAGCCAGTTCACGTTTTCCGCCTTGCCGCCACCGCCGTGCAAAGCCAACACCAGAGGTACAGACTGTGCTTGCACATGGTCTTTTGGCAGATACACATAATAGGTCCGTTCTCGTTCCTGGTGCAGGAACGATTTCTCGATATAATTTTCCTGGGCTTTGCAGGATACGGGGAGCAAAAAAAGTATCAGCAACAGGTAACGCTTCATGCTATTCTTCCGGCTTGCCGCCGCCGAAAGACAGAACACAGGCGACTACAACAGCCACAACTAAAACAGCAGCAACACCTAACAATAATATGGCCATTTTTTCACATCCTTATAAAAAAATCTTCCCACCGAAGCGAGGAGATTAGCCGCTCTTATGCTACATTGGAGAAAATCAGGTATTTGCCGTTTTCCATTACTCGCTCAGATCCGCCTTTTTTGAAATGCAGAGTGACTGATTTCACCATGATGCGTGGTTGTGTGGCGGGGATATAGACACGATCTATATGGACGACCGCCTGGGGTGAAGAAAACATCGAAGGTCCGACATTGCCGCCGAAGTGGTCGCTGCGGCCAAAGGCGATATGAAAACCGAGTTTCTCATCCAGCAATACTTCCCCTACCGGCAGCACACCGAAGTCGCCCAGTACACCGAAACCAAGTTCGGCAATATTGCCGTAAGCGGGTTCTTTGGCCACATGCTCTATTTCTGCCTTGCCAGCTTCGCCTTCTCCCTTGACATGTACGACACGGTTTTGTTGTATTTTATAGATCACTATTTCTTTGCCGAACTGTACCGGCAATATACCTTCGGTTTTACTTACTTCTTTCAGTTCTCCTTCGTAAGGCACGATGTATGCCTCACCGCTCGGTAAATTGCCGGCAACGCCGGGTTCCGCCAGTTTGCCGCTGCTGGCGTGTGCCGAACGATAGCGCAGGTCAATATACATGTTGTAGCTGTGGTTTTTGTCAACCTCGAACACCAGGTCTGCCCCTTGCGCCTCATCCAGTTTTGTTTTCAATAATTGCACGCGCTGGTTGATTTTGCCGTAATCCAGGCGTAAGGCAGGGAGCATCTTTAGCGAGAAACCGGGCATAGTAGCGGCCCGGAAACCATATTTGGGCGCTGCAATTTTCAAAGGCGCGGTGGCCGAATATTCGGTGAGAGCGATAAAAATCTGCACCTGGCTGAACAGTTTGTTGAACAGTATGGGTTCGTTGCCTATCACCAAATCTTCGGCAGTCAGTGGCAATTTTTCGCGAATGATATAGGCCAAGTCCGGCAGGTTGGCGTTGTTAGTGCCGACGCGGGGATAAGCCACTAGTTTGACCCCTTCCAGTTGCAAAGCGGAGGTTGCTTCCTGCAACATCTTACTCCATTCCACAGCCAGATGGCGACGACTTAACCATTCCTGAGTATCTTCGCTCAAATCTTTCGGCAAGTCTACTAGAATTGCCAGCATACGGTCATTGGGTAAATGAGAAAAAACAGAAATGACAAGTTGAACCAGTTCTTTTTTGCTAAGTTCTTGCATATCTGGGCTAAACCCTCCTTGTTGAGAAAATTTCTGTAAAAAATGAAACGCTTGTGTTGTCAGGATCGGTGGGCGCAGTGGCTACTGGTATGATGCTCTGTGTTTTGGCGTTATCCGTATCGCGCGTTAGAAAAAAAGTTCCGGCAAGCGCCAGCACAAAGCCAATAAAGGTTCCCACTATACCAAACTCTACTGTAATTCCCAGATCCTGCATGCGTATTACGCCCATATCCGTCTTGATTTCTTTACTGCTATCAAAATATCTGAACAACAAAATCAGTATGCCCGTCGCAGCGCATAGCATGACGATCGGTCTAGCTATGTCGAGCCTTTTTCTGTATTTGCACACAACGAAGACTACGAGTATAGTCGCGGCGCATGCCAGCAAAGCCCAAAAAATATGCTGGCCGTGTTCACTGGCCAACTGAGCACCTGAAAAATACTGAGCTTCACCCATGCAGGAAATCTTAATCCATGGCATGAAGAAACACAAGATAGCCAGCAACGCTCCACTCGGGCTGATAAATTTTTTTTTGTTTTTCATGGTTAGCATGCCCGTGCTACTCTGCTAATTTTTGGTAGCGCTCCTGGAATGGCGCCTGTTGTTTGAGAGCTTGTAAAATTTCTTGCGGGATACGCTGCCGAATTTCTTCCGGAATGTTTTGCGCGATTTCATTCACCACTGTTTCAAAATCTTTGCAGAAGCGTACGGACAGGCGCATTTCTTCTTCGCCACGGGGTGCCTCTACAAGCTCGGTGATATTGCCGACAATGATATTGGTGGCCACCTGGCTATCCGAGACATGCGTCTGAAATGTGCTTAACTTATAATAAAGCCGCAAGATTTTTTCCTGCAAATTACGCGATTCAACCATCGGCAGGATATTCTGGGTCTGCACCGCGACAGTGGATGTCAAATGATAAATGTGGTCGAGCAGGGTAGTGAGGATGGTACCCTGAATGATCTTGTTTTCGACCATATAAACATAGGGATAGATGGCATTGCGCATCGCGCCGATGCTGCGGAACAGAAATGTCAGATAGGCTTCGAGACAAAACCCGATTTGCCGTTTTTTACGGCGGTCGCGGATAAACAGCACGACAAATACCAGGCCAACCCAAAGCATATTTGCCAGGAGGTTGACGGATATATCACGTAAAAATTCCATAGTGGTTCCTTCTTCCCCGTGCGTTGCACGAATGGCACTAAGTTAAGATATAATTTATTACTTACCAATGGGTTTCGTCCCTCCCCTGGCGGGAGGGACCGCCCGGAGCCGCAGGCGCAGGGCGAGG
>JAGVGO010000198.1 GCA_020057085.1 Planctomycetota bacterium | reverse complement strand
GCAACCCTTTGTTTTGCCTGGTTCCTGGCACTAAAGTGACCAGGCTTTATTACTGCACCACATCCGTGGTGAGGGGTTTTTACACACGCATCAAAATTTCAACTGCCAATTTTATTTGGGATTCCGTGGCCACGATAGCCGTACGTTTCTGTTGTATTCCAGAGGCAGAGTCGAAAAAGACGAATGGGACAGAACTTTGCTCAGGTTGAGAAGAGGGTACCATGCGTTGGGGAATTATCCATCCCGTTATTTCACTCATTTCAAACAATATCTGTTCTCGGTCAACGCCAGCCTTTATGAAAGTGAGTTGCCGACTTTGAATCCACAGGCCAAGCCAATCTCTAAAGCAGCACCCCAACTGGGTACATTATTTACCAAAAAAGGCTACCCTCTTGGTGCGCTGCCCAAGGCAAGACAAACCGACGAACAAGATGGTTGGGTACTCAGTGGGGATCCACGCCTGCCTACCTATCTTGTCTTCAAAGAAGAAGAGATTTTACAGGTTTATGCCGACTATTTCCGACCGGTCAAGAAAGATGACGAAAAATACGTCGTGCTCTCTATGGAATATTTTCCGGGAATTAGCCTGCAGCAACTCGTGGCTCGTGCCCAATCTGCTTCGCTTTCCCGCGAGATTAGATTTTACATTCTGTGGGAGGTGGAGAAAGAAAATGGAAAATCGCCCGCAGAACGCACAAGAACTCCTGGCAGAACTCAATAACATCCAGATTCCATGATTTTTGCGTATTGCCTGCCCGCACATTGGCGGCGATTCTACTTATGACGATTTTATGGGGAAGTTTTGGACTTGTCTCTACTTGCCCATCCCTACCAGGTACCACACGCCATCCACTACGGCGTAGTCGCCCTGGGCATTCTGTGCCAATTGTTCCAATAAATCGGTGACCGATGTCTGGTTCCTGGCAGAAAAATAAGGCGGGTTTCTTTCGACGATTTCGCTGCCGACGATCAGCTCAATGCCGCCGCTTTGCATGATGGCGACAAGGCGGCCGAGCGACTGCCGACCACCTGGCAGGGTGATGTTCTTGTCCATAAAAGAGGTGCGTATGCGTCCACTCTCCATCACTTTGCAGCGTGCCCGGGCAAGCCCGCGCAGGTATTTGGCGAGCGGGTCATCCTGGCGCGTGCCGGCAAGGGCGAGCATGAGGCGGTCTTTGTCCTGCACGCAGTACATATCGCCGTAAGCGGCGACGAGCGAGACAGCCTTGTAGAGCGAAATTTCGCCGGTGGAGAGAGTAACGGGCGGCAGCTCATCGAAGGTTTTTGTCAAATATACTTCAGGGGCGAACACGATGTCGCACTGGGCCTTTTTCGCTAAATCGTTCACCACGTCACGCAGCGACGCATTATGGTAGTGCAAAGCGGTGCAGGTTTGTTGTAAATGGCGCATAGCGAGGTCTCGCTGCAAAAGCTCCTGATATGGTCGGCCGGCCACCAACGGAAAATCTTGCGCCACTTCGACCGCTTCACCTGCGTGACGCTGCAATATGGTCTCCGCCCCCTGCGGTGAAACGCATATCAGTTTGTCGCTGGCGATAGTCTTGATGCGGTAGTTACCCCAGCTATCTCCTTCTTTCAACAATTTTTGTTCGCCGCTCTGCTGGTCTTCGACAATGGCAAACTTGCCCATGCGGCCTTTGTATAAGAGACTGCTTTCCGGCAGTGCCCATAAGAGGCCACACAGCAATAAAAAGATTAGATGCCTCCACATAAGTCCTCCTGCTTTCTAATTTTTCTTCTCGATGCGCAAGTGAGTGGGCAAAGGTATAGGAGATGCGCTGATGATTTTGATAGTCTCTGGTAACATGAAATTGAGCGGTAAAACCTGCATGCTTTCCAGCTTGTCCGGCAACAGAATGTAAGCGACTACTTGCGTATATTTTTCCACGATGCGCCGGGGGCCGCTGATTTGCACTTGCAGAGGGAGCGGGGTGGCACTGATGAGCGCAGGCAGCTCCACTTCGAAATCGGTAATGAGGCGCACGCGAAAAGAAATCCATTGTTCGAGGTTTTCCTGGATATAGAAGTGTACCCTGATATCGTCGCCGTAGGAAACATACTCGACCGGCCAACCTTCAATTTTCGGCACAAGCCGCGTAGCAATATCGAAATCGCCTGGTTTGCTGATTTTACCCAATTGGATGGTTTCTGTATAGGTGATGCCTTTCTCTGCCACTGGTTTGGGGGCTTTGGCCAGAATGAAGCTGGGCTTAGAGTTGATGGCAGAAACCTGATAGGTGCTGCTCGTTTCATAGTAGACCACCGGC
This sequence comes from Planctomycetota bacterium, assembly GCA_020057085.1. Taxonomy (GTDB): domain Bacteria; phylum Planctomycetota; class Uabimicrobiia; order Uabimicrobiales; family JABWCH01; genus JAGVGO01. The sequence continues at coordinate 4,659 of JAGVGO010000198.1, read as the reverse complement.
TGGATGGCCAACAGCCTGGTTTCGCAGGCTACTACTGTGATGCGGATGGTGGCGGGCGATGGCCCTGAGACGATTTTCAATTCTTTCGGCAAGCTGACGAACTGCATGGTGGATACCGTATATTCTTTGGCAACTTCTTCGTTGCCAAGAGCGATCGTCGCCAAAGTATATTTACCCAAAATAGGCTTGCTTGCCAACGGCCGCAAGGTGTCGGTAGGCCCTTCCAATACCAAGGTAGCGGTAGGCACAGACAGAATTACCATATTGCCGGAACTGGGGCTTTCTACCTGCAAGGCGATTTCGCACACGCGCTGTTCCGTCATTACTGTACGCATGTAAAACCAGACGATCAACGCCAACAGCATGGCCAAAATTTTACTGCGCCAATGGCTGCAAAACGATGACCACAGGCGGTATGACCATTTTTGGTAAGGAATCTTTTTCAAGCCATTTTCCTCTATTTTTTCCAGTTTGTGATGTCATCCCCGGCGCCTTGCTCGTCTATGCGATTTTTGCCACACGAGTAAATGTCGAACATAAAGCGGTTGTGAATGCCCGGATACCGGTAACGGTAGGCCATACCCCACATATCCAGAATTTCGCCCTTGCCGTTGCTTTTAAAAATTTGCGGCGAGAGGTATGGCCCGCCGTTTTTACCCGATAACAAAAGATGCGAGAGATCGTTGTCAGGGAAAGTACGGTGTTGGATATTATACTGTAAAATCGCCTTTTCGAGAAGGGCGAAATAGTACATCGGATACTGCGGACGGTATCCCCACAAAGGCCACATCAAACAAAGCAAGGCGACCAGCAACACGAATATCGTCAATACGGCCAACCGGAAAACCTTGCGTGAATATTTCCAGGAAGCGAGTATGGGGGCGGCATATGCCGCTCGCGGTTCGATGCCGGGCAGCGCCCGCCACACATCGAGGGTGCGCATGGTGTCTTTGAGAGACTGGCGACATTGCTGCGTGCACCCGGCGAGATGCACCTCAAGCTGCGTGGTCTCCGCTTTGTCCAAAGCGCCCAACAAATAAGCATCCAGTTTGTCTTGTACTTCCTTGCAATCCATGTTTATTCTACCTCTCGGTGTGCCCACAAAAGACCGCGTAGTTTTTGCAGAGCGTAACACATACGCGATTTCACAGTGCCTAGCGGACAGCCGATGGCTAAAGCAATCTCCTCGTACGACAAATCTTGATAGAAACGCAAAATGAAAACGGCCCGGTGTTTCTCCGGTAAGGCGGCCAGAGCCTTACGTACTGCCACGGCGCGCTCTTCCTCGGCGGCATTGGAGAAAGGTCCTTTTTGCGTACACATTGTCTGGGCGATGAGTTCCTCGTTCATCACCGGCTCGCGGCGGCGCAGGGAATTGAGCGCACGATTGGTGGCTATGGCGTAGATCCAGGCCTTGAATGAGGCTGTGGTGTCAAACCGCTGCAAATGCTGCAGGACGGCGATAAAGATTTCTTGCGCCAATTCTTCGGCCAGCTCGCGCCGCGCCGTGAAACGATAGATATAATTCAACAATGGCTTCTGGTACCGCTCCACCAGCTCGCGGAAGCTGTTTTCATCGCCTTGCAGAAATTTTTTAACGAGTTCTTCGTCGGCCGCCATGTTTTTTCACTTTACTGTCTGACATCGCCCAGAAACCAGTCTACTTCACCCATCTGCGACACCACAATGCGCGCCTGCACGTTTTGTTGCAGCACACGACCTTGCAGCAAAATTTTTTGCACGCCGCTATGGCGCAGCGGATCGAGGCGGCCAAAACTGTCGAAATAAATGTACTGCGGTGCCTCTAGTACGGTCACACCATCCGGCAGCGTCAAACTGTCGAGTACTTCGAGCGTACTCAGCCGTATTTCATCGAGCCGCCCTTGAAAAGCGGGTGCCAGAGAAACGGTGTCGCCTGTTTCGGCATAAAGCAAGCGGCGGCTGAATATTTTCTGCCGATTGAGCGAAAGGGCGATTTCTTCCTTTTCATAGCGTAGTTCGAGCAATGTCCATTGATACAATGGCAAGGTGCCGGAGGTGGTGCATTTGTCCCCCCGATGCTCCACGATGAGCAGCGCGTCGCTGCCGATGTGTATCTGCAAAAAACCTGCGCGATAGATAGTTTCTACCGTGTTGGCCGGTGGACGTTGCGGGAAGAGCCAGAGAGTGAGCATAAAGCCGTGCCGCATGGCCACAGCATCCACCGGACACTCCATTTTGCTTTTGCCCAAGGTAAACTGCAGAGCCTTGCCTATCTTGCCGGGCGACAGGGACACTCCCTCTAGCCTGGCATGGCGGTTGAAAGCGCCAGTGGTGACAAGATCCTCGCCATGCCAAGAACCCATGAGGCGGCTTCCGTACAGTTCCACGCAGCCTTGCACCTGGTAGAGATAGACCGCCGCTTGTTCCTGTCTGGCGCGGTGTTGTGCCGCTTTGCACAAAGTGGCAAGTTGTGAGACGCTGCTTTGCAAGATGAACTTGCGGTCGAAGTAGGTAAAAAAAGCGCTGCTCACGCCAAGAATCATGGACAGGATGGCGATCACCACCAGCACTTCGACGAGTGTAAAACCGGTTGTTTTGGTGTTCATATTTTAGCTTCTATGAAAATGGACCATTCGCTCGTGCAAAGTCTGCCTAACATTTTAGACACTGTACCACATTTGCACCTGTTTGGCAAGATGGCGTAAAATTTTTTGCAGAGGGAATGAAAATTTTTTGAAAAAAAGTTTGGAGTAATCGAGGGCGATTTAGTAACATATAGAGGGCACATGCCCGACACATTCTCCAAAAGCATTACAATGAGAGGAATTTATGCCTGTAAATTTTGTCACCATTCTTAAAGCTGCGCGGCGTGAGAACGCCTCGGACATCCATCTCATTGCCGGTCTGCCGCCTGCTTTTCGCGTCAGCGGCGAGATCATTCTGGCCAACTCCGACAAACTGAGCCGCGAAGATTGCTGCACTATGACCTATGGCCTGCTCAACGAAGAACAGAAAAAGCACCTGGTGGAGCAAAAGGAACTGTGTTTTTCCATGGAGGATGCGACTGCCGGCCGGCTGCGCGTTACGGTCTATTTTCAGAACAATTCGCCGGAGATGGCCATTCGTCTGTGCGCCCTTGAAATGAAATCGGCCGAAGAGCTGCATCTGCCGCCGATCATTGACGATTTCGCGCGCAAGCCCAACGGCCTTGTGCTCATCACTGGCCCTACAGGTGTCGGCAAGACTACCACCCTGAATTACATGATTGATCTCATCAACCGCGAACGGCGCTGCAAGATCGTTACCATCGAAGATCCTATCGAATATGTACACCAGCGCAAGAAAGCTCTCATTGTACAGCAGGAAGTACACACCGATTGCATCTCGTTCTCACGCGCGCTGCGCCATGTACTCAGGCAAGACCCTGACATCATCGTCATCGGTGAAATGCGCGATATGGAAACCATCAGCACAGCTCTTACCGCCGCTGAAACCGGACATCTGGTAATGGCCACCCTGCACACGCCCAATGTCTCACAGGCAGTGGAGAGAATTGTCGGGGTCTTCTCTTCTGAACAACAGCAACAGATCGTTCTGCAGCTCGCCAACTGCCTCCAGGGTGTCGTAGCCCAAGATCTGTTGCCGGTCGCCGGCGGCAAAGGACTCACGCTGGCCTTTGAAATCATGGTGGTCACGGTCGGCATCCGCAACATGATCCGCGAAAACAATATCCACCAGATTTACAGCGCCATCCAGATCGGCAAGAAAGACGGCATGAGTACCATGGACCAGAACCTGCTCGATCTCTACCAGCAAGGCAAGATCACCTACGATGTGGCTGTCTCCAAGGCGCGTAGCACGGAGATGTTCAACCGCCAGCACAAAAAACAGGTGGAGTGGTAATGTCGTCTCAGCCCCTGGCGGGAACCCGTTTTTCAAATGAAACTGAAGGATGAAGCATGGACATCGTTTTATTGTTCGGCGAGCAAGGCAGCGGCAAAACCACCGCCGCCCTCCGTTGTGCGCAAAAAGCGTGGCAGGCGAATTGGCGCGTAAGCGGCATTGTCGCGCCCGGTGAATTTGCAGAAAACCGCCGCTCGGCGTTCACCATCATTGATCTGGCTACTGGTGACAGTATGCCGCTTGCGCAACGCAACTATCCATCGGCAGTCAGAGCCGGTTCGTTCGGTTTTTACGACGCAGGATTGAAGCTGGGCCATGCCGCACTGGCCAGAGCCCGCGAAAACAGTACGGATCTCGCCGTCATTGACGAGATCGGGCCAATGGAACTACACGGCGGCGGCTGGGCCGAAGACGTACACAATATAATTGCTCGTGGCGTACCACACCTTCTTGTCACCGTACGTCCATCCATCATTGCCCAGGTGGCGGCAGTTTTTTTCCCGCAGGCGGCTCATGTGCTGGTACATGCCAAGGAATACAAGAAAATTTTTTATCACTGGAATCTGAATGCAACGGTGTGGCAGACTAGATAGACGAATATCACTCTATGGGCGTATCCAATAATTAGGGGGCAAAGTAACTTTTTTGAAATAAGTACAAGAGTACGAGCCTATAACCTCTCCCCTGGCGGGCTGTTTTGTACCCACAAGTTTCGTGGCAGTTTTATTGTTCGCTCACGGTTGACAGTTGGCTGATGCGTGTGTAGAAATCCCG
>JAGVGO010000285.1 GCA_020057085.1 Planctomycetota bacterium | reverse complement strand
GCCTTTGATCCCAGTAAAGTCTCGCTCCCTGTCGGTAACTAAATTTAAAAAAATTTTGAATTTTTTGCTTGACTCTCATGAGAGAATCTCCCGCCAGGGAAGAGGTGACGTAACCCATTTTCGTTCTTATAACTAAGTCATTAACTTAGTGCCATTCGGGCGTTGCCCTGGGCTGTTTTATTACGCGCTTTCAGCGATTACTTCTGTTTTTGTCCCAGGGTGGACGACTTGATGTCGGCATCGTACCCTTCGCCGCCTTCACGCCCGTCGGCGCCGTACGAGATGATGTCATAGGTAGCGCCCAACGAGCGATAGCGATATGGATTGCCCCAGGCGTCATTCGGAATCTGGACGAGATATGGTTCGGTGCCTTTCTTGGCATCCGTCAGAATCTTCAGTCCCTGGCTGCTGGTGGGGTAGCTGCCGGTATCCATCTTGTACAAATCGAGCGCCTTCGTGAACTCTTTGACCTGCGCTTCCGTCGTCGTCACTCTGGCCTTTGCCAGGTGGCCCATGACGCCCACCGTCACCACGCTGGCGAGCATGCCGATGATGACGATGACCACCATGACTTCCAACAGCGAAAAACCTCGTATGAGATATACTCTTCTTTGCATCATACCATTCTCCTAAAATTCTGAAAATTTGTTTTCCTTCACTTTACAACCGAAGGTCGGGTTTTGCAATAAATTTCCTCTTGCCGTATGCCTATATCTGGCTCAGTTCCATGATCGGCAGGATGATGGACAGCACGATGAAACCGACGATGGCGGCAAGTGTCACGATCATGAGCGGTTCGAGGAGTGAAGTCACTTTCTGCGATGTCACTTCGATCTCTTCGTCGTAAGCTTCGGCGATCTTGGTGAGGATCGGTTCGAGCCGTCCGGCCTTTTCGCCCACTGCGATCATGTAGCCGACGAGCGGCGGGAATACCTTGCTCCGGCGCAAAGGTGCGGCGATCTCGCCACCTTCGATGATGGTCTTCGACACCTCGTCAAGCGTCTCGGCCATGATCTCGTTGTCAACCACGTTACGCAAAATGTGCAGACATTCGAGCGCCGGAATACCCGATTGCAACAGGGTGGAAAAGGTGATGGCGAAGCGCGATACCGCCTGCTTCTTGAACAAAATGCCAAGCACCGGCAGTGAGATCATGAACAGATCGTACTGGCGTTTGCCCCAGGTAGTGGCCTTGACAAGGCGGTAGGCGATGTAGAGACTGATCGCCACGCCCAGGAGCAGCCACCACCAGTTGAGCAGAAAATTGGAGATTGCAACCAGTATCTCGGTCGGCAGCGGCAGTGTTTTGCCTTGCGACAAGAGCACATTGGTGATCTTGGGCACGACAAAGGTCATGAGGAAAATGACGACGCCGGTGCCGATCACCACCATGACGAGAGGGTAAGCCAGGGCGGCGGAAATCTTGCCTTGCATGCGAGTCTGTGCCTGCAGGTAATCGGCCACTTTGTTCAAAATAGCATCGAGCGTACCCGCCGCTTCACCGGCACGCACCATGTTGACATAGAGCGGGTTGAAGTAGAACGGGTGATCGCCCAGCGCATCGGCAAACGACTTACCGCCGGTGATTTTTTCACGTATGTCACGGTAAGCAGTCTGTAGCGACCTGTCTTCGATCTGCTCGATGAGTGCGCCAATGGCCTCGCGTAACTGAATGCCTGATTCGAGCAGGGTAGCGAGCTGGCGTGTGACCATGGCCAGGTCGGCGAGATTGCGCCGACCGAAAAACGGCAGTCGGCGGCTCTGCTTGACCCCTTGTATCTCGACCAGGGCGATGACATGAATGCCCTGGCCGCGCAATTTATTGCGTGCGTCTTTCGGCGTGTCGGCATCGAGGATGCCGGTCTTGCTTTTACCGTCCTTGCCCAAAGCGCGGTATTCGTAGATGGGCATGCGCTTCTCCTAATGCTAGCTGGTTGCTTTCATACTCGCTCTATTTATAGTCTGCTTGCCGGCAGTGATATGCAGGATGGTGAGCGCCAGTTCGTGCCCCAGGCGACGGCATTTTTCCGCCTCTTCGCTTTCCGGGTCGTCGAGTATTTTCTGGCCGGCCAGTACACCATCGAAGTTGGCCTTCACCAGCATGCCGAGATCCATCATCACCTGCAAGATAGTGTGTAGCTGCTGGCTGCCGACGATTGGTTTGTTGGGCGGCGTGTGGGCGACAAAGGCCGCGCCCAGCTTACTGCGCATGTCGTTGGGAAAGCGAGTCATGATTTCGAGCGCACCTCGGATGTCGGAGGACAGGTTACTGCTGGCTGTGCTCGAACCGATGGTGATGGCACCCGCCTGGATCAACTGATCGGCGGTGACATCCTCGCCCTTGACCAGCTCCACCTTGATGCCCTCGATGTAGGCGCCTTCGGCGATGAGGAGCGCAATGTCGTTGGCAGCAAAGCAGCCGGTCGGGTAGACAATGAGAATCTTTGGCGCCTGGAAGCGAGCCATCACCGCCTCGAGTTCATCGAGCAAGGCGCGTGGCGTTTCATAGCGGTCTTCACGATTTTTCGCCATCATCCGTTCGATGATGTGGCATACCTGCTCGCCCATGGCGGCGCGATATTCTTGCGGAATGACGAGATCTTCCACCAGGTGCTTCTTCAAAATTTCCGATGCCGTCTTGCCGGTGAACGGCACACGTCCGATCAGCACGTGATAGAGCGTAGCACCAAGCGAATAAATGTCACTGCGCGTATCAATGTCGTCGAGTCCACGACATTGCTCCGGCGACATATAGTACGGCGTGCCCAGAGTCGTCCCTTTCTTGGTGAGCAGGTCAATGTTAGACACCTTGGCAAAACCGAGGTCGCACAACTTGATAACACCGAGCTGGTTCATCATGATATTGCCCGGCTTGATGTCGCGGTGGATGATGTTGTGCTTGGCGGCATGTTCGAGCGCCTTGGTCGTCTGGTATGTCACCATCAGGGCAAACGGCACCGACAGCGTTTTTTCACGGCGCATCACTTCGAGGATCGTCTCGCCGTTGATAAATTCCATGGCAAAGAAATAATAGCCCTTCGATTGTCCGGCGTCAATGCCGGCGACAATGTTCTCGTGGTTGAGCTGGGCCACTGCCTTGGCTTCGGTGACGAAGCGTTCCACATAGGTTTTGTCATCCGCCAGTTCCGGTGCCAGCACCTTGAGGGCGACGATGCGGTCCATGCTGATCTGTCGTGACATATAGACCGTGCCCATACCACCCTTGCGAATCTTTTTTTCGATTGCATACCCTTCGATTTCCGGAAATTTTTCTTCGCCCCCCTCTTCTATCTCGCCTTCGGCACGTAACCGTTTGAGCTGGGTCAGGGTGATGAGCCGACGCGAAATCAGCACTTCGCCAAGACTCAACTCTTTACCTTGCTGGTGCAATGTTTCCTGGACTTTTTTGGCGTCTTTGACCTGGCGTTGTGACACATAGCCCTTGGCGATGACATTTTTTTCCAGGCTTTCGTCGTCCACCAGCACAGAATCTTCCTTGCCTTTTTGTTTCTCCTGTACGACAAGAATCTCCTCGACATTCTCTAGCTTTAAATATTTCTTTTCCACCAGGATTTCCCCGATTCTCCGCGGAGGATATGTTCTTTTTTGCAGGCGCAAACATTCGTCGAGTTGTTCCAGATTTATAAGTTGCTTCTGAATCGCAATCTGTCCAAAGAAGGGGTCTAGTGAAGCCATGAGATTTCCTCTGAAAAAATAGCTTTGCCAACTGTAGCCGTCATCTTTTGTGTAGTCGGCAGGCGCAGGGCATCGCCTTGTGCACGTGGAAAAAAATAATTACCCAATCTGCTTGATGCCTCAAGCCGTGAATACACAAGTATTTTTTATTGTACCATTTGCCGGAAAATAGTCAAAAATAAATTCGCCCGGTCGCCCGGCAGCAACGACGAATGAAAACATGGTGGAGGCCGAAGAGAAGTAGAAATTGAAATGATGAGAAAGCAGGAGGAGTAAAGAGGATGGCAATTCATCCCCGAAGCTAAAGACTTCGGGGTTTCCGGGGTTTCCTTGCCATGATTTTATGAAATTACTTGTGCGCACTTCTTTGCCATATCTGCATAAGTGCACGCAGTGTCGCTTTTTGTAGCTCTGGCTGTTGACTATTGAGAAACGAGAAGAGTGCGGTGACTGTCGTTTCGTCACCGAGGACACCCAGAGTGGCAATCGCTTCCTGCTGAATTTGTTTTTCCATTGCCACTGTATAGGAAGGACTGTGATATTGCAATATATTGAGCAAGATAGGCACGACGTTCTTTTGCTGACTCTGCGCTGCCTGGCGCATCGCTTCCATGATTTGCTGTGGCGGCAACGGATGGGTAGGCTGTGGCGTCTGATAAAGATAGGGTAAAAGTGAGAGTACTGCCAGCCCGCTTGCCGCAAAAAAAAGCTGCGACATACGGTGCTGCGGAATTCCCAGTATCACTACTAGCATGCCTGCATGGAGTACCCGCCACAGCACTAACAGTCCGCATCCGCACCAGACAATTTGTACCACACATAGCGGCAAAAAACCGCCGCAGGCTAAACTCAGGCTGGCACCCAGCAATAGATGGATGGTGATGAGCAAGCTCCAAACGCGGCGACCAAAAGCTTTGCGCAGACCATGGCGACCGCCCGCCATACAAAGTAACACAGGGACAACGATGGCAAAAAACAGGACACCACTGCCACACAAAACCAGCATTGACAGCCGCACATACTCACTCCAGTCGTGGCGATAGTTACGCGCCACTTCCTGCAACACCACTTCAGGGTCGTGCGAGAGCCGCCACGCCACGATCTGGCTGTTGCTTGCCGCCCGCAGGTCTTTTTGTAGAACTGTTAGCATGCGCGTCCGTTCCTCCGGATAGCGGATGGCGACCTGGCGCAGCGAAAGCCATGCCAGTTCTCTCACTTCCGCATCGTCACTCTGTGCGGCGAGCGGCAATAAATGGTCAACCGTGAGACTCGGCAGTGCCGGCGGTGGCGACATAAAGAGTGCCGCCAGCAAACGTACGCCGATGATAATGGCAAGCCAGGCCCACCAATATTCCAGCTTGAATATCGCGCGCATGCTTCTCCTTTACAACACCTACAACATCCAGCATAAATAGGCCATGGTGAGCCCATTGTGACAGGCATGGGCTAAACCGGCAGCCCATAGCGATTGAGTTTTTTCATATAGCAAGGCCAGGAAGATGCCGAGTACAAAGATGGGCATTACGACAAAGACATTTCCAGGTTCCCAATGGATTAAAGCAAATACCAGTGCCGAGGCAATAACCGCTCGCGGTATTCCTATCATTTTGCGTAGCATGGTATAGAAAAAGACACGGAAGATGAATTCTTCAAATAGTGGAGCGGCTACGACTACGGTAAAAAGCCCAAGATACCAGGAAAGACCTTGTGCTGCAAGCAGCAACTCGGCAATTTTTTGCGCCCGTGGCGGCATACCGAAGTAGCCACACACCAACTGCGAGAGGATGTAAGCGGCAAGGTACCACGGCAAGAACAAGAAGTAGCCGAGAGTAGCGGCGAAAAATGTTTGTCTGGTAAATGGCCGACAGCCCAAGTTGTACGAGTTCGCAACATGTCGCAGCCAGAGGAGACCAAGAAAACCGGACGTAAACAGTGTATTGTTGAACAGATAGACGAGATAGACCGTGGTCTCCGGGACGTTCTTCCAGTCAATGATACCAGGCACCAGTAAATATACCGAGAGGTAGAGCCAGATACCGAATACCAATTCGACAATTCCCCACGCTGGCTCGTCGAACTTGCCATCACGACACGGGCCTCTCCACAACATACGTAATAGCCAGGCAAAGCCGGACAATACGAGACAACCGAGCATACAGCCGACCAGTAAAATGAACGGCTGTTCGCACAATAAATTTTGCCAGTAGCGGTAACTGCTGTCGAGCATGGCTTGCAACTTGCTCTGTGCCGCCAAATATGGGGTGGCTACCAGCCATAGAATGGTCCAGACTATTCTATTTTTCATGCAGTTTGCCAAATACCATTCTGCCTACATTCGTTTGCAATACGTTGGTGATGGCCACCTCTGCGTTCTTGCCGATCAGGTGACGGCCGTTTTCCACAACCACCACGGTGCCGTCTTCCAGATATCCTATCCCTTGCGTGTATTCCTCGCCTTCGCGGATAATCTGTACATTCAGGGTATCACCTGGCAACACCGGTAAACGTAAGGAGTTGGCGACGACATTGAGATTGATCACTTCGATATGGTGTAGTTCGGCTACCTTTTTCAGGTTGTAGTCATTGGTAACGAGAATCCCTTGCATATTCTGCGCCAGAGCGATCAATTTTTCATCCACCCCGATGATTTGTGGCAAGAGTTCGCTATCTATGCGGATTTTCAAGGAATTCTTTTTTTGCAGCTCTGCCAACATTTCCAAGCCTCGCCTGCCGCGCATTCTTTTGCGTTTGTCGGAAGAATCGGCTATGGTTTGCAGTTCGTTCAACACGAATTTAGGCACCACCAAAGTACCACGCAAAATATTGTTTTCACACAAGGTGATGATACGTCCGTCAATGATGACACTGGTATCGAGGATGAGCGCGCGTTCAAACTGTTCTTTGGTCAGGTCAATGAACGGAATCAGCAGCTTGAAACGATGTTGCGTGCGGAACTGGATGGCAACGGCCATATAGCAGAAGAAAAAGGTGACGCACACTTCCAAGGCTTCCTGTATGGTGTTTAAAATTGTCGGTGGAATACTATGCCGCAAAATACGAATGTGGGGAATGAGCGAAAGCCCCTGGATAAAAAGATAGGAAGCGATAAAACCGATTAACAGACCCAGGATAACGGTAAAAACCCCTACGATAAAACGTACGGCATATTTAAGTTCAATCCAGATAACAAACACTGCAAACAAAGCACCCAAGACAATACTTATGATATTGACCATGGAAAACGGCGGCGTGGCAGACATAGCCAGCGAAATTTGATACGCAGTGCTTGCCGTAATGATAACGAAAAGAATTCTGATGAGTAAAAGCGTGCCAGACACAAAGACACTCCATTCTGGGAATTTTATTTTTGTGTCATTATAACAATTTTGGGCGAGAAATCAATGTTTTTGTGTTATATGCACTAAAGTTTCAACATAAAAATTGATGCATGTGCAAAAAATCAAAAT
>JAGVGO010000248.1 GCA_020057085.1 Planctomycetota bacterium | reverse complement strand
CCGCAAGCCCCCGCTTCAAGAATGCTGGCGTTTTTGCCCCTCGGCAAAACTGCTCACGCAGTGAGCAGAGCCAACATTCTAAGCGGGGGTTAGTTGACAGGATAGGTATGTGTTTAAAAAAAAGTCCAGAACTTTGTAACAAAGCCCTGGACTTCTGAATGAAAAAATTTTCAGTCGTGAAAAAATTTTCGGTGGTTATGCCAGAGGAGGGACTTGAACCCACACGACCTTTCGGTCATCAGATTTTGAGTCTGACGCGTATGCCAATTTCGCCACTCTGGCTGATTTTTTGTATTATACCATGCCGTTGCGGCCATGTCAAGAGCCATTCTGCATGGGCGCAAAAAATTCTGAAACACAAATTTTATATCAGACTTGTCGGGCAAGTCTGATTTGTCGGACCATGTTTCGGTTACTTTTCCTGCAGCATCGCCAGTTCCGTTTCGGTGCGGTCGCGCAGGTAGAGGGCACCGGCGAAGCATTTCTGGGCACACACCGAGCAGCCGATGCAGCGTGCGGCGTCAGTCACCGGAATCTTGTCCTGATCGAGAGAAATGGCCAGATACGGACAGCGAGTGCAGTTACCACAATGCTGGCATAAATCGCGGATGCCCTGCGACACTTTCTTCTTGGCGGAGAGTTCCATGAAGCCGGTGACAGGGGCAGGCAAAGCACAAGCGATCAGTTGTTGCACCGTCTTGTAGCCGCGCTCTTGCATGAGATAGCTAAGCCCGCAATGCAGGTCGCTGACAATGCCGTAGCCAAGTTTCATGACGATGGTGCAGAACTGCACGGTCTTGGCGCCGAGCGCCAGAAAATCGGCTGCCGTCTTGTAATCCATCGGCCCGCCGTTGCCCGAGACAGTGACACCCATGTTGGACACCTTGGCCAGCGTCAGGTTGCTGATGGTGATCACGCCTTCGCCCGACATGCCAAGCACCACGCCCTCTTCCCAGCTCTTTTTGTGGCCTTTGCGAAATGCCATGCACGGGAAGGAATTGGCAAGTGTGATGCCAGCCTTTTTGTTGGGATACCTGGCGAACACCTTGCGCATGGCGTCAATGATCGGGTAGATGGCGGTGACAGCGGCTGTGAGTTTGAACAGCTTCGGGATTTGCGGGTCGCTCACTTCCATCACCCAGTCAACGATCTTGGCGGTAAGTTCGGCATCCTGCGACACGATGTCGCCCTTGGTACCGTCGCCGCCTTGCGGGCAGGAGAGGCTGTACTCGATACCCATGACGCCCGATTTTTCGAGCTTTTGCGTGTTCGACTGCCAGCCTTTGCGGTCGCTCTTGTCATTGCCGCTGACCGGGCCGCCCGTAGATGCCAGGGTAAGGCGGTCAGGGTACTCGTCAACCAGACGCTCGATTTCCTTGCACACGCGATCGAGCGTGTGACCCGACACGTTATCGCAGTTGCCGTAGGTGGAATCGCTCAGGACGAACATGTACTCGGACGGTATATGAATCGCCACGTCGTCGAAGGCGGTCTTCATCACACCGCCGGCCCAGCCGGCATCGTAGGCCTTCTTCATCTGTGCATAGCCGTCGGACACAGGTGAAGCGGACAGCAGAAACGGCGAGAGTATCTTGCGGCCGAAGAAGTCGCTTTCGAGCGATACCGGTTGTAAATTATTGCCGGCCAGCACCACGTGGCTCTTGGTTTTTTTGGTGATCTCCGGTTTTTTTTCGCCGCTCAGTAGTGCATGCGCTTCGAGCGCCGCATTCTTGCCGGCAGCGACCGCCTCAACCACAGTGGTTGGGCCGTTTACCATGTCACCGGCATAGAACACGTTGGGCGTGTTGTCCGCTTTCATGCTCGATTTGCTGCCGATGGCGATGATCACCAAGTCGAACTCGCGCCTGGCTGCGCTCGTCTCTTTGTCATCCAGCATCTCACGCGGATGGAATTTTTTGCCGGATGGCAAGATCACATGCACCGTCGCCAAAGCCTCTATTCTCTTGCCGTCGTACACGATCTCTCGCACTTTGGTGCGGCCGTTCACGGCTATGCCGTTTTCGAGTATGCTTTCGCGTTCATGGGCTGTCAGGTTCATTTCATCGAGCTTTTCGAGGCATATCATCTCCACACACTCGGCACCTTCTTTCTTCGCGGCCACAGCACAATCCACGGCCACGGCGCCACCGCCGATCACCGCCACGCGCTTGCCTTGCACGGCGACCTTTTTTGCTGTCGCCAGGTACTTGTCCCAGGCCATGGCCAGTTCTTCGCCTTTGATATTCAAGGTGTACGGCTTGTCGAGGCCGATACACACGATGACGGCGGCGAAACCCTCTTTGAGAAGACCTTTCACGTCACTTACCGCTTTGCCACAAGTGACACTGATCTTGCCCAGTCCCCTGGCAAATTCCAGGTCGCTGCCGAGTACATTCTTGTTGAGGCGGAAGTCGGGGATGAGATTGCACATGCCGCCGAGATTCTGCTCTTTCTCGAAAATCACCACCTCGTACCCCTTCTGCGCCAGTACTGCGCTGGCACCGAGTCCGGCCGGGCCACCACCGACCACGGCAATCTTTTTGCCGTTGGCTTTGGCGTGCAAGAACGGCGGGATGCCGCCCAGTTCCTTGGCTTTCTGTACTAGCGTGGCCTGCACCATGGGGATGTTGATGGGATGATCGAAGGTGCGATGGCTGCATGCCTTCATGCAGTGGTAATCGGGACAAACCGCACCGCAGATACCGCCGAGCGGGTTGCTGCCCATGATGATCACGGCCGCACGTCGCACGTCGCTCTTGCCAGAAACCTTGGCCGCCATGATAAAATCGGCAGGCGAGCAATCTACCGGACACGCATCTTTACAGGGCTTTTCCTCACAAAACTCACATCTCGACATTTCTGTGCGGAGTTGCGCGTCACTCAAAAATTCGACATTGTTTTTCTTCATTGTCTTTTTGCCTTTTGCAGTATGATGGATAATGGAATGGATTGCAGACACGAACATTTTCGTATTGATTAGCATATCACACAAAACGGTTATTTTGCAAGCGATTTTATGCCTACATGCCTCCATTCCGCAGGTTCTAAAAGCGAAATTTTGAAACCGTCTGAACCGTCTGAGAAAATTTCTTGTATTTCGTTTGGCAAGATGTTTGAATAAATATCTATGGCATCTACAGCACCTGAAACACGATAACAATTGGTAAGGAAACTATGAATCTGCGCACCCAGTGGTTTGCCTATTTCACCCAACAATTGGGATATGTGGCAGCCTCAGTCCTTCGCCAGTTGGACATGAGCGACATGTCGGCCGAAGAGTATGTAAAACGCCTGGACATCACACCGGCGCAGTTACACCATCTGCGCTTTTTGTTCGCCACCTGTTGTTTCATAGAATCTGCGCGTCAGGCCGGCTATCTGAGCAAAGAACAAAGCGAAAACCTGTTGCAGGCACACATTGTTTCGCTCATCCATCAGCCCGAAAAAATATGGCTCTTGGCGTTGGTGAAAGGCTTTATCAGTGAAAAATTTGCCGAACAGACTGCCGGGCGACTGTACCGGGAAGGCAGGCTGGACGTGGCAGAATACGAAATATTGCGTGCCGCCATACAAGCAAGCATTTCTTTGCCCGCCACGCTCGGTCGCGGGCAGCCGAACGCGGGGGGCAGCGATGCGAATAGCCACCCGCCGTCGCCCGATGAAACGGCAATAGATGCACAACTTCCCGACGTGACGCAGGTGTTGCCAGCACCAACCGTAGACCAAGAGACGCTCTCTAGCGGTCGAGAGATGCGAGGCATAAGCCAAGAGATGCGCGACAGCGGCCAAGAGACGATACAGTTGTCGGAGAGTGCCAACCAAACAGTGGCAGTGCCTTCCACCAAGTCGTCAGCCGGTGCCGACACGCCGCTACAGCTCGGCCATTACCAGTTGCTCACGGAAGTAGGCTGCGGCGGCATGGGCAAGGTGTACAAGGCTTACCACCGGCAGCTCGATCGGGTGGTGGCGATCAAGGTCATGCTGCGCAACAAAAATTTCGGTGACAAGGAACGGCAGCGATTCATCGCCGAAGCAAAGCTCACCGCCCGCCTCAGCCATCCCAACATCATTGCCGTACACGATGTCGCCATCGAGGGTGACAGCGATTACATCGTTATGGACTTCATCGAAGGCGAATCGCTCGCTTCGTCCATAAAAAAAGGGCGACCCAGCAATCGCAAGGCACTTGAGATTATCCGCAAAGTGGCTCTGGCGATTGATTATGCACATGAAAACAGCATCGTCCACCGCGACCTCAAACCAGGCAACATCATGATCGAAAAGGGCACTGAACGACCGGTGGTTATGGATTTCGGCCTGGCCAAAAACATCAAGCTCGGCAAGGAACTGACCGCCAGCGGCGAGCTACTGGGAACGCCACGTTACATGTCGCCGGAGCAGGCGGAAGGCAACCATCGCCTGATTTCGCCGGCAACCGATGTGTATGCGCTCGGCGCTATCCTCTACGAGATGATTGCCGGTTGCCCTGTGGTAGACGGCGCTTCCCCCGTCCATGTCATCTACAACATCATGCACAAAGAGGTGGTCCCGCCGCGCCAGCGCAACAAGAAAATCTCGGCAGAACTCGAAACCATCTGTATGAAGGCACTCGAAAAAGAGCCGGCACGCCGTTACACCACCGCCAGGGCGATGGCTGAAGACATTGAACGTTTTTTTAACGGTGAAGTATTGTCGGCACATCCCAGCGGTACTTTCTATCGTCAATGGAAAAAAGTGCGCAGCCACAAAGCGGCGATTGCCATGTTTTTTCTCATGTGCCTTGTTGCCGCCAGCGGAGTGGTGTGGAACAAACAGAGCGGCGAGCGCAAATTGCAAGAACTGCGCCTCAACGAACGTAAAGAGACAGCGCGGCAGGAATGGGAAAAATGGTGGCAAAATTTTGCCGTCGCCGTGCAAACACACAGCGAGCTGTTGCGCAGCACGCAAGATTTGCTGGCAGCAAGACGGCGATCTTGCGCCGAAGGCAAAAGACTGCGCGCCGACTGGCCCCAGCCGACGCGGCTCAACCACGACAACCAGGTGTTTAAATCGTGGCTGCTGTATGACGACATGCTTTTCCACAAATGGCAGGAGTACCGGCGACTGCTCGACTCTTATCCGAATATGTTCGCCGTCTATGGCGAGTTGGCCAACGATTACCAGCGTTTTCTGTCGCCGCAATGGCCGCCGTCGCCCACTTTTTTCCAGGAAATATTGCTGCCAAACGCGCAGCGACATCTCGCCGGCATCAAACACGTTTATCTGCTGCAAACACCCGGTGAGCAACTGGGTTATCGCTCGCTTGCACAAAACCCGGCCATCTATGTGCAGCAGTACCTGCAAAACAAAATCAGCGACGCGCTACAAGTGATACCCGCTGAGGATTTGACGGATGCCGATAGGCACGACTGGCGGCGCTGGCAGCTCCATTTCGCCCTTACCCTCGAAAAAGGGAAAGCGGCCAGCCAGGACAGCTCAAGCGAGAAGATGCAGGAAGAGCTGAAAAAATTGCAAAACGCCGTAGAACTGGAATATAACCTGGCGCTGGTCGAATACAACCAGGCACTGGCACTGCTCAACAATCTGGAATCTTCAGAGGCAATTCTCGCGCAGTGCTTGCGGCGTCTGCATGCCATTTGCCTTGAAGACTACACCTTCGCGCCGGCTTACTTCTTGCTCGCCCGTATCTATCACTTGTTGTCAGGCACCACCATTGCCAGCGAACAACGACAACTGGCCAAAATTTATTATGAAAAAAACCGCAACAAAGCAAAAGAAACCAACTTCCTTGCCAGTTATTATCTGGCCGAGCTATGTTTTGCCCTGTGGCAGGCAGGCGATGAAAAAGATGCGGACAAACTGCAAAAACTACTGCAGGAGCTGGCTGTAAGTTTTCCGGCAGAAAGCAACAAGGAGGCGCTGTGCTGCCGCCAAATGTGTGTGCTGTTCGAAACCGTCATCGCCCAGGAAAAAACACAAATTGCACAACACCGTCACTCTTTCCTCAATTTTGCGCTCACCCCCAGTCTTGCTACACGCTCTCGTCCGCAGGATGCCAGTAAATACCGCCAGGGGGTGGAAATGTACCAGCGGTCGCTGCAGATGCTTGCAACCATCCATTCGTCTTTGTTGCGCAGTCAGGTACCTTTCTGGCAAGGCAAAATTTACATGGATCTGGGGTTGCTCGAAGAGATACCGGAAAGCGGTCCTGCCTATCTGGAAAAAGCCATCCAATCTTTTACCGAAGCGGCACGCTGGGAGCCTTGGCAGTCGGAAATATGGTGGGCACTTGGCCAGATATATGCCTTACTCGGTGATTTCGCCGCTTCCGAACATGCCTACCACCGTGCTTTTGCCTCGGTTGCCGACGCCAGCGCAAGCTGGTCGCACGAGGCACACTGGCATTACACGCTATGTCTCTTGGCCCAAAGCGATGCGAGCAAGAGATCAGCAGCCAAGCAGGAATTGGAAAAATACCTGGCCTGGCCGGCGCAAGATCAGCCCAAACGTAAAAATGCCATCGTGCAGGCGCAGTTGAGCGTACTTGGATTATTGTATCTGCAGGACGGCGAAGCGAAAAAAGCAGGCGAAAAAATTCTCCCGCTACTTGAACTGTACGGCAGTTCGGCCCAGATAATGGGTCTCGTCGAACTCACTCATGTCCTGATACTGGTCAAAACAGGCCAGCTCGAAGAGGCGCAAAGCGCACTGCAAAAACTATGGGATTATCTCATGAACAACATGGGCATGGAGCGAAATTCGCCAGAGCTACGGGTACTCTACCTGCTCAACAATCTAGTGCCCGCTTTGTCTCACTACGACGACCTCTTCACGGCCCCAGCCGCCGCCCGCAAGATGCCCAAGATGGTGATAGAGACCATAGAAAATCTCATCAACCAGTATAGCGGCAGAAGACAGCAAATGTTTTCACATAGTATCGTCAGCTATTATTCGGCCAGTAGCAAAAACCTCCTGTCGTGCCTGGAAACGGATGCAGAATTGAAGCAAAAGCTGCCGCAACTAACGCGCCAGGTAATCGGCAATCCGCTCTCTCTGCAGTTGTTGTTTCTCATTTCTGCCAAAGTGGGCGTGGATACCATGGAGCAGCACCTGTTGCGCATGGATAAATTGCCTTCTGCCGAACTGTATTACCGGCGTGCCGTTGCGTATTACCGTAAAACGCTCTACGATAACGACAATTTTTTCGCCTGGTGCGAAAAAAGTTTTGCCGACATGGAGAGTGCCCTCGGCCTGTCTCCCGGCAACATGCAATACCACTATGCGGCGGCCATGCTCGCCGCCCAACTCGTAAAAAAAGAGGCGCGTTGGCGAGACAAAGTGTATGCACACCTCTGCCGGGCACTGGAGCTTGGCTGGCATCTGCCTGAGCAGACGCGGCAAGATCCGGCGTTCCAAACAGTGAGCGGCGAAGTAAAGTTCCGGAAATTGTTGCAAGAGCCGCCCAAGCTGCTGCGTGACTATACACTGCACGAGATTGCCGATATTTTGCAGGATGGCAAACAGAAGAATTCTCAAGCAGTGATATTTGGCCAGGTAGTGAGCGACATGGTCAAAGACTTGCAAAAAAAGAAGTAAACAAAAAATGAGCGAAATGGGTATTTTATTTTTCGCCGGACGCCTTAGACAAGCTGCATTGAATTTCTGTGGTGTGTTGAATTTCTTTTGACATTGTCATAAAAAAAAGTTAGAATTTTTAAGATAAGTTGTCACCAATAATTGCTTTGCACCAATAAATGGTAGCACGAAACACTATAACCCACAAACTTACAATAGTTAGGGATGCCTACATCATAAAAAAAACCAACGCAAACACTATCCTATGTAAGCAACATTCGTTTAGGTGCGCCTATGAACTCTTACAATAACAGAGAGGAATCTCGACATCCAAGTGTCAATCAAGGGCATGAATTGCGGCAGTTGATTGAGCGTTTGCAGCAAAAATTACGCGAAAGAATGATGGAGGAGCTATGGGAAGATCGCGAGGGCTTGGAAGAAATCATAGCTCATCCAGATTATTCTTACAAGTTTCAAACTTACAAAGAAAAATACCTCGACAAATTGGCCGACTTACAGCGCATCTGGAATGAGCTAGTCACATTAGAAAAATCGAAATCTCGTTGATTTAAACAAATATAGTTTTGGCAAGACAGCGGGAGGAAACCATGTGCAAATTCATATGTAACCTTTGGCGAAGAAAAAAAGGCATTCACATCCATTCCAAACTGGTAGAATGGAAAGAGATCACGAAGCAACAGAAGATGGATTGGGGCATTAAGGCTCTACGGGTACATGAGGTATGGAAAACATCCCGCGGCGAAGGTGTAAAGGTTGCCATTCTCGATACCGGTGTCAGTAAGCATGACGACTTGGGTATCAATATCGAGAAAGGTGTCAACTTCACCAGTGCCGATGCTAAAGACTATGAAGATCGCGTTGGGCATGGCACTCATGTAGCGGGTATAGTTGCAGCCGCGGACAACGATATCGGCGTGGTGGGAGTGGCACCGAACGCCAGAATATATGTCGGCAAGGTGCTTGGCGATAATGGTTCGGGCAGCTTCGACTGGATCATCAGAGGCATTGACTGGGCTATTGCCGAGCGAGTGGATATTATTTCCATGTCTTTGGGCAGCAATATGGGCAACGAAGAACTGCATGCCGCAGTAAAGCGTGCCTATGATAAAAATATTACCGTGGTGGCTGCGGCCGGCAACGACGGAGACGAATACGACGACAGTGACAACATAGATTATCCTGGCCGCTACCCTGAAGCCATCGCCGTAGGCGCCGTCAACAAATATCTGAAGCGCAGTTGGTTCTCCTCGAATGGCGAAAAGTTGGAAATAGCTGCACCGGGCGAAGATATCACTTCTACTTACCTTAAGAACGGATATGCCGTACTTTCTGGTACAAGCATGGCTACCCCATTTGTCAGTGGGGTTCTGGCGCTGCTGATTGCCAAACACAAAAATAACGATGACAACAAGACACCCATTGATACACCTGCACGTATCCGTGAACACCTCATACGGACTGCGGATGACGCGGGCGAAATCGGTAAAGACAGATTCTACGGCTACGGCATCATTTCGCCAACCAAGTTAATGGAAGGTGTCAGTATTTCGTCTTTGTATATGTAATCTGCACATGTTTTTTAGAAAAAAAACTTGCAATACGGCACCCGCAAATGTAAGATAATTCTTTAGAAAATGGGGCTTGTCTAAAATTTACAAAACATATCGTTTCCATAACAAAAGGAATGGCAGGCATGTTTAAAAGAAAAAACACGGTGTTGGGGCTGGATATAGGCGCATCGAGCATCAAAGTCGTTGAGATGGCCAAATCTGGCAGCGAGTTTGTCATCACCGGATATGGTCAAGCCGCAATATCCGGTAATGGTGAAACTCTCTCCAGCGTACTCACAGAGCTTCTCCAAGCAACCGGCATAAAAGCGAAGCGTGTGGTGACCTCAGTATCCGGACGCGAAGTGATCGTGCGCTATATATCCATGCAGCCAGTGGAACAAGAAAACCTTCCCAATGCAATCCGTTTTGAGGCCGATAAATATATCCCTTTTGACCTGGAAGAAGTAGTCCTGGATTCACAAAAATTAGACGAGAGCGTTCTCGGTTTTACCAACACTGCTGAAATGAAAGTATTACTGGTGGCAGCAAAAAAAAGTCTAATCGAGCAAAAAGTCCAGCTACTGAAAGAAGCCGGCCTCTATCCGGCAGTGATTGATGTTGACTGCTTTGCGCTGGGCAATGCCTTCGAGCTGAGAAATATTTTATCGCCGCGTGCTGAAGTGGAAGGCAAAGTGGTGTCGCTCATTGATATAGGAGCCAGCAAAACCAACATCACTATTATGATTGGTAATTCTTCATTTTTTACCAGAGAGATATATCTGGCCGGCAACGAATTTACAGAAGAAATCCAGAAAAAGCTGGAAGTCACACCTGAAGAAGCCGAAAAACTTAAAAGAGATCCAGGGGTTTTTGCTCTTGAAGTACAGGAGGCTGTTTCGGCAGTAATTGATGATTTGGCCAACGAAGTCACACTGTCGTTTGATTTTTTCGAGAGCCAATTTGAGCGCGAAGTCGAAGAAATCTATATCTCTGGTGGTGGGAGCCAATTTTTCTCGCTGGAACCTGATTTTGAGAGAATATTTGGCAAACGCATCAACCGCTGGGATCCAACAGAGAACTTTGAGATTCAGAGTGACCAAGTGGATGTCGATGCTTTAAAAGCCAATGCTCCGCAACTAGCTATCGTAATGGGCTTAGCCTCCCGTATTCGCACTTTGTAACTGTTGCCATAGTGAATATTTAGGATAGGAAAGGGGCAAGATAATGATTACCATCAATCTTCTCCCAGAAGAACTAAGGAAAGTCTCAGGGCAAGGTACTGCTTCTACCCAAATGTTCGTAGTGGGAGGAAGCGCCATTTTCGCTTTGAGCTCGTTTCTGTTTTTCTTGTTTACTCATTTTCATTTACTTCCGTCGGAGCAAAACAAACTTACAGAAATGCAAGCAGAACGAGAAGCCTTGCGCAAATATGAAAAAGAGCACAGTGATCTGGGAGAAACCATCCAGTTTTTTAAAAATCATCAACAGGCAGTCGATCGCAGCCGCGATATGTGTGTGCCGTTCTCCAGGAAAATCCATGAACTGTCATCTGTGGTTGTGGCGCAAAACCCTAATGTGTGGTTGAGCGGACTGAGCATCAGCTCTATAGCAACCGGCCCTGGTGAAAAGCCAAAATTTGCATGGCGTAGTGGCGCCACCTGCGCAGCCGAGAGATTGGAAACAGCCACAGCTTTTCACAAATCCCTGGTAAATGCCGATTTTTTCCGCGATTTTTTTTGGATCAACGTTCCCAAATATACCAAACAAACATTGACCGGATACGAGCAAAGCATCGCGTGGAACTTTGATCTCGAAATGCACATGCAAATGCAGGATGCTGCGCCACAGGGGCAATAACACCAGAATACGGAAGGGGATTATTATGGCCAAAATGACAGAAAAACAAATCAACATTCTATCCATAGTAGGAGGAATTCTGGTTTTTGCCCTGTTTGCGTTCCTTAGCTACATGGATTATGAAGAGATAGATCAAGTCAAGATACAGCAGGATGGTGTGCTGCAAGAAATAAATCAAGCCAAAACCAAAAAAGCACAGTTGACGGCACTGAAAAGTCAGCTCTATGTGCTCAAAGAAAATTACGAGTTCGTCAAACAGATGCTACCCGATGACCGTGAAATCTTGAAATTTTATGAGACATTGGACCAGTTCCGTATCAACAAACAAATGCAGGCATGGGACACATTCGCAGCCGAGTCCGGCCCTAATATAAACACCAGAGAGTTGAACAAGAAAAAGGGCACCCAGCCTCAGCTCCCTGCGAGTTTGATCAGTACCAGCTATAATGCGGTGATTCCCGCTACGTACAATCAATTGGGAGAGCTACTGACCGCCATTGAAGCTTACCCTCGTTTTTATGGCGTGACCAGTATCGCGCTCCCCGACATGACAAGTTCGCCGACAAGTCCAGAACCTACGGGGACAGTTGCTCTCAACTTGATCAGTTTCACCTATCCGCCCAAGTCCCCATTCGATGAAAAAGAGATCAAGAGATTGTTGAACGATTTTAAGGTTACGCAGAAAGAGCAGAAACAAATCCAGGAAATCAAGGACAAATGGAAAAAAACACCCTTTCAGTGGAGCCCGCTTACTAGAAATCCGTTTGACAAGGATAAAGTGTTGGTGCCAATAAAATCGCATGAGGCGGTGGGTCCTGATGTTGTCCGCCCGCTACAACCAGAGATGGGGCCGGATGAGGCGCAGAAACTAGTCGACGAACTGGAAAAATTGCGCAATCAACACCTTTTGCCTTTTGCCGTAGCTGGTCTGTGGGTGGAGCTGCAGAGCAAGTTGATGGAACAGAAGTACGAAGAAAAACTCAACAGTCTGGTGTTGCCGGCGGAAACGCAGCCCCAATATATCCAGAAACTGGAAGATATGAAACGAGAGTTGCGTGAGTGGAAAAACCAGATCAAGCAAGTGGCTCTCGAACAGAAAGCGCGCCAGTTCCTGACCTATGGTGAGAAGAAAATCAAGGAGATGGACAACTTCTATCAGGAAGGGAAAGAGAAAGGCGCTAAAGATATTATAGACAATGTGATCAAAATTTATAACGAATTGTTGCCTCAGATCAGAGAATACGAGCCTTTGGAAAATAAAATTCCACAATTACAAACCCAACGCAAACGTGCGGAAGAATTATACAACAAGGCCGACACCCAAATAAAAATCATTGAAGAAGTCGCCAAATTGGAATTGCAGGGCGTCATCTATTGGGCTAACAAGCCACAATACTCGGTTGCCTTCATCAACAAAAAAGTGGTTCGTAAAGACGATATGGTTGCCGGCGGCTTTATCGTCCATGACATCAAGGACGGCGAAGTTATATTGCGTTATCAGAGTGAAACTGTACCTATCCGTTTGAAAAGAGTCATAAAAGCATCTGCGCTCATCAAAAAATCCTCTTAAACAGCTTGCTTCTATTTGTTAGGAATGTTAAAAATATACAGGCCTACAAGGAGGGGAATTCCATGTTGTTTCGTCATTTCAATATCATTGGGGGAATCATTTTAGTTATTATCAGTATGGTTGGAACAATTTCCAGCCAGTCTCAGGAACAAGAGCCAGCCAGAGTGAGAGAAGAATTGATCTCGCTGGATGTGCGAGACAAACCGTTTGGCGAAATCCTGACCGGTATTGCTGAACAGACCGGAAAGAATATCATCTATGATGATGATGTTAAAGATATTTTGGTGACGTTGAAAGTCGTCAATGTACCTTGGCAGTCAGTTCTCGAAATTATTGCAAAAAAATACAACTGTCTGATTGAAGAAATCACCGGCACTGGTGTCATGAAAATCTCCAAACCACCGACGGTAACCATGGAGTTCGAGGAGGCAGACATCCGCGACGTCATCAATCAGATCGCCACCATTGCCAATCGTAATATTGTCGTTGCCGAAGCTGTCCGTGGTGCCATCTCGCTTCGCCTGAAAAATGTGCCCTGGCAGGATGCCCTGGAAGCCATTATCAAAACCCGTGGTTATGTCTTGGTGCGGGAAAAAGACGATCGTATTCTCAGGGTAGTACCGCAGCAGGATATCGAAACGCAAATGGAAACCCAAATTTTCAAACTGCGTTTCATCCGCCCCAAAGCCAGCCAGGTCGCTCTCATGACTTCTCCTTATTTCGAAAAAAAAGAGGCGGCACGATCGACAACCGGCTCGGTCGAAGTATCCAACTTCAGTTTGCTCAATGCCCTCAACGTGGTGGTAACACCCGGACGTGGCAGAGTGACCTACGATGAACAGACAAACACGATTATTATCACTGATGTAAAGCCTAAAATTGACGAGATGGCAAGAATCATCAATGAACTGGACAAAGAGCCACGCCAGGTTTTCGTTGATGTAAAATTTGTACGTACCACCAACTCCGATATTTTTGATTTCGGTATAGACACCGGCGAGGACGGTATTCAGATTTCACAAGGGTTTGGCGCGATGCCTACACGTTTGCCTTTCAGCCTTGGCAGAACCGGTTTTGAAGATGCCATCGCCGCGGCACCGCAGGCAGACCTTGATGCAGGTGTGCCAACCGACGCCGATCTAGCCGGCAAGACCTTCACATTTGGCACATTGGATTTCAGCAAGACATCATTTACTCTGCGTTTGCTGAAAAGAGACACCAAGAGCAAAATTGTCCAAGCCCCTAAAATTATTACCCTGGACAACCATGAGGCTACCATCTTTGTCGGACGTACCATCTCTTTCGCACGCAGCAACCTGGTACAGAACGACAACGGCTCGCAATCTATCGAAATGCGTGAAGCAGAGGGATCGCCGGCACGTGAAGGTTTCCAGATATTGGTAGTTCCGCATATTATCCCTGGCACTAACAAAATTCAGATTACCGTAATCCCATCCAATGACCAACTCACGGGTAGTGCCAGCAACCCGGCGGTACCAGGTTTTAACCGTTTCACGACACAAGGCGCCAATATAGATTTGCCGGAAATCACCCAGCAAGTGGTGGTCACCCATATGCTGCTCGAAAGCGGGCAAACGGCGGTGTTAGGCGGATTGCTCACGGTCAGCCAGCAAGAAAGCGTAAGAAAGATACCCTTCCTTGGCGATATTCCGTTCTTTGGCTATTTCTTTAAAAGCAAATCCGTTACCAAGCGTAAAGAAGACATGTTCATCTTCGTAACGCCGAAGATCGTGCAGTCATCCGAAGATAGCGCAGAAAAGATACAAGCTTTGGTTGACCAGGAACGTAAACAGTATGGCGCCCGATATACTAATATTTGGAAAGAGGAAGCGCCTACGACTCCAACAACACCTGCAACGACAGTGAAGAAAAACCGTTAATCGTTTTCACCGGACGCCTTACCGCGATTCTCAGATTGATTGCATACGCCACCGGCTTGAACCAGTTCAAGGTACGGATGCTCATGTATGCAATTCCAGTGAGAAGTGCGGTAAGTCTATACTTCACACAACCACAGAGTTTGACGGCCACATGCTTTATTGGGCAGTGGAAATTCTGTGGTTGTGTTATTTTATATAGGGAGTTATATGAAACGGATGCTCATTAATGTACGAGAGCCGGAAGAAAGGCGTATCTTGATTGTCGATGGCAATCATCTGGAGGGAATCTATCTAGAGAGGATATCCAATCTGGGCCATGTCGGAAACATCTACAAAGGCAAGGTCGTAAACATCGAACCATCTATCCAGGCCGCTTTTGTAGATATCGGAGAAAGCCGTAACGGTTTTTTGCATGTTTCAGACGTGATGCCTATTTATGGAGATATCAATGAAGATGATTCTGCCTGGGCAAGAAAAAAAGAACGCAAAATTCAGAACATTTTAACACGTGGTGCCAATGTTTTGGTACAAATCACCAAAGAAGGCATTGGCAATAAGGCACCGACACTTACTACCTATCTTTCAATTCCTGGCCGCTATATTGTCCTCATGCCTTCAATTAAAAAAGCGGGAGTATCCCGTAAAATCGAAGATGAGGAGATGCGTAGAAAACTACGTTTGTTGCTGTCCGAGATAGATCCGCCGCCAGGAATGGGATATATTATCCGCACTGCAGGTGCTGGCAAAACAAAAAAAGAGTTGTCGCAGGACCTGGAGGGGCTGTTGAGTCTTTGGAAAACCATCGTCCAAAGAGCCAAGCACGCCAAAGGTCCGGCGTTGATTTACCAGGAAAGCGATGTGATTATCCGCACACTGCGAGATGTTTTCAACGATGGCATCGAAGAAATCGTGGTAGATACACGGGAAGCGTATGAACGAGTGCTGGAGTTTATGCTGTCGTTGTCGCCGCAGTATGACAAACGAGTCAAACTGGAAGATGGCATCATTCCGCTCTTCTATCAGTACCACGTCGAAGATGAGCTGGAAAAGATCTATCTTAAACGAGTCCCATTGGCTTCCGGGGGCCATTTGGTTATCGAACAGACCGAAGCGCTAGTCGCCATTGATGTGAACTCCGGCAAATATACCGATGAAAAGGACATCGAAAAGACAGCCTTGGCCATCAATACTGAGGCTGCGGAAGAAATCGCCAGACAGTTGCGCTTACGCGATTTGGGTGGAGTCATCATCAACGATTTTATTGACATGCAGGAACCGAAACATCGTCGTACGGTGGAAAGGGTGTTTCGCGATGCCATCCGCAAGGATCGCGCACGCACACGGGTAGGGAAAATCAGCCAGTTCGGTATCATCGAGATGACCAGACAGCGATTGGGGCCTTCATTGCGTGCCTATACGCACAACGTCTGTGCCGAGTGCAACGGGCAGGGGTGGACAAAAAGCATCGAAACCATGGAACTCACCATTATGCGCAAAATCACCCTGGCTACAGCCATCGAAAGCGTCAAAAAAGTGGCCATCACCGCCCATCCGCAAATTGTATCGCAATTGACGACCAGCAAACGCAAAGAACTCGGCGATCTTGAAGAGAAAACCGGCACTAAGATCGTGCTGACAGCGTGCGATTCATTTTTGCTCGACACCGTCAATGTGGAATATTTCGATCAGAACGATCAGCCAACAGATCCCAGTTTGAAGCTGTCTCCGGTGCAGTAATTTTGTGCCTGGTTGCACATGAAATTTTCGTAAACCCGTAGCCGCAGGGTGCAGGCGCGTTAGCGCCAAATCCCTGCGCCGATGGTAACGCGGGGGTTTGCGGCTAAAGCCGCCGCACTCCGCGGCTACAGGCTTTGCACGGGATTTTTTTACTCTTTGGGAAAAGAGAATAAGGTGCGCGCGTTTTCTCTGATAAAATTTTCGTAATGTTCTACGTCTTCTTTGGAGCCGATCACCAAAGGCGTTCGCTGATTGAGCGAGACAGGCTGCACGTCGAGGATGTTTTCACTGCCGGTTGATGCTTTGCCACCTGCCTGTTCGGCAATCAAAGCGAGTGGCGACGCCTCAACCAGAAGATGCAGTTTGGCATCCAGTTTTTTGGGGTCTTTTTTGTAGTCTGCGGGGTAAAGAAATAGACCTCCCTGGAGCAGATTGCGATGGAAATCGGCGACCAGCGACCCGGTGTAGCGATATTTGTATATCTTCTGGTTTTTAGCCGTCGGATGCATCACCGCGTCCACATACCTTTTGGTCAATGCCTCCCAGTATGGATAATTGCCGACATTTACCGAGAAAATATTGCGGTTTTTTTTGACCTGCGGAAACTTCATTTCTGGGTGTGTCAAAATGAATTCGCCGATGCCCGGATGTAAAGTAAAACCGTAGACCCCTGAGCCCGCCGTATAGACCAGCATCGTACTGGTGCTGTAGATGATGTAGCCTGCGCATACTTGTTTACGCCCTGGCTGCAGACAATCTTTATCGTTGCCTTTTTCGCCTTTGCTGAGCTGGCGATGGATAGAGAAAATACTGCCGACGCTGACATTCACATCAATGTTGGAGGCACCATCCAAAGGGTCAAAATTGAGCACATATGGCCCGGTGGGAAATTGCGGTGAAATATGAATGACGTTTTCCGCTTCTTCATACCACATTACACACAACAAGCCAGAAGGTTCTAGAGCTTTGACAAACGTCTGTCGTGCGAAGGTGTCTAGCTTTTGTGAATCTTCTAGGGTAGGAGTGGCTTTGCCTAACGCACCTAACACATCGAGGATGCTTGCCTTTCTCACCTCATAAGCAACCATTTTGGCTGCCATGGCGATCTGCAACAAAAGTTCGATAAATTTGCCACTGGTTTGGGGAAACTTACGCTGTTGATCAATAATGTGCCGAGATAAAGTGACTAGCATGTCTATCCCATTGTTAAAAAGGTTGCGATTGTGGAGAAATTTCGGTTTAATATAGCATGTTTTTTCTTTAAGCGCAAATATTTTTTGTTTGACAGTGTTAGGCAGGAGTTTTTACTTGACCCTTGCGTAAAATTTCTGTAAAATTTCCCAAAGTTAAAATGCTCGTATATGTCGTTGTCTTCACTAAAGGAATTAGTTAATACCCCTATTAACTGTCAAATGAGTGTTATGACCAATCTGTTTCACTGGCAGTTACCTCATCCTGTGATCGCCTCTTCGAGTCCTTTGACTGCTCACTTGCGGGCCATCCATCATCTGTTTGCCATAGGTGCAGCGGCGGTGGTGACCAAGACTATCAGCATGCAGCCAGACATGAGGACAGGAGGATGCATTCGTTACGGTGAACTTCTGTTCAACAGGGATGGCTATTCGCGGCGCACGTTAAGCGAATGGGAAGCCGATCTGGAAACTTTACGTGGCCAGAAGGTAATCGCGAACATTGCCGCCGATACACCAGAAGATGTTGCTAATTTGGCGCGCCGCGTCGTGAGCAAGGGTGCCGAGATCGTCGAGCTAGGTTTGTCTTGCCCCAGCGTCGAGGGGGGGCCTATATGTATCTCACCTGATAAGCTAGGACCCTTTTGCCGTGCGGCACGTAAGGCGGTAGATGTGCCACTTATTGTCAAGTTGATACTACAGACATCCACGGCCGGCAACCGTGCGATGATTTCTTGTCTGAAAAACGAGGGGATCAATGGAGTCTCTATTTCAGATACTTTACCCGGCTTACTGCTCGATGTGCATGGCAATATGATGTTGGGTGGCTCCGGCGGCATTTCCGGCTCGCCGCTCAAACCCCTTGTGCTGAAGAGCATTTATGACATTGCCGATATGAATGTGGTAATCCTCGGTATGGGTGGCATCAGCAGCGGGCAGGATGTGGTTGACTATCTGCGCGTGGGCGCCAGTGTGGTACAGGTTTGTTCCTTCCTGATGCGCAATGGAGTACAGGCCATGGAAAACTTGGTGCAAGAATACAGGAGCCTGGCCAGCAAAAACATCTCGTGCGAGGCAGCCCAACCAAAACTTTGTGCCCTACAAGGAGCATCCTATAGTGACGCCAATCCAATATGAAAATCTATCCTGGCCTGAGGCCCAGGAAAAATTAGCTAGACATTGGCTGCTTGTGCCATTCGGCTCAGTGGAACAGCATGGTCCGCATCTGCCATTGGGAGTGGATTCGTTCCTCGCCTGGCATCTGGCTACGGACATTGCTGATGCAATACCTGCCATTGTAGCACCGGTAGTCACCTATGGCGCACGCAGCCTACCCAACAGCGGAGGAGGTCCCAGCTATCCGGGAACGATCCCAGTACCTGGTTCTTTGTTGATCGAGTTATATGTGGCGATCATTGCCGGCTATGTAGCGGCGGGTGCGAGGCGTCTATTGGCTCTCAATGCGCACTGGGAAAACGAAGCTTTTCTGTTCGAAGCGTGCGAGAGATGCCGCGAACAAAAGCATCTGGCCGATGTGCAACTGGTGGCCTTGAGCTGGTGGAGTGTCACTTCCGACCACGACATGACCGACATCTTCGGCGCCTTTCCAGGCTGGCATGCCGAACATGCCGGTCAGGCGGAAACAGCCCTCATGCTGCACTATCGTCCGGATTTGGTGTGCATGGACAAGGCGGTTGACCATCATGAACAGGTGCCGGCAGGAGTGTATCGCTACCCGACGCCCGCCTCATGGGCAGGCACACAGGGAGTCCTGAGTCGCACCCGGCACGTCACCCCTGAGATGGGTAAACGGCTGGCCGCTCTTGTCAAGAGCAAACTGTTAGAATTGCTGCAATAAAGTGTCACCGCCCGTTATCTGGCCCACATTCCTGTTGTTCGGTCTGCTCGCCAGCTCTTTTTATTACAAGGCGTTGGTGCGTTCTGCCAAACGTACCTGGGGATGGGGACGCGGCGGTCAGATACCGATGTCGCGCGTCAGCTATGCGGTGTGGGCCAGCGCCTTTACCGCGATCATGTTCTTGGTGGGATTCAAATGGCCGAGCCAGCCGCTGCCGATATTTTGGTGGCTGCTGGCCAGTTTCATCGCCATCATGATAGCCGGTGCTATAGACTCCTACCGCTACCAGCCACCCAAGGCAGAAGACACTCAGCATCTGCGCTTCAGAAAACGCAAACGCCGGCGAAAAAAATACATCAGAAACGTGGGAGAATAAATTTTGCAGCTATACTTTTGCGATCGTTGTGGTAATATAGTACCTGATGAAATGGTACAGAGCGGCGAGGCGGGCAAAGGCGAGGAAATTTTATGCGGCGATTGCCTGCCGGCGGCTTCATGCAAACAGGAGATTGTTTGCGACCGCTGCCACACCTCTTTCCATGCAGACAACCTGCGTCAGGGAGAGGCGATGTTCCTGTCCCGTACCAATACCGCATTGGCGCAACTTCTGTGTAAACATTGTGCCATCGTCAGCAGGGTACGGCGCAGTGAGAGCAAGGATGTGCGAGTAGTCGTGACGATCTTTTTGTCGCTTCTGGCAGTGCCGCTTGTCGCCGCCATAGTCTGGCATGGTTTCTTTGCCACAGCGAGCAAAAACGGCGTGGAGAGCAAAGAACTACGCCAATTGGCCGAAGAAACCAGGTTGCTGCGTGATACGCTCACGGCGGCGCAACAACGAGAGACAGAACGGCAGAAGGAATGGCAAAGCCTGCGCGAATCGGCGATGACGCGGGGTTCTTCAGCTAAGGAAGAAAAGAAGCCACCGGACGACACCGGTGTATCGCCACAAATGCTGCAAGAACTAGCGGCTACTCTGGCGCAGGCACGCACAGTGAAAAGCCGGAAGCAGTTCCAGGGCGCTCTGCCAGAGCGTCTGGAGGCGGTGCTGCAGATTGCCGCCTTACGCGAGGAAGCAGCCTTGCCCTTCCTGCTGGAAGGGTTGAACGACAAAGATCCTCTGGTACGTAGCCTGAGTGCGCGGCTGTTGGGAAGTCTGGCTCAACATACCGCCACCGGTCAGTTGCTCATCGCTCTCAAAGACACCGACCCACTGGTGCGCAAAGCTGTGGCACAGGCGCTTTCTCTACTCACGCGCGAGCAGTTTGTCTTTTTTGCCGACGTGCCGCCGGAGAAATGGCAGAAACTGCAGAAATTCAAGGAGCGGCAGAAGGAAAAGAACCTCCGCGACAAGGAAAACGAAGGAAAATAATGACATCGAGTCCCGCATTCGCACGGGGCGCCAGTTTTTTCAAGATGAAGCTTTGTCCGACAGGTCGGATAAGTCGGACGAGTCACTCATGTTTTACAGAAGGAGTCTTACATGTTGGATATCAGTAAAATCCAGTCGTTGTTGGGCAAAGAGCATGAAATTCTGCTCTCCTATCAGTGCAAAGGCGTGGCCAAAGAGATGCTGCATCTGCCGGGACCGGATTTCGTTGATCGCATAGTGTCGCACAGCGACCGCTCGCCGGTGGTAATGCGCAATATGCAGTGGATGTTCAGCTCGGGGCGGCTCGCCAATACCGGCTATCTTTCGATTCTGCCGGTTGACCAGGGCATCGAACATTCGGCCGGCGCTTCGTTTGCCCCCAACCCGATCTTCTTCGATCCGGAAAACATCGTCAAACTCGCCCTCGACGGCGGCTGTAATGCCGTAGCTTCCAGCCTTGGTGTACTTGGCGCCGTGGCGCGCAAATACGCCCACAAAATTCCGTTCCTGGTAAAAATCAATCACAACGAGTTTTTGAGTTATCCCAACAAGTGGGACCAGGTGATGTTCGCCAGTATTGAGCAGGCATTCAATATGGGTGCCGTGGCTGTTGGCGCTACCATCTATTTCGGTTCTACCGAATCGAGCAGACAGATACTGGAAGTGAGCCGCGCCTTTGAATATGCTCATCAGAAAGGCATGGTAACGGTGCTGTGGTGCTATGTGCGTAACCCAGCCTTTGACAAGAAAAAAGAAGGCGGCGCCAATTACGAAGTATCAGCGGATCTCACCGGCCAGGCCAACCATCTTGGCGTCACCATCGAGGCGGATATCATCAAACAAAAGCAGGCGGAAAACAACGGCGGCTTCACGGCCCTCAAATTCAGCAAGACTCACGACAAAGTCTACGATACCCTGGCTACCAACCACCCCATCGAATGGACGCGCTATCAGGTGGTGAACTGCTACATGGGACGCGCCGGCATGATCAACTCCGGTGGTGCTTCCGGCAAGAATGATCTGGCCGAAGCGGTAGAAACGGCTCTCATCAACAAACGCGCCGGCGGCATGGGTCTTATCTCCGGTCGCAAGGCGTTCCAGAAATCGCTCAAAGATGGCGTCGAGCTATTGCACGCCATCCAGGATGTGTATCTGTGCAAAGAAGTGACGATTGCCTAGAAGTCACCCATCCGCACGAGATGCCAGTTTTTTTCATATTTTGTGTCCCGACTACGCGGGACACGAGTACAAGGATGAAACTTGCGGTTTGACGGGTCGCGTGATAGCAACCCTCTCGTACTCGTGTCCCGCTTGTCGGGACACAGAGTATCCGCAATGCGGCGCAGGCCGGCGATCTACTAAACGATTGCTTACATTGACAAGTTCGCACGCGTCGATGCGTCCAGTCGTTTCTCGACGCTCATCGCTGTGCTTCAGTGCTCGGTATCACGCTCCCCTAATGTGAAATCGTATGAAAATTCATGTTTCATAGAAGAAGAAGAAGGAACATCGCGTGTCGTCTGCAACTTTTGTCCGCAAGAAATGGCGGTTGACGCTCTTTTTCTTGCTTTATAGCGCGATTGGCTATTTGCTTGTCGGCCACATCGTCTTGTTTCCCTATCAAACGATTCCCATAACATGGGTGGATGAGGCTTTGCCTTACCTGCCGTGGACGGTACTCGTCTACATTTCCTACTATCTGCTCATGGTGTTGCCACTTTTGTGTTGTCAGGATGAGCGGTTGCTGCAAAAGCTGTTCACTGCCTGCCTGTGGATTCCTCCCGTCTCCTGGCTTTTTTTCGTGTTCTGGCCAGTTTCCATCTACAATTATGATCTTTCACCCTATCAAGATTTCATTACCCGCTACATCTACTGGTTTCTCGCTACCCAGTTGGACGTTCCGAACAATACATTTCCTTCTATGCACGTCTCGCTTGCACTGGTAGGAGCCTTGACTTATCTGTGGCACAAGAGATACCTGGCTGGCTCGCTGTTTCTGATGTGGGGTCTGGTAGTGGCGGTCAGTACCTTGACCGCCAAACGTCATTTTTTTTGGGACGTAGTCGGTGGTGTGGTGCTGTGCGTCATCGTGGTGGTTGCGGTGAATCTGCAAAAAACTAAGGAGTAAGCTATGAAAATAGCGATAGGCGCTGATCATGCCGGTTTTCTGTTGAAAGAAAAAATCAAAGAGAGTTTATTGCAAAAAGGCTACAATCTCAAAGATTACGGCACCGACAATGTTACTGCCTGTGACTACCCTGATTTCGCGCTGGCGGTAGCACAGGCAGTCGCCCAAGGCGAGGCGGAACGTGGTATCCTGGTATGTGGCAGTGGGATCGGCATGGCGATAGCCGCCAACAAGGTGCCGCATATCCGCGCCGGCGTTGGTGGCGATGAGCAAACCGTACAACTCGGTCGCCTGCACAACAACTGCAATGTCCTCTGTCTCGGCGCCCGTACGACACCCGAAGAATTATCTGAAAAACTCGTCAACTTGTGGCTGGAAACGCCTTTCGAAGGCGGACGTCACCAGACGCGTCTTGACAAAATAGCCGGAATCGAGGAAAAAATGCCAGGGAAGGCGAAATGATTACTCTTTCTTCGGGCGTATCTAACACTTCGGGGGGATAAAAAAATTATGGGTAGAGTATAACCTCTCCCCTGGCGGGCTGTTTTGTACCCACAAGTTTCGTGGCAGTT
>JAGVGO010000166.1 GCA_020057085.1 Planctomycetota bacterium | reverse complement strand
TACATTATTGTGGAGTAATTTTATCAATATACGAGGCGCGACGAGCGCCGCATAGTCTAGCTCTGTAAGCGAGGAGCAACGAAGTAGATTGATAAAAGTACCCTCAAGAATGTGAAGTTATTTTTAGACAGAGCCTAAATCGTCAACCGTGCGTACAGTTTGCTTTGGCCATTTACAATCAAATAGACGCTGATGTGGTGTGGTTCGACAACGAACACCAGACAAGGCCCAATGCGAAAAGACATCTCTTCGTCGTGCCTTGATGGGACTAGAGGGTAATGTGGTATTGTTTCACATGGATGGGAATGGAAAAAGAAAGTGGTATCAGGTTTTGCCAAATAAGGCTCTTTATCCATATGATAAGTGTGGCGTAGCAGTTTCGCTTCGAGACCAAGTACCTGTAGGTTTTTTTTGTGGTGCGCGATCTCTTTGGCCACTTTGTCGCTGTAAGGGCGCGGTGTGCGCGCAAGGTGGTGCAGGGCGGTAAACGCTCGCTGTGCCATGTCCCCTGCCACGTGCGTATAGAGCTGCGTAGCCGGTCCGGCGCCGACTTGTTGCAAGAAAAAACGGGCCATAAAAATTTTGGCGATGAAATCGAGATGGTCGAAACGATTTTGCCGCAATTCTTCCAGATAAACTACCAGGCGCTGTCGTTCTGCGTCAGCGACAAACTGCAAGTCAATCCCTGTAGCTGTATTTTTCAGCACCACGCCTCCTACTTCCCATCCCACTTGCATTTGTTTTGCCACTTCCTTCCATGATCCTGGATCACTCTGCCATTTATCAAGCAGAGCATCCACATCGTGCAACGCTGCGGCGTTGCGCAGTTCTACCCATGTCAACATCTTGCGCAGTTCATAAAAACCAGCCGGCAGAGACGGCAAAGTTTTGCCCTCATCGCCAGACTGCACATAGTGGCGATCAAGCCATGCATAAGCCTGTCGCAGCAATTCAGAGCGAGTGCGGTCAGGGGCAATAAAATAGTAAAATTGATAGGCGGCTATCACCACCGCTATTGTTTGCCTCCACTCTGCCGTGAAGTCGGTTTTGTCAACAGCTAAAACCTCGGGCAGATATTCCTCCAGCACAGACAGCCGTCCTGCCGCATGAGCTGCAAGCCAGGGCAACTCGGCCTCTTTTTGCAGCACGGGTAACAGGTCTCTTGGCCTTGTGCTGCAATGACAGGTTGACAGCATACAACAAACGAAAAGTGTCAGAAAAAATTTGCTTGCCATCTGTGTCTGACAAATTATTGGTTAGGGAAATCGACGGCGGAAAACCTCTTGGTTTCTTCGTCCATACGGCGCATGCCTTCAAGCAACATGCTCATGACATCCATGACAATGGTCCGTTCTACCTGCACCTCTTTTTGTTCAAAGCGAAAATCGCCTTTCTGCCACTTGAGCATGGCGTAGAAACATTCTTCGCCATGATTGTCGTCAATGCCTACGTCAAGCACTTGCCCGTTCTGGATATAGATTTTGCCTTGCTGTCCCTGGCGATTGAGGTGGAGAATACCGGTGCAGTCGGTTGCACAGAGTGTCTGGATCAGCTCAGGGAACGGAATAGTTTGCAGTTGTCCGACCATACCCGATGCTACCACCATGCTCATGCGCTGATTGGTGTTCTTGATGCGCTGCGCCAAGAGTTTGGTGAACATGAGCCCCATCTGCGGTGTGGTTTCCATCAATTTGCGAAAAGCCGGCCGCTCCAGCATGATAATAGTGGAGGGAACCGAGGCACGGATGGTCGCGGAAACCGGCTCGCCGGTGAGAAGCGACATCTCGCCGAAACAGTCTCCGGCCTTGATGTGGCCTATTGCGCTTTCGACATCTTTGAATATCTGGATTACCTCTACTGCTCCCTGGTAGATGACAAACAAATATTTCCCCGCTTGCCCTTTTTCCAGTATGATGTCGCCTTTTTCAAATTTTTTGACCTTGAGTTCGTGAAGTATGTCAAACATGTCGTCCGCTTTCACGGCGCTAAAAATAGGAATTTTTTTGAGCTTGGTGATGAGTGCCTGTTTGTCGGCACGTCCGGCAAACTCTTGCAACAACGAGATTTCGTCTTCGCGTTCCTCCACCTTGACGGAAAAAGTGACTTCTCTGATACGTGGGCAGCAGAGAGTACCCTCGCTGATCTGGAATTCCGCCAAATATGACTGTTTGTTGGCAAAATTTTCTTTTTTTTCGCAAATCATATTTTTTTCGCCTTGTAATCTCTTATGTAAAAGGGCTGCCAACACAAAGGCGCATACTTTGTCGGATACTTCCATGTCCAGGTCGGGGAGGTTCGCCACAATCTTGTCACCTTTTTTATATAACGGACATCCGTCTACGCTGTCCGCCGTAAGTATGGTACAGTAAATGGCCATCCGCTATCCTCTCTCGCAAAATTTTGCTACAAACAAACACACTGTTCGGCACGTCGAAATAAATGTTGTGTGACGATTACAACACAAACACGCAACAATTCGTAAGACTCTTTCCTCTGCATAGATAACTAACTCGGTAGTTTGTGGATTAGGCCAAAAACCTAATCCACGCTAGCGGGTTTTTTTTCAGCCGCCCATAAACTCTAACTCTACCACCTCGCAGGCAGTGGGTTTCTTCTGCAACAATCGGGAAAAATCCATAGCCGCTTCCACTAGGCTTTACGCCACTTCAAAGAACTGGTTCTTCGACGCGCCACATATCGAGCACTTGTCCTGTGCCTCGCCATACACGGTATTGCCGCATACTTTGCACACGAAAACTTTTCTGGCGGCTACGTCTTTGCCGTTGTTCATTGCGGCAATCGCTTCGTTGTAGAGCTCATGGTGAATTTTTTCTGTGGCCATGGCGTTTTTGAAACTGTTGAGCGCCGCTTTGCTCTTTTCGGCCTCAGCCACTTTGACAAATTCAGGGTACATAGTTTTGAATTCATATCCTTCGCCTTCGCTGGCAGCCTTGAGATTTTCCAACGTACTCTTGACGCCGTTCATGACGCGCAGGTGCGCATGGGCATGGATGGTTTCTGCCTCGGCGGCGGCACGGAAGAGTTTGGCCACTTGCGGAAAACCTTCAGTTTCGGCTTTTTTGGCAAAAGCCAAATATTTACGGTTGGCCTGGCTTTCGCCTGCAAACGCGGCTTGCAGGTTGTCTTGTGTAGACATGAAGAGAACTCCTAAAAATACGGAAAAGTTTTACAGAAACAAAATATCCTTTAGCGACTGCCGATTTTGGTACTCAGCTTTTCCAGCACCCCCAGCAGGCTCAAGATACCGTACCACATAGAAATCACGAACATACCGGCGGCTCCCCAATCCAGGTAGGCATTGTTGGTATAGCTGCCGGCCAGTAACAGACACAAGCCGATCACTACCAAAGCGCAGAATTTATGCGAATGGCGGAACTTGCCCTTTTGTGTAAAAGTTGTTGACATGGTTTTCTCCTTTATCTAAGGCGCTGTCTAAAAATAAATTTACATTATTGTGGAGTAATTTTATCAATATACGAGGCGCGACGAGCGCCGCATAGCCTGGCTCTGTAAACGAGGAGCAACGAAGTAGATTGATAAAAGTGCCCTCAAGAATGTGAAGTTATTTTTAGACAGCGCCTTAGTCGCTTAATTATATACAGTTGACTTATTTGTTCTAGTTGTCTTTGGCACTTGCCTGTGGACAGAGTACCTGGCTGGCTTGTGTTTTTTGCCAAAGTTCGTCCAGTTTGTCGCGTGAGATTTGCTCCACCACATACACCCGTGTACTCTCAAGCGAGAGGCGGCTTGCCTTGTCATTGGCCTGCCATGTCAGGGTGTAGCCGCTTTTCTCCGGGTTTGCGCCGCCGTGCTTATGGCGCAAAACTTTCTGATAGGCGGCAAAGAACTCTTCGGCATCCTGTTTGCTATCCCACACGGTAAGCCAGATCAGGGACAGCTTGCCGTCATCTGCCCTGAGTACGCTGTAGCGGTCACCACCCCAGCCGGCGGCAACTTTTTCCCATTCTGCGATTTTATATTCTTGCAACAGCACGCGCAGCGCCAATTCCCCCAGCACATTATTTTCCACTTGTTTCCACCCGCTGCCTAGCGACTCAGAAAAATCGAGCAACACGAAATCCCATGGTTGTTCGTTCTCGGTATATTTGGCCGGGTGCAATATTTGCTCTGTGGAAGCGGGGACCTTGGCGAAAGCGGCGTCGGTCGCTTTGTAGCCCGCATTCTTGCCGCGTAGCGTAAGGCAGAAAAAGAGGCCTTCCATGTACGGAAACAAGAGGGTTTCGCGGATGATCGCCGGTGCGTTCGCTAGTTCCTTGCCACCCATAAAAATGGCTAGTAATCCTTGTAATGAAAATAGGATACGTAGGATTTCCCTGTGTTCACTCGTGTAGCAACCGGGAGCAATCTGATAATCGAGCATGGCGAGCGTGGCGTCCCCTTCGATGAGCGATTGCAAGGCCAGCGTGCGGTCGTCGTTGGCCTTCACCTTCTTTTCGAGCGTTTGCAGGTCAAAATACTGGTCTTGCAAGGCATGGGTGAGTTCGTGCGCCATCACCATGCGTTCCTCGCCGCCGTCCTGTTTGTCTTTGATTAGCTCTTCAAGAAAGTTGGGCTCCCTGCTTTCGGCGATCACATACAGCTGCTTGGTTTCCGGATCATAAAAACCGGCGATCTGTTCGGTGAGCAGGGCGATATAGAACTGGCGGAAATCAATCGGTGTGGTAATGAAGCCAAACGCCAGCATGGCCGCTTGCATGGCAGCCGCCTTATCGGCCGGCAATTCTTCATCAAGACTGCGGATGAGGAATTGTTTGAGTTCTTCTCGTGTTTTGACGCCAATTTCCACTTTGCTTTTGAATTGCAGTTTGCGCACCTTTGGAATTTCCGCAATGACCCGCTGTGAACGGCAATACGATGCCTTGGCCACGTCGCCGCTTTCCTGGTAAAGCGCGGCGAGATCGTCGTAGATGGTCGTATCTTGCCGGAACTTCAGACACGCTTCATAGTGCCGGATCGCCTCTTTTGTGTTGCCTTGTCGTTGCGCCATCTCGGCGATGGCGAAGTGCCAGGTGAACGAAGGGCTGATCTCCACCGCTTTTTCCATGTAGGCGAACCCGGCATCACCTTTGCCACTTTTGACGAGCGCCATGCCCAGATAAAACAATGCCGGCGGATAGTCTGGTTTTTGCTGCAAGAGTTGCCGGTAAAGACTCACGGCCTCTCCATAGTTGCCCTTCTGATATGCCTGCTGTGCCTGATTGAGTACTTTATCGGACGATTGCGCCAGCAGCGCACTGCTGAGGCACAGGAAACACAGGCAATAAATTACCTTCGCGTGCCAAATTTTCACGCTCTTTTCTCCTTTCTGTCGCTTTTATGACGGCTGCCCCATTTGAGGAATATCTTGTTCATGCCCCACAGTAGCACGAGCATGCCGACGAACGTGGCTGCGGTGAGCCCCACCCAGAACCAGTTGCTCTTACCGTGGTTGCCCTGCCAGATGTTCACCAACACCTGCATCAGGCTAAACGCCGCCGTCGCCGAGATGAAGAAGTTGATGAGCTGGAGGCTCTTGTTGGTGCGCAGTGTGTATTCCTGGATCACGTAGTCGGTGGCGAGGTCGCGTTTTTTCTCGAATTTTTCCATCGCTTCCGGAATACGATGCGCTACCCTCGCTTTTTCCCAGAAATCTTCGCGCGATGGGAACGGCGTGATGCCCGCTTTGTAGCCAATGAGATCGTGCATGGTCTGTTTCTGGATCACCAGCATCGCCTCCGGGCTGGTATTTTTCTGGGCAATGGTGCGAGACAGCATGCGGTTGTACAGATCGATCAGATATTTTTCCAGATACACCCACTCCAACAAACAACTGTAGTGTACAGTATGGTACAACACCGCACTGTAGCGGTCTTGGAGCTTTTTCTGGCGATGCGTGTTCTCGATCATTTTTTCGAACGTGTGGTCGAAGACGATCAGATCCGACAGGCCAAAGGTAAATACCCCTGCTTCTTCGTCGTCGGCCAGGTCATTGCTGAATGCTTCGGTGAGCGCCTGTTCGCTGCGGTTCAGGTATTGTTTGTCGAGGGAACCCAGCCCGTGCAGCTCGCGCCCATAAGCCTTGGGCAGCAAAAAGTCATCGAGTGTTTCGCAGGCGGGGTTGGTCTGGTACACCTGGATCAGCGTCGAAGAGACACAGCGAAAATCGCGCAAAGGTTCAAGACCAAAGGCGTTCTTGAGCCTGCTGATCAATAGCGGACGGATCAGTTCCGACACCAAATCTTTGAACGTGCCGACCAAGAAATTTCCGTCCTTGTGCTGGAACAAACGACAGCGCTCCTCTTTGGCTTCCTCCTCCTTGCTGCCAGACTTGGCCTGTTGTGTTGGTTTGTAATACAGACAAGCCGGCAATTTGATAGCCACGGTGCGCAGGTTGCTGCGGGCGTTTTCGATGGCATCCTGGAGTGCTATGCCAGCGGTGTCCTGGAAATGCAGGTGGATATTGACGAGTAGCACGCCGGAACGGTGCAGCGTCAGAAATAGCCTGGCTTCGAGCAGGGGCGCGCCGCTAAACGCCTCGACGATTTTATCTTCCGGAAAAAAATAAATTTTTTTGGCATGTTGGTCAAGTACCTGTAACGGTGGCAACTCAAAGCGAATCATGTCGTGCCGGGCCAGCGAGCATACACGTTCGGCCACCTCGTTTGTCACCGTGAACCACTCCGATTCCGGCGCTATGATATCTATGACATTCTTGAAAGCGGCCGTGACACTGTCGCTCGTAAAACGCACCTGGGGTTTTCCCAGGTCTACGATGTTGCGCAGGATTACCGCAAAATCCATGATTTTCAGTTCAGCGCTCATTCTGTTTCGCGGCGCCGTTCACTCGGCTATGCCGCGCCTCCCTAGTAGTGATGTTTTCCGACACAGAGGTGCATCCTAGATTATTTGTAAAAATATCGCACAATCCAGTATAGCAAACGAAAGAACAGGTTACAAAGGAAAATTTGCAACTTGCAAATGGCCTGTAAACTTGAGAGTAGACACCTCTCGCACGTGCCCTGAGAGGTAGTTTGAGTAGTTTGACAAAATCCTGGACAACG
Organism: Planctomycetota bacterium; assembly: GCA_020057085.1. GTDB lineage: Bacteria > Planctomycetota > Uabimicrobiia > Uabimicrobiales > JABWCH01 > JAGVGO01. The sequence goes on along the minus strand of JAGVGO010000166.1, from coordinate 73 downwards.
CCGACATGGCTTTGTAAAATAGAAATGGAACCAGGTAAACAAATAAGAGTTAGCGTAAAGGAGAAAAGGATGC
>JAGVGO010000231.1 GCA_020057085.1 Planctomycetota bacterium | reverse complement strand
CAGGAGATAGCTGTCTCTTTGGCTCTCGACGCGGGCAAGGTAGAGGCTATACTGCAGAACCTTTTGGCAACCGAGGTCTGCGCGTGGAGCGACGACCGTGCACATTTCTATTTTCGCAATTTCACGATGTTCTGCTATGTACTCGATTTCTTGCACAGCGTGCTGGAAGTGGAACGTCCGCTTGACTGGATGGGCGAGCTGCCGGCGCCGGACGCGGAAACGCACATCAAACGCTGCCAGATCGCCTCGCGACTGTCCAAGGAGGTGAAAGAATTTTTGCGCAATATCCCGAAATACGCAAAATTGATAGAGTGATATATATCTTCATACCAAACCGGATATTGGGCGGCACTGGGAAGGCGTTTGTCATTCTGGATATTTGAGGCGTGGTGTGCGGTAGGTTCGGGCCTGCGTGTTTGTCTGACGCAGGCCGAAGAAAACTCATCCGACGATCCAACTGCGGATGCGGCCATAGCCGATGCGTGAGATTTTTACTGTGCCGTCCTCGTCGTAGAAGACGCCGAGCTGGGCGCCTGAGAGCAGTTGGATGTCGCGTTCAATGGTGCGTTCGTTCACTTCGTACTCGGCTGCGAGGTCGTGTACCGTCACTTGAGAATAGGGTGAAAGATAACTGAGGATGCTGAAAAGTCGTGCCATGCGTTCTTCCCACATAGGTTGCTCCTTATGCTGATGGTCGTTGCAAAAAATAAAGATGCCGTCAGCGCAGGAACAACGCAAAGACAATGCCAAAAAATGCCGGATGGGAGCCTTCTGTGAAACATCAGGTTTGGCCGAGCTGAGGCTCGGCGTTCCCAGAAGTTTCAATTTGTTGCAAAACCGCACTAGCCGAAAAGTTTTTTCCGCACATAACCGCACGCCCGCCACAATCCTTTTATTGTGCGCAGGCCAATCTTGCCGTGCAGCCCATCAATCATGGTTTTCAGGGTAGCGTACATCTCTTGCGAGTAAGGGAACCAATTGATTTCGTTGCTCAATCTGCCGCTGTTGAGCATCACCGACATCTGGTGCGAGAAACCATAGAGGCCTTCGGCGCCGTGGTATTTGCCGAATCCGCTCTGGCGGATACCGCCAAACGGCAGGTAACCGTTGCCGACATTCTTGATCACATCGTTGATGAAACAGTTGCCGGCCTTGAGACGCGCGGCAACACGTTTGGCTTTGGCCAGGTCCTGCGTCCACACACTGGAGCCAAGCCCGTAGACGGTGTCATTAGCCAGCGCGACCGCCTCATCTTCACTGGTAAACGGCATCACCGGCAACACCGGCCCGAAATTCTCGATCTGCATGACTTTCATGTCGTGGCGCACGTTTTTCATCACCACCGGTTCGTAACAATAGCCATTATGGCGCGGCGGCAGGAGAAAGACCGCACCCTTGTCGGCGGCATCCTTGAGGTTTTCCTCGATAACTTCGGCCTGGTGGGGAAAAGTGAGCGGTCCCATGTCGCAGTCGAAGCCACTGCCTACGCGCACCTCTTTTACTTTCTCCACCAGGGCGGCGACGAATTTATCGAAGATGGTGTCTTGCACGTAGAGCCGTTCCACCGCTACGCACACCTGCCCGCTGTTGGCAAACGCTCCGTATACGGCGCCTTTCACCGCACGCTTGAAATTGGCATCGCTGAATACCAGCATCGGGTCTTTGCCGCCGAGCTCGAGTTGCAGCGGAATGAGATGCTCGGCCGCCGCTGCCATCACTCTTTTGCCAGTGGCCGAACTGCCGGTGAAAAAGATTTTGTCAGGCCGCGCGGCAATGAGCTGGCGTCCGGTTTCGCCTGCTCCGTACACTACTTGTACCAAATTTTGCAGCACACCGGCCGCCTGGCACAGTTCAGCGATCTTCTCACCGATGTTCAGAGTCACTTCGGACGGTTTCAAGATCACTGCATTGCCGGCGGCGATGGCGGTAATGACCGGAACCATGGCAAGCTGGAACGGGTAGTTCCAGGGGGCGATCACCAGAATTACGCCCATCGGTTTGTACAGCATGTAGGAACGCGCACCCAGGCACCAGATCGGTGTGCGTGCCTTGCGTGGCGAAAGTATTTTCGCCGCTTCCTTTTCGTAGTAATGCAAGATATCGAGGGTGGGCAGGATATCTGCCATGAGAGCCTCAACGCGCACCTTGCCGGTAGATGCACAGATGGCAGAAACAATGTCCTCGCAGTTGGCTACGATCACCTCACGCAGGGTGCGCAACAGTTTGGCACGTTCGGCAAACGAGCTGTCGCACCAGCGAAGAAACGCCGCCCGTGCTTTGTCCATGATCGTGGCAATCTCTGACGCTTCGGTCACTGCATAGCGTTTTATCAGTTCGCCGGTGGCCGGCGAACGCAATTCTATATCAGCCATATGGAACCGCCTTAAATAATCAGATAAAATTATTTTTCTTCTTTGTTCGGAATCTTGCCGACTACGCCCTCGACGAAAAAATCGAACGACAGCAGTTGCTGATCGTTCATCACTTCGCCCTCTTTGCAACGCACGTTGCCATCCTGATCTTTGAGCGGGCCGACAAAAATTTTCTGGGTGCCAACGATGATTTCCTGTTCTTCTTTCTCAACCAGGTTTTTCACTTCTTCGGGTACCATATCGCCGATGGGCGAAAGAGAGATGGCGCCTTTGTCGAGGCCCCACCAAATCTGCTCGCTCTTCCAGACTCCGGCATGGAGCTGCTCGGCAACCGCCGTACAAATCTTGCCCCAGTGCCAGATGGGCGAAGTGAGGTGTGCTTTGGGCGCGATCTGGCTCATGTCGCTGTCATAGCCGACGGCATAAATATCGTGCTCCTGGGCTACCAACACCGCCGAAGGTGAATCCTGATGCTGGGCCAGAACGTCAACGCCTTCTTCTTCCACTAAGGCAGTGGCTACGGCGCGTTCTCTCTCAGGATCATACCATGTGCTGGTCCAGGCGGCGTGTACAGTGGCGTTCGGGTTCACTTTACGCACACCCATGGTAAAGGCATTGAGGCCACGGATACATTCCGGTATCGGGAACGGAATGAGGTAGCCGAGTTTGTTGTTCCTGGTCATCTTGCCAGCGACAAGCCCGGAGAGATAACGGGCCTGATACATGCGCCCGAAATAGGTGCCCATGTTGGGATTTGTCTTGTAGCCGGAACAATGCATAAACACGATTTCCGGATATTTTTTGGCCATCTCCAAAGTCGGCTCCAGGAACCCCCAACTGGTGGTAAAAATAAGGTTGCACCCTTTTCCGATGAGTGTTTCGATGGCAGTGGTAGTAGCTTTCTTGTCGCTGTCGGCCACGTTTTCGACATATTCGGTGCCAGTGACGTAAGGCAGCTTGGCCAGCACCTGGCGGCATTCATCGTGCGCCTTGGTCCAGCCGGCATCGCCGATATTGGTGATGTAGACAAACCCGGCTTTGATGCTATCGAGCTTGCGCGGTTGTTCCGCGGTAGCAAGACCTAGCGCAGGCGGGATGTCACCTTCGACGCCGGCGATGAAGTAGGCTATTTCCCACGCCTCGTGATCGCTCCATTTGCTCCCTTCTTTAAGCACCAGTTCGCCTTTCTGGTTCTTGATCGGTCCCTGGAAGACATCGAAAGTCCCTTCAATTATGGCGGTCTTCTGCTCGGCGATCAGCTTTTTCACATCTTCCGGTACACGTTCGCTCAACGGCGCAATATCCACCAAACCTTTATCCATGCCCCACCAGATTGCCTCACTCTTCCATGTGCCATCCTTGACGGCCTTCACAATTGGTATATAGATTTTACTCCAATCCCAGATGGAAGAAACAAGGTGTGATTCCGGAGCAAATCGTGACATGTCCGAGTTGTAGCCAGTACCCATAATGCCGTGTTCCTGAGCGCAAAGCAAGGCGGTAGGCGAGTCTTGCCCCTGGGCCATAATATCAACTCCCTGGCTGCTTATCAGCGATTCGGCGCAGGTACGTTCCTTCTCCGGATCATACCAGGTGTGTGTCCATTTGACATGCACAGTAGCCTGCGGATTTACCTGGCGCACGCCGATGGTAAAAGCATTGATGCCACGGATAACTTCAGGAATCGGATGCGGCGCGACATAACCGATTTTATTGTTACGGGTCATCTTGCCGGCAACGAGTCCGCACAGATAATCGCCTTGATGGATGCGTCCGAAGTAATTGCCCATGTTGACGTGGGTTTTATCCCCGGAGCAGTGCATAAACACGATATGCGGGTATTTTTTTGCCAACTCGAGCGTCGGCTCCATATGGCCGAAACTCGTGGTAAAGATCAAATGATACTCGTCCTTGGCATATTTTTCGATCATGGGCAGTGCTTTGTCTCCATCGGGGACAAATTCCACAAAGTCCGCCTTCTCGACAATATCTTCGCACTCCTTGAGCATTTTCTGTCGTCCCTGGTCATGCGCCCATGACCAGCCAGCATCCCCTACCGGCCCGATGTAGATGAACGCTGTTTTCAATTTTTCGGCGATTGGTTTTCTTGCTGCGGGAACTGACGGTACGGTCACTATCGGTTTGGCTTCCGTCGGGGTAACAGTCACCGGCTTGCTGGGTTCCACCGGCTTGCTTTCAATGACCGGGGCAAGTTCCGGTTGGGTAGTCGGTTGAGGCTGTTCTACCTTGGCGGGTTCAGTGACTTTCTCCGGCTCCTGTTTCACCTGGCTTTGCCGGCTACAGCCCATAGATAACATCAGAGTGATGCACAACAGCGATATCCATTTGTTTAACGATCTCATATCAGTCTGCCTTTCAAGCCAATTTTCCCGAAATGTTTTGTTACCTGGTTGAACTATTGCCTACTATAAAACCTTCACAATGGTATGTCAAGCAAAAACATGCAATTGCATATTTTGCGAATCTTTTGCCGTGTGCTGAATATTGGCGATCTGGTCAAGCCGCCTGCCAGCAAAAAAAACTGGACACCGCTGCCAACGTCTTGTACAATGTACGGGTAACACACAGAAAACTCACAACCATTGCCACATAGATTGATGTTGAACATGCAGTTCATGAAGGACGCCTATGCAGACACCCTTTGCTATTCCCATGCTGGCGGATGTAGCCTATACTTACAACGATTATCTCATACTGCCTTCGCCGCAACAGCATATCGAAGCACGTACCATTTCCACCCAGACCCAGCTTACCGACACGATTACCCTGAACATTCCCATAGTCGGCGCCAATATGGGCCATCTCGGCGGGCGTATGGCGGAAAAACTGGCTCAACTGGGCGGCATCGGTATTCTCAGTCAGGATTTCCGGCTGGAGGAAATCCTGCAGCGTATCCGTCGCGTTAAAGAAGCCAATCCTTATTTTTACATGCCCATCATGCTTTCACCGAACGACCACGTGGCGGATGCTCTATCGCTTATGCAGAAAAGGTATTTCGACTGCGTCATTGCCATTGACAACAAAACATCTCCGGTAGGCCTGGCTACAGAGAAAGACCTGCTCAAGCTGCCGGGCTGGGAACAGCTTCGCAACGTCATGCGTCAGGATCTGGTGATTGTGCCTGATACCATCTCCACCGAAGAGGCAAGCAAAATCATGCTGGAAAGGCAGATTCACCACCTGCCGGTAGTCAACGGCGAGCAAAAACTTGTCGGTTGTCTTACACCGCTCGATGTTATTTTGCGCTTGCACGGCTACAGGCCGGCCCTCGACAAGAATGGCAGACTGCTCATCGGCGTCGCCATGGGCATGAAAGCCAAGGAAGATATTGCTACCGTTGACCTGGCACACAAATACCTGAGCGCCGGCGTGGATGTGCTGGTACTCGATGTTGCCAATGGCTATCTCTCTACGTTTGTACAATTTGTCGAAAACATCCGGCGCGAACTGGGTGCAGAAATAGCGATCATTGCCGGCAACGTCGCCGATTATGCAGGTGCCATGCGTTTACTGGAAGCAGGCTGCAATACGGTAAAAGTAGGCATCGGCCCAGGTGGCGCCTGTACAACCCGTCAGGAAACCGGTGTAGGAGTGCCGCAGGCTTCGGCTGTCCAGGACGCAGTCAAGGCTACGACGCAATTCGGCAAAAATACGGCCAAGGGGCGGCTCTATCAAATTTTGGCAGACGGCGGCATCCGCAGCCATCACGATGTGGCCGTGGCCATTTTGCTCGGTGCCCCTGCGGTGATGATCGGTTCCATGTTTGCCGGCACTTATGAAAGCGCATTTGAAACGGACATGGTGAATGGTGAGATGTTCAAACGCTGGCGCGGTAACGCCTCATCTTCTGCGGCTACCTATCGCCGCCAGGAGATTTACGGCGAAAAATACATCACCGAAGAACTGGAACACAGCGAAGGTGCCGATGGCCTGGTCAGGGTGACCGGCTCGATTGCCAACAAGGTATTCCAGTTGATCGAGGGACTCAAAAGTTACATGGCTCGCAGCAATTCGCCCGACATCAAAACGTTCCAGAGCAAGCGGGCGCAGATTTTACGTCTGAAAAAGAGCGAAACCACCGCTTACACGCATCTCTCGCAGCTCAAGTTTGCCAATCTGTACATCAAGCCGCAGCCTTCCCAGGTGGTAAGTCGCAAAATAGTGCAACTCGATACGGCGCTCTCAGCCGACTGCGCCTTGCACATCCCTTATGTGGCCTTACCTGCCGATTTCGTGCAGAAGAAAATCTGCACCATCATGGCGCAATTGGGTGGGATTGGCTTTGTCAGCCGCAAAAAACCGCAGGAAGACATCGGTCGTCTGATTGAACGCGTAACGAAAGTGAAAAGCTGCCACTCTTATTATTTTTTTCCGTCCATCCAGGAAAAGACCGAGGAGGTGGGTAAAACCCTTGATTTTTTGCACGAGAATGCCTTTTCATGCGCCATTATCGTGCAAGATGTAAAAAACGACTGGACACCCATCGGCATCGCCACATACGGCGACCTGGCCGGCTACCCGCGCACCGAACCACTGGGAGACCTGGTCAAAACCAACATCGTCACCGTGCCCGAAGGTGTTGATTTGTACAAAGCCAGTGCCATCATGCTGCAAAAAGGTATCCATCACCTGCCGGTGGTCAATCTTCAGGGTAAGCTGGTTGGCTGCATTACACCGCGCGACGTCACCCTGCGCGTATTTTATCGCCTTGTTCCCAACACCGATAAAAACGGCCGGTTACGGGTCGGTGCTGCTCTGAGTGTGGGCGAAAACGTCAGCCAGGAGATGGAGCGAGTGTGCCACGAAGCCATGTCGTTGCAAAAAGCAGGGAGCGATCTCATTCTTCTCGACAGCGACAATGGTTATAGCATCGAATATTTGAGGCTGCTACAGCAGTTGCGTGGCCAGCTTGCTTGTCCGCTTGTCGCCGCAGGCATCAGCACATACGAAGGTGCTATTGCTGCCTTTGCTTCCGGTGCCGACATTGTCAAAGTAGGTTCACAAAGTATCAAGGTGCCTTATGCCGAAGCCGTCTATGAGTGTGCGCGCGCCGCCTTGTTGCATGGCAAGAAAATCATTTCCGACGACTACGGCGATCTGGAATATCCACGCGATGCCAATTTTTCGCTGCTGCTTGGTGCCAACGCGGTCGGCATGAGAGGCATCCTTGCCCCTACCTATGAGAATTCTTTACAATCGGCAGCCGCAGTACATGCTACCGCGTATGACACCAGGCACAAGTGGAGCAAAAAAATGATAGGCGAACGAGAATATCTTGTCGCCGACCTGGACGCCGGTAATCCAATGAGCAAACCGGTACTCAAAGTTGAAGGTTCAGTGGTCAATGTCATCGTACGTTTCCTGAACGGTCTGCGCTCGTCGTGCACTTATTCCAATGCCGCCACCCTGGAAGAATACCAGCATCGAGCGCAAATCGGTATGCAAAGTCCGGCCGGTTATTGGGAAGGGATGCCGCATGCTTTTCTGGTACAACGCGAGGAAAAAAGTTAAGTCGCTAAGACTCGAAGCCTTTTCCATTGCAGAAAGTTGGGCGTATCTAACACTTCGGGGGGATAAAAAAATTATGGGTAGAGTATAACCTCTCCCCTGGCGGGCTGGCAAGGGATATTTTTTTATTAACCGATTGCAATACAAAATGATAACTTACCTCT
>JAGVGO010000263.1 GCA_020057085.1 Planctomycetota bacterium | reverse complement strand
TTCACCGCATACTGCAAACCAGGAAACGTCCGGTCGTCCTGGTATTTATCGAGTCCTATCGCCAATGCCCAGATCTTTTCCACCTCAGAGCCGGCTGCCACCTTCTTGGCAAAATTTTTCAGGTAGCCGGGAAGCTCTGGGAACTTCGGCTTGATGGTCATGGCTTTGAGGCTTTTCAAAAATTTCCCGGAAAATCCTTTCTCAGCCAGCCGACCAGCAGCCTCCTGAGTCCAGGCAAAACCGCCTCGTGCTTTGACTGTTTTCAAGATTTGCGCTTCATCCAAGCCGGCGTCCTTGTATTCTTCTATGTCTTCTACAGGCACTTGCGCATAGGCCACTATGCTCAAGCACAGCAGCGACATGAGAACGGCCAAAAGCTTGCACATACTTCTTGCCTCCTTGAAGATAAGTCTTGCCTGGTTACCTATTTTCCATTTACCTGATCGTAGCACAAACCCGCACACGGCACAAACAATTTTCGCCAACCTGCTGCCGTGCTACTCATGTGTCAAATCGAATTGAGCCGTAACTGGCCACAGGCTGCACTGATGTGATCGCCGCGCTGGGCCCGTATCATATTGGTGATGCCGTATTGGGACAGAATGTCGGCGAAGCGGGCAATGGCCGTTGGGGAAGGTGCGGCATAAGAAATTTCCGCTACCGGGTTGAGCGGGATGAGATTCACCTTGATGTCGAGTCCGCGCAGCAGACGCGCCAGGGCATGCGCTTCGGCGGCAGAGGCGTTGAGCTTGTCGAGCAATACATACTCGACCGTGACGCGCTGGCCTATTTCACTGTTGTAGCGGCGGATAAATGCGATGATCTCGCGTACGCCGAGCGCATGGTCGTGCGGAATGATGACCCGGCGGAGGTCGTCGCTCGGCGCATGCAGGCTTATAGCCAGCTTGGGCTGCCAGGGCGCACTAAAAATTTTGTCCAAAAGCCCGGCAACGCCTATGGTCGAGAGGGTGATCTTGCGGAGTCCGATCTCCAGCCCTGGTGCTGTGTGCCACAGCCCGATAGCCTGCATCACCGCCTCGAAATTGTAGAACGGCTCACCCATGCCCATGATCACCACATTGCTCAGTCTCGTGGTGCTGGCGCGGGCGGCGGCCATGAACTGCCCGACAATTTCGCCACAGGTGAGGTTGCGTTGTAACCCGTAGAGACCGCTGGCACAAAAAGCACAACGCACCGGACAGCCTACCTGGGTGGAAACGCACAGGGTGGTGCGGTCGCTCTCCGGAATGAGCACGCTTTCCACACATTTGCCGTCGCTGAGGCGCAACAGGAATTTGCGTGTGGCATCGGGCGAGCGATGTTCCTGCTCGATAGAGAGCGTAGTGAGAATAAAATTGCCCGCCAGTATCTCCCGTTCCGTCAGCGACAGGGTGGTCATCTCGGCAAACGAAGCGACCTTGCGTTCGTAGCACCACTTCACTACTTCGTTGCTTTTGAAGCCCTTGATGCCAATAGCAACAAGCCTGGCAGGCAACTCGACAATGGGAATATCGTAAAGGGCACAGCGCAGATTAACCATAACTTCCTTAAGGCTCGTGGAAAAAATAATTATCCAATCTGCTTGATCTTTTTGTTACTGGCAGCGTTAGCTCCTCCGTTACAGAGCTACGGCTATGCGCCGTCGTCGCACCTTGCCAGTAACAAAAATCTCGGCGCATCTTGGGCAATTATTTTTTCCACGAGCCTAATTTTGCAAAAATTTTCTTGCTTTTTGCCCGCCGTTTGTTATGATAATATTAGATGTTGCGCCCATAGCTCAACTGGATAGAGTTCCGGACTACGAATCCGAAGGTTACAGGTTCGACTCCTGTTGGGCGCGAACTACAAGCCTGGCTTATCACAAGCCGGGCTTTTTTTGTCGCTTCTAACTTTTCACCTTGAGCGACCAGGTAATCATTGTAAACTATGCCTGACAAGATTTCCAATAAAATAATTTCACTATCGGATTTCATGGATGTGTGATATATTGGTGATAGATCATGACATTGCGGGCGTTTTTCACAAGGAGGCAAAATAATGGCCGAAGTCTATGTACCTATAGGCGGAGCCGGACGGCTCGCCATTCAACAGTGTTCACGAATGCCGGATCCGCGTCGCGGGTTTGGCTTCCAAAAAGGGGTCTATCACGACATCTCCCCACTCGAACTTGTTGCCAAATGCGTGAAAGGGACGGCCGAACGGCTGCCGGGCTTCGATCCGGCAATGTTGAGCGGCATCATCCTCACCTGTGCCAACCCAACCGGCCCCCAGAATTTTACCGGACGTACCATAGCTACCTACCTTGGCTGGCAAGGAACCTGGGGCAGTATGCTCAACCAGCTCTGCATGAGCGGGCTGCGCGGGCAGCTCGATGCTGCCAACATCTTGGTCAGCCCTTTTGTCCGCAGCCAGGAACCTATGGTCATTGCCGTCGCCGGTGTGGAAAAAATGAGCGAATGCCGCCTGGAAAATATCTTCAGCAAAGATTATTGTGGCGACGCATTGTCGGCACTTGGGCCGGAAGCGACCGCCATGGGCTACACCGCCGAAATGTTGAGCGACAAATTCGGCATCAGCAAAGAAGATTGCGACAACCTGGCTTTGTCGGAAAACCGGCGCTTCCGCCAGGCCGTCCAGGCGGGCTGGTTTGGCGAAGAAATCGTGCCGATCAGCGTGGGTGGCAAGGTGGTAGATAAGGACGCCGTGCCGGAAGAATTGACACCTGAGATCATCAAGGAGCAGGGCAAATTTTATTTCCGCAGTCCGCAAAAAGGGGCGGTGATCACCCAATTTTCCTCCAGCCAGATGTCGGACGGCGCTACCTGTGTTATCCTCTGCAATGAAGCTGCACGCAAAAAATACGCCTGGCGACCTATGGCTCGTTTTGTCGGCGGAGCTATTGCCACCACCGATCCCAAACTGATGGGCTACGCTCTCACTGCTGCGTTCGAAGAGTATGTCGCCTGGACAGGCATGAGCATCGCCCAATTCAAGGAGCAGTACCAGCTCTTTGAGTTCAACACCGCTTTTGCCAGCGTACCGCTGGTTCTCATCAGGAAACATGGGCTGGATATGGGCAAAGTCAACATCGCGGGCGGGGCGACTACCCCGCTTGGCCATCCTTTGGGTGCTACCGGCGAACGTCTGGTAGTGACACTGCTGCACCTGATGAAGCGTTTACATGTCCGCTTCGGCTATGCAGGCGCCTGTGTCGGAGAAGGTCAGGGCGGTGGTGTCGCTTATGAAAATCTTATGCTCTAGGACGGATAGGAGAAAACCATGAAATATAGGATACAAAACGTAGCAGTCTTGGGGGCTGGCAATATGGGTCTCCAGATTGCCATGTATGTGGGCGATATGGGCATGCAAGTAGACCTCTTCGACCTGCCAGGCAATGCCCAAAAAGCTTTGGCCTCGGCCGTCAAGAACGGGCTGGGTACGATGAGCGGCCGCGCCTGTGTTACGCCAAGAAATTTCATCGAAGCGGAATACCCGCTCCTCAACAAGGCAGACTGGATTGTGGAAGCGGTGTTTGAAGATGAAAAGGTCAAAGACGAAGTCAATGCCACCATTGCCCGATATGCAAAAGCGGAAGCCTTCATTACCACCAACACTTCGGGCATTGGCCTCAACTCCATGTCGGCCAAACAGCCGGTCAATTTCAGGAAAAATTACGCACTCAGCCATTTCTTCAACCCGGTAAAAGTGCTACCCTTGCTGGAAGTCTGTCCTTGCAACGACATGGACAGCGAGAAATTCGCAGCCTTCTGCCATTTTGCCGAATATGTCCTCGGCAAATCCATTGTGCAGGTAGAAGACACGCCCAATTTCGTCGGCAACAGAATCGGCGGGCTGTGCCTCTTTTTGCCCTTCCGCCTGGAAACCGAGGGGCTGTCGCTGCTCGATATTGATCGCATATGCCTCAACCTTGTCGGCTGGGAACCTTTGAAGACATGGGATATCGTCGGTCTCCAGTTGGCCGGACCGGTAGGCGGCAACGTCTATCATCGCGCGCCTGACGATCCACTGCACGACTGGTGGAATCCGGATATCCGCGAGATCAAGGCTTTATTGGCGAAAGGCTACAGCGGACGCAAAGGCAAAACCCAGTCGGGATTTTTTGCCTTAAAGGGCAAGCAAAAACTCATGTTCAATTTCACCCAGAGCGATTATGTCCCGGCCGAACTCAGCAATCACAAATCGCTCGTGGCGGCGATGGCTGCCAAGAAGCCTATCGACAAGCTATCCCGCCTGTTGTCCCCTGAAACAAACGACCCGGCAGCACTTTTTGCCCAAAAATTCTTCTTTGCTACAGTCGCTTATTCTTTACACATGGTAGGGAAAATCTGCAAGGAAACGAGCGACATAGACCGCGCACTCGAACATGGCTTCAACTGGCCAGGCGGCATTTTTAAACTGACCCAGCAATTTGGCCTCAGCAAGACCTTGGAAGGCATCCACAAGGCAGGCTTCGGCCATCTAGTGCCCGCCTGGTTCAGCGATCTGGCGAAGAAAAGCGGCAACCTCTACGGACAAACGGACAACACTTTCTATTCGGTGTCTACCGCGCGTATGGCTGCCGGAGCGACTGTCACAGGCGGTATCTATCCGGACAAAATCAAAAAGACAGAGAGCAAGATCATCTTTGCCAACAGCGATGCCGCAGTACTCGACATCACTGGCGACAAAGGGCCTGTTTGCCTTGTGGTATTTACTTCGCGCGGCAATTCTATCGGAATGCTGACGCTCGACGCCATCAACAAGGCCATCGTCTGGGCAGAACGACATGAGGGCGCGGTAATCATCGGCAACACCTCCGCCAATTTCAGCGCCGGCGCCAATCTTTTCCAGATGCTCGAATGGTCTGAAAAAGGCAACGTCCAGGCGATCCGCGAACTGGTGGTGAGCGGCCAAAAGACCATCCAGAGGCTTTGCTACTGCCATGCACCTACGGTGGCGGTGCCTTGTGGCTATACCATGGGCGGCGGCTCGGAGATAGCTCTTGGCTGCAGCCGCAGGGTTGTCAATAGTCAGGTGGTGTGGGGGCAGACCGAACTCAACGTCGGCGTCATTCCAGGCTGGACAGGCCTCATGCGCACCATGAAGATCATGATGACTGGGCTACAGCCTTACTATCTCTGGAGCAAAGATTTTACCGTGTCGGCGGCGGTAGATCATCTCATGCCGGTGTGGTACAACTATGCCTGGATTCAAACTTCCCGCGATGCTTACCATGCCAGGGAGATGGGTTTTCTTTCGCCGGGCGACATCATCGTGCCGGCCCAGGGACTTGGCCAGCCCTACGTGCTAAAACGCGCCAGGGAGGTGGCTGAGGCGATGTTACTGGCAGGCTACACCCCGCCTGCACCTTTTGTTTTCAACCTGCCTGGAGCTGAAGGCTTTGCCAAATTTAAACTCCAGTGCGAACAGGGGGCGATGATGGATCAGTTCCCGGTGGATCATCCACAGCACAACAGTCTGTGCGCCCAAAAAGCGGCCTGGGTGCTGTGCGGCGGCAACACCCGCCTCGGCCAACCGGTCACCGAAGACCAGCTCCTGGAACTCGAAGTGGAAGGCTTCCTCGAAGTTGTCATGCGGCCAGAAGCGAGAAGTTACATCAAAAAAATTCTGAAGATGTAGTTACACTGTCTTGATAAACTCGCAGTAGTTTCGTGGCATATTGTCCCATAAATCGGATTCACGCCGGAAGTGTCTGTGATAATCTTCGGTGAACAAAGGTTGTTGTGGATACAAGAATCGCTGGATATTGACGAATTTGAAAAATGGCATATTGTTTAAGTGCATTTTCGACAAAAGATAGCAAGCATCGGAAAAACGCTGCTGATCCTGGCTGGCATAGTAAAAATAGAGATAAGCCTCATAGCCGAACATTTGACTGGCAAGGCGCTGTGCCTCGTCGGAATATGGCGCAAGCACCAGCAGTTTTTGCATCAGGATATGGAGAAACCTTATACGACCGGAAAAAGTATCTTGCGCCGACACCGGCATAGAGAGAAATGGTTTGACCAGCGTATGCCAACAGGCGTCCATTTTTTCTGCTCCCAGCCTTGGCAGCAATGAGGCAAGGATAATACCGCGATCACGCAGACTCATAATGGTCAAATCTTGTTCGCTGGCGTGTACGAAAAGGTCGGAGATTCTGCGAAAAAGTCTGGTAACATGTTGCGGCAGGATTCCGACCTGGGTATTCTGCAAATTGTTTCTGTTGATTTTTTCCGAGAGAGTCGTGTTGTCGCGAGTCATACAGTAGAGCAGGCATACGGCCTCAGAGAATCTTTGGATATTTTCAGGGGCACTGTGAAAATAGGTATAGATATCCAAGCCTTCTAAACCATTGGCAAGCTGATGCGCTTCCGGCGAATAAGGTACTCGCTCAATCAAAGATTGCAGCTGGCGGTTCAGTTGTCCCAGATATTGGAAATAGATATTGGCCGTTGTATCCATAGCAGCGAGTACCGATTTATAAGCCAGGTCAAAATATTCCAAAACTTTATCTCTGCCTATTTTGGGTATCAACGAGGCGACCAGTATCCCTTTCTCTTTGAGCGCCGCCGCAATTTTCATCTGGGCTACGTTGAAACTCGATGTCGTGATGGTCGTTACAGGCTCCTCGCTCGCTTTCGTTGCTGCAGTTATCACTAATGGAATCTCCGGTTTGACAATTTTTATGGGAGCGACACGAAATTTGGTCATCTCATCTTGGGGTACAGGATGATCTTTGCGAAGCGCACCACTTACCCCTGTCGGTGGAGTCCCCGTTTCACCAGTTGTAGTCACGATTCTCTTATTGGTATCATAAAGCCCAGGAAGGGTATTGGCAAGATGTTGGGCTTTTGCTCTGGCTTCCTGGCCTTTGTCAACCTCTTTATGTTTTGGAAAATTGAACAAAAACGGAGATTTTTTTTCATCCGGAGCGTTTTTGTCTGGCATGTTTGCCTGCCTTTCTGTAAAAATTAGATATCTGCCTATTATAGGCATTTTGTCATTTTATCATAATCAGGTCTTTACAACAAAAAAGTTTTAAGCGAAAGAAAAAATTATGTGGGAAACAGTCTTGGAAAAATTACGCCCATTCTCGGCAATTTTGGAATTGACATATTTTCACAATCGCATATTGGATTATCTGGCGGTTACGGCCATTTTCCTGGCTATGATTGTCGCTATCAATATCGTACATAGAGTCATTATAAAACACATTACAAAATGGGTTTCCGACCAACGCAATCGTTTTGCCAACGTCGCCATGAAAATCTGTGAAAACGACCTGATTCCACTGCTTTATTTCGGCGCTTTTTATTTGAGCATGAGCCTCCTGGTGATTCCGGATTTATTGGAAAATAGCCTCTATGTCATCGCTGTCCTTTGGCTGACTGTCGTAACGATTCGTGCGTTAGTCAGCCTCGTGGAACACATGATCTGTGCCCATCAGGAGAAGTTGAGCAACAAGGAAATGATTTCACAAGGCATCATGACTCTGATCAAAATGGTCATCTGGGTTTTGGGCATCATTTTCATTCTCGATAACCTTGGCTTCAAAATATCTACCGTGATTGCCGGCCTCGGTATCGGTGGCATTGCCGCAGCCCTGGCAGCCCAGACCATTTTGGGCGATCTCTTCAATTATTTCGTGATTTTGTTCGACCGGCCGTTTGCCGTCGGTGATTTCATTGTCGTCGGCGATTACATGGGCACCGTAGACTATATCGGCATCAAAACGACCCGCATCCGCAGCCTGAGTGGCGAACAGTTGATTTTCCCGAATACCGACCTCACCGGTTCGCGCGTGCGCAACTACAAACGCATGGAACGCCGACGCGTAGTCTTTCAAGTGGAGGTAACCTACCAGACCACGCTGGAACAGTTGAAAGAAATTCCAGCCATGATTTCCAATATTGTCAAAAAAATCCAGGGGACACAGTTGGACCGTGTTCATTTCGCCTCTTACGGGTCTTATAGCCTGGTTTTTGAAGCAGTCTATTACGTTTTAACCGACGACTACAACAAATATATGGACACTCAGCAGGAAATCAACTTTGCCATCAAGGAAGAATTTGCCAGACACAAGATTGAATTTGCCTACCCGACGCAACAGTTATATGTGAAATAAGAAATAAGTTTTTTGGAGTGGGCGTTTGCGCCTCTAAATTGTCTTGAAAAGACCATCGTTTCGAGTAAAATATAAGCAACCCGTCCGGGCCCAGGTTTTTTGCAAAAGGAACTTTATGGCAATTGCCCACGATTATGTCGTGGCTGTCAGCAGACGAGCCAAGATTGCTGCCTTCTGCGTAAGCGGCGGTTTTCTTGTATTGTTGCTGCGTCTCTTCTACATCCAGGGCATCAATCATCCCTATTACCAGGAAAAAGCACTACAGCAACATTGGGCAAAGGTGCCCTTGCCGGCGCAACGGGGCGAAATCCGTGATCGTCACGGGCTACTACTAGCCGTTTCCCAAGAGAGCTATTCGTTTTATGCCGACCCCAAAGAAGTCAAAGATGCGGCCCGCGTGGCGCAACAACTCTCTCCTATGTTCGCCATGACAGAACAAGAGCTTCTGCCCCGCCTGACCCATCCCGCTCGCCGCTTTGTCTGGCTCAAGCGCCAGTTGCCACGAGACAAAGCGGAAGCGGTGAAAAAACTTAAGTTTGCCGGAATCTATGAACGTAAAGAACCTCGACGCATCTATCCGCACGGCAAACTGGCATCGCATGTGCTTGGCTTTGTCAGTGTGGATCAAGAGGGCCTCGAAGGCATTGAGGCTGGCTTCAACACCGAGCTTTCCGGCCAGGATGGCTTTCTCTGGAATCTGAAAGACGGACGCCTGTCACGCCTTGGCATCTACTCACCTGAAGCGCCCGAGGTAAAACCCCGTGATGGAGCTACCGTCTATCTCACCATTGTCGCCAGGCTGCAATATGTGCTGGAAACCGAGCTGCAAAAAGCGCTCGACGAATACCCTTCGCTTGGCGCCGCCGGTGTACTCCTCGATGTGGCGAGTGGTGAAATATTGGCCATGGCATCGCTGCCCGACTTCGACCCAAACGATTTTCTGCGTTATGACAGAAACACCTGGCGTAACCGTGCCGTCAGCAACGCATATGAACAGGGATCGGTGATGAAACCATTCATTATCGCCGCGGCTCTTGCCGAAAAACTGGTGACTCCAGATACTACGTTCTTCTGTCATCATGGCGCCTGCCGTATCATTCCCGGTCGCGTGTTGCATGATTCCCACCCTTACGGGACACTTACCGTCGAAGAAATCATCATCAAATCGAGCAATATCGGCACCGCTCTTGTCGGTATGGAGCTTGGCTCGGAGCGATTATGCCGTTACCTCGAACATCTCGGCTTTGGCCGGAAAACCAATATCGGATTGCCGGGAGAAGCGACTGGTCTGATGAAACCGGCAGAGCGGTGGAGCAATTTCACTCTCACTTCGGTGCCGATGGGTCACGAAATTTGCCTGACACCACTGCAAATGGCGGCCGCATACACCACATTGGCCGGCGACGGCATTTACCGTCCGCCAAGTATCGTCAAAAAACTACACTATCCTGGCGGCAAAGTGCTCTATCGTTACCAGCCGCCGGAGTTACGCCGCATCTATCCTGCCGACACCGTGGCCAAGATGCAAAAAATGCTGCGTCTGGTGGTAGCAAGCGGCACGGCGCAAAAGGCCAATCTCAAGATGGTAGCGGTCGCCGGCAAAACCGGAACCGCTCAGAAGCTCGATGAGCATGGCCAGTATTCCCATACCAAGTACATTTCAGTGTTCGCCGGTTTCGCCCCAGCCGAAAACCCGCAATACTGCTGCCTCCTCATGCTCGATGAACCGCAAGGGGCCTATTACGGCGGCACTGTGGCGGCTCCTGCTGCGGGACGCATCTTACAACAGATATGTTTGCATCAGGCTTTGCTGGAAGAGTACGAGCGCAACTCGGTTGCGAAGTCCCATTGATTTTTTGCTTGCCGGAGTCCCATAGGAGTTTTTATGCAAAACCCAGGCATGGATTCACAAACCTTCCATGAATACGCATACCACCTGCTACAATCTGGTGATAGAGAAAAGTTGTATGCACTGCTGAGTGACGAAGGTCTGCTACGAACGCATGTGGAAAAAGGCGATAACTACGCTTTCATATGCGAAGCGCTGCAATATGGGCTACAGGCTTATCTCAATGGTTCCAGCGTCGAGCATGATACGCGGCTCTGTTTCCTCGCTTTGCAGACTGCACGCCTGGCCACACAAGACAGGCACGATATGAGCAGAACACTGGCATGGGCTAGAGAAGGCCGTGTAGATGAAACTCTCGACAGACTACTTTTGCTCAGTGACGAAAATTTTTACAAATCCGTTCTGCTATTGCTGTGGAACGAGGCTTTGCGACAAAAATCACTGCCACCGGAGAAAACGAACAGTGAACAGGCAAGACGACTCTGGCAGGAAATAGAGAAACACCTGGGAGAACGCCCTATCGCCTGGGAAAAATGGCTGCCGGAAGAGTTCCTGGTAGCTTGGAGTTTTGCCGTATTTCCTTTGTTGTCGCTGGAACAAATCAGCAAAACACTCAAACGCGGCGGCGAGATCGAGAGCGACCGTGTGTTGTCGCGGCTTTCCTGTTGTTTTTCCGGTGACAAACAATTCTCTGAGTCCCTGGTCGTAGCCGGTAATGTGGTTTCCGACTGGCAAAAATACCAGACACTGCTCGCCATAGCGCGCGATGTGTGCCAGGAGCCGGGCAATCACGAAAAAATTTTCGAAGAGTTCCTCGCCATCAGTGACAAGATGGCGTCGGACTGGGATAAATACCACACCCTGGCAAGCCTTGCCCACCTAGTCGTACAACACCAGAACACCATCAGCGGCCGCCTGGCTCTGCTGGAAAAAATGATAATTGCAGCCTACCACATCGAATCCAGTCTGGCACAATGCGAAACATTTGCCCAGATCGCCACGGCCTTTGCCCGGATCGGCGACAAGGAAGCGGCGGGGCAGTTGCTCGAAGAAACATTGGCCGCAGTGGAAAAAATAAAAGCCGCCGATGCTCGCTGTTCGGCTTTAGCCGTCCTTGCTCAAGCATGGGGCGATCTGGGAGACAGAGAGAAGTCCAGGCAAGTGCTGGGGCAGGCTTTACTCATCGGCGAATCCCTGGATGAAGATTACAGAGACGAGGCTATTTCTGCCATTGCTCAGACCCTGGCCCAGGCCGACGACGTGCCGGCCGCCATGCAACTGGTGAAACACGTAGAGGACGAGGCTATCAAATCCAAAGTATTGCTGGGCATTACAGAATTTCTCGTGCGCCACAAAAATTTTGCCAGGGCACTGGAGATCATTCCTTCGATCCGCATGGAACAGACCAAGTCGGAAGCCTTGATCGTCATTGCTCAGGCGCTGACACAGGCCGGTGACCTGGAACAAGCTCTCAGTTTCGTGCCACACGACGATAACCAGGCGGTGGTGTTGGCAGAAATCGTGCGCACTTTATTGACGATGGACGAAGTGAAAAATGCGCTCGAGATAGCCAAACGCATTCTACATATACCCACCAGACAACAAGCGATAGCCAATGTTATGGCTCATCTGGTGGAGCAGGGTCGGCTGTCTTTTGCCCTGAATGTGGCGACTCAACTGGCAAGCGAAGAAGAAGCTTACGCTCTCTTGCAGATTGCCGTAACGCTGCAAAAGAGCGGACAGCCGGAGGATAGCAAAGGCGTGCTGGCCAAAACGATGGCCATGGTGGTGAAATGGCCGCTGAGTAGAAACAAAGTGCAAATACTGGCAACTTTAGCCAGATGCCACAGTAGCGTGTGCGATCATGACAAAGCAAAAGAATTGTTCGTGCAGGCGCTCAAAACAGGAGAGGCCATTAAAGACCGCGAAGAGCGAAGTGAAGCACTCATGCGTTTGATCGAAGAACTGGTACAGTCGCCCCAGTTAGCGGACCGCCTGTTTTTACTGGAGAAGGCGCTCAACCAGCCACAGGTATTGGAAGAAGAACTGCGCAAATGTTTGGTGCTACTCGACGATCTGCATAACATGGGAACGCAGAGCGACATCATTGCCCAACTGGCTCTGTGCGAACGCAATTGGGAAAATAATGAGCCTGGTGCATATACTGGCACCCCCGAATGGCAAGACAATGTGTGGGAAAGCGAACAGGGTCACGATTTCTCTGGCGATCTGGATTATTTGCAAGGCATGGAAAACGAATACGAAAAATCGTTCGCTCTGTCCGCCTTGGTACAGCTTCTTGCTATGGCGACCGAAATCGCTGACAAAGACGGCCTTTTTGATCGGGCAATCATGGTAGCAGGCAGTATCGGTGACGAACGTTACAAGGCGGCATCGTTGTCAGCCGTTATCCAGGCTCTCATAGAGAGCAGAGAAACTACGCATACAGGCGATCTCTTAACACAGGTCATGGCTGTTGCCGCCTCACTCGAAGAAGATTGGCACAAATTTTCCGTGCTGGCAGTACTGGCGCAAGGATGGGCACAGACAGACGACTTTTCACAGGCACTTCATATTGCCGAGATAATGCCCGACCGCGGCTGGCAATGTGAGGCGCTCTCCGCTGTTGCTTTGGTATTCGCAGCCAAAGGCAAACGCGAAGAGGTAAATCGGGTGCTTGTCAAGATAATGGAAATCGGTAATGGGCTGGAACTGAACTGGCACAAGGAGTATAGTTTTTCTTCTCTGACGCAGGCACTGTCCCAAGTAGGGGAATTTACCCAGGCGCTCAATGTAGCACAAATGATCGAAAGCGACTGGAATAAATCGGAGGCACTCTCGGCGGTTGCCCAGGCCATGGCCAGAGCCGGTAAAATTTCACACGCGCTTACCATTACCCAGCAGATCACTGCAGATGCCGATAAATTGGCGGCGCTTTGTGCCATCAGCGATCATCTGCGGGACGATGAAAATGTGCCACAACGGCGTATGTTTTTTGCACAAGGATTGGAAGCGGCCGCAACTATCGCTGACCGCCGTTGTCTCTATAAGGCGCTGACGAATATTGCCGATGCTATGGCACGTACCGGCGAACTTGAGCTACTGCCTGCCTTTTTCCAGCAGCATAGGCTGCCGCCCGAATGCTTGCAAGGTATCGTCGAAAGCTGGCAGAAAGCGCTACTTAAATATCTTGATAATCCATTGCCGGCGCTACGTCATACCCTGGCTATTTCGCCATTCGATTATCGCCTTGTCTGTCATGGTATCACTATGCTCCAGTTATGTCACTGGCGGCTGGGAAATAGCCAGCATTACGAGGCAATCGAAGAAGTGATGCGCGAATTCATGGACAAGGCAAGTTGATGCAAGTGGCATTCGCGTAGCAATGGCTTCTCCACAAGGATCGGAATTTACACATGCTTTCCCTTGTCGCATTTGATGCACTTGTGGCCTGGTTCCGCCAGGTGCGCACCGCCTATTTTTTTCGCCAGGAACGTACTCCTTACCGTGTATGGGTGGCAGAGGTGGTATTGCAACAGACACGTGTGGAGGCAGCATTGGCGCCGTTAGCGCGCTTTTTGGCCGCGTTCCCCGATGTCGAGAGTCTGGCCCATGCCAGTGAAGAAGAGGTACTCTGTGCTTTCCGTGGCCTTGGCTACTACGGACGTGCGCGCCACTTGCACAGAGCGGCGCAGATTGTCTGCGCCAAGCATGGCGGGCGGTTGCCAGAAACCTATGCCGAACTGTGCCGGCTTCCTTCCATAGGTCAGTACACCGCAGCGGCTATCGGCTCAATCTCTTTTGGGCTACGCGAACCGGTGGTGGATGGCAATGTCAAACGCATCCTGGCGCGTACGGAACTCTGGGATGCTCTGCCCAGCTCGGCCGCGTTTACACGCCAGGCTTACGCTCGCTTGCGTCCGCTGTTCGTTGAAATGACACACGCAGCGGGCGAAGTGAACGAAGCACTGATGGAACTGGGGCAAAAAGTGTGCGTAAAATCGCATCCACGCTGCCATGAGTGCCCGCTTGCAATCTGGTGCAGGGCGCATAATCAGCGACAGGTGGAGCATTATCCGCGTGTCAAGGTTAAAGTGAGCAAAATACCAGTCGTATGGCACATCTACATCTTGCGCGACAGCCAAAGCCGAGTCCTGCTGCAACGCTGGCAGAATTTCTATTTTCTCAAAGGACACCTGGCATTGCCTTCGCTCCTCGAATTTCCGACAAGCGGCCGCACTCTCGCCTCATGGCAGAGCACGAGCGAAAGTCCCAGTATCACTGAGTTGGGCGAGATCGCCGAAGAGCTGGCGAGCGTGCGCCACACCATCACCTACCACTCTATCTGCATCCGGCCTTATGTCGGCAGAGCAAAAGAATCGGCAGTGCTGCCGGAAGGCATGTTTTGGCAGCCGATGGAGATTGTCGCCGAGTTGCTGGTCGCATCGGCGCTCAACAAGGTATGGCAAAAATTTTGCCAATACCTTCTTCTATGAAAGCTGTTTTACTCTTCTTCAGCGGGTTTTTTCTTGAATGGCCGTTCCATACGCTGCGGTTCACTATTTGGCAAGTCGAGTGTTTTTTCAATGGTGAAGGTCGCTTTGTTGATTTTGTAAACAGCCTTGGCCGTGGCGACATAGATGTGCGTCTGATCCATAGCGATGGCCACCTCCCCGCCGCCGCGCATTGGTGGCATCATGCCTCTTGCGCGTTCGTCAAACTGTTGGGCAGAAGCGGGCGCAGACCACAGTAGCGAGAAAGCATAACAGAAACCGAACAGACACAACAACAGTGCAAGTGAAGTAACGGTAACACACATTTTCTTGGACATAGCTTTCCTTTCTTTGGGCTTGATTGTAAAATTATTCTTTTACTGCCCCTTGTGTCAACCCGGCGATGAAGAAGCGTTGGGCACACAGGAACAGGATGGCAATCGGGATAATGGAAAAACAGGCACCCGCCATCAAGAGTTCCCAGTCAATATTGTACTGTCCTTTGAACAGAGCAAGGCCGACCGGCAGCGTGCGGAACGGCGAATCGGCAGTGTTGACGATGAGCTGCCACAAGAAATTCGACCATTGGCCGACAAATGTAAGCAAGAAGAGCGTGGTGGTCACCGGCAGCGACAGCGGAAAAACGATGATGCGCAGTACCTGTAGTTCGTTGGCGCCGTCTATACGTGCCGCCTCGAAGAGCGAATCCGGGATCGTGGTGATGTGTTGCTTCAGCAAAAACAGCCCGAATATATTGGCCAAATGCGGTACGATCATACCCTGGTAGCTGTTCATCCAGCCGAGGTGGCTCACTATGGTGAACTGCGGAATCATGAAGATCATGCCTGGCACCATCATTGAACTCAGCAGGATCAGAAACAACGTATCTTTGAGAAAAAATTTCTTCTTGGCAAACACATAACCGCCCATGGTACACAGAATGACCGTGAGAAATGCGCTCACTGTGGCGACAATAAGCGAATTGAGAAAGAAACGAGCGAACGGGAAATCACGGTTGTACAGCACCGATTTGAAATTCTGCAATGTGTAGATTTCGGCCGTCGCCTCGGCAAATGTACGCATTTGCCATACGCGGTAGCGTATTTCGCCCATGCCCGGCGGCACCTGCCAGTTGCCGGCAAAATATCCCTGGCCATCCGGTCCTGACAAAGCAAGCCGCGCCCCTTTTTCCAATTCCACCTCGACACCCTTGCTGCCCTGGATGCGGAACTGCACACGATCATGATAACGCACCGTAGCATCCGGTGCATCGGCTTCTTTCACAACCGTCTGCGCTGAGAGGCTACGCCATTCGCTCACGATGGTAGTCTGTGGCCAGAAGTTCCATTTGAGGCCTTCGCCTGGTTTTTTGCAGGCG
Source organism: Planctomycetota bacterium (assembly GCA_020057085.1). GTDB lineage: Bacteria > Planctomycetota > Uabimicrobiia > Uabimicrobiales > JABWCH01 > JAGVGO01. Next base: position 2,414 of record JAGVGO010000263.1, on the reverse strand, counting down.
GTGATAACGGTCCAGAAAATAGGCAAGAGGACAATGATGACCCCGCCCGTGAGAAGGACATAAAGCATCGTTTTGGCAAACGCACTCAGTCTGTTTTGCATAACCGCCCCTTTACTCTGATTTGAGAAGTTTCATGTGTGCCAGAGAAATGCCTAAAGCGATGAACAAGAGTACAAAAGAAATGGCCGCCGCCTTGCCGTAAAAACCGTCAACAAAGTTGCGGTACAGGTAGTAACCTGCTAGGTTGGCCGACTTAAGCGATTCGCCCCAGGCCTGCACCGTCGGCCCGCCGGTGTTGATGGTCATGGCATACACCTCGGTAAAAGCGGTAAGACAGCCGATGGTGCCGGTGATGATCATAAAAAGAATGATCGGTTTCACCAACGGAATGGTGATGTAGCGGAACTTCTGCCAGGAAGTGGCGCCGTCAATCTCGGCCGCCTCGTAGACCGAAGCGGGGATATTCTGGATGGCGGCCAGAAAGAGGATCATGCCAAAACCAGCACCTTTTAGCACCATGACCATGGCAATCGCCGGCAGACAGGTGAGCGGTGAACCTAAAATACTAATGTTGTGGTCGGAAAAATATTGGATGCCGATTTTGTTGAGTGCCACATCCAGGAGGCCGTATTTGGGGCTAAAGATGAGAATCCACACAATGCCGATGACGAGGAGGTCGAGCACGTTCGGCAGGAAAAAAGCGGCACGGAAGAAATTGCGGCCGCGCAACTGGTTGTTGAGCAAAAGCGCCAGTGCCAGTGACAGGGCAATCGAAGTGGGGATGGTGAGAATCCCGTAGTAGAAGGTCATGAGTAGCGACCACCAGAAACTTTTGTCACTGAGTAGCGTGACGTAATTGTCGAGTCCGCAATATTCCATCTCGGAAAACACGTGGTACCAGTCAATGTAGATGGTCGAGTTGCGAAAACTGAGCCAGAACGAATAGAACACCGGATAGCCGAGGAACACGAAGAAGACGATGAGAAATGGCGACAGGAACAAGTAGGCAGTCAGAGTTTCGCGCCATTTTTTCGATATATCTTGCATAAGCTGTTCACTTTCGAGGTTTTTGAGTTTGTTTTCAACGGATGTGACTTGCCTCGCTTACGACCGAATGATTTGCCTGCCCAAGCTGGTGCAGGTCGTACAGTCTGATGACGGTGCCGGGCTTGGCCTGCAAAATCCCGTTGAACAAAGTTTCCAGGCCGATCTTATGATGGAAACGCACCAGGGCGTACCGCTTGGTGATCTCTCTTTCGCGCTTGGCCTCTTCTTTTGCATTGTAATAACGATGGGCGTAGCCGTTGCATTCGAGAACCATCAGCAGCTTTTCCACAAAAAAATCTACGCGGTACTTGCCGATCTGGTAGTTGAAGCGCAGATCGAAACCGTCGAAGACCCGCGACAGCACCTGTCGCCACTGGATTTCGTCCTTGGTGGTAGGGGTGGCAAAAATGCCGACCTGACCGAACATCCGTTTTTTCAGTTCAATGCCGGTTTCGGTGTCCATGCCAAAGCTGATCTTGGCCACGTCACTCAACTGGTAGCCATTGAGATGCCTGGCTTTTGAACCGATGGCACGGCGCATAGCCTGGTCCAGAGAAACGGGCTGGATTTCGTCGCGGTGCTTGGAGAGGAAGTGGTCGAGGGTGGCGATGGGAATCTTGAGGAAGGTGGCGATGTCTTTCTTGGTGGCGAGGCGATTTTCTATCGAGCCGGTGAAACCGAACTCTTTGAGCAGTTCGACAGCGCCCAAAATAGTTCTTTTGCGCTGTCTTCTGGATGTCGGGGATAAAGCCGCACGCCTCTTTGATCGCCGCATCGAGGGCGGTGCGGACGAGAGCGGTCAGCAAAATAGCGCATCTTTCTCCAATGTGCCTTTGATTTTCGCGTAATTGGCGATTAGCAAAAGCAAGAACATAGGAACGAATAAGCGTCTCGATTATAGACGAATCATAGGTCACAATTTTTCTACCTGCATAAGGGCTTTGTGGAGCCACCACTTCCACCAAGTTTGTCCTCATGGTCAACCCCTTGTCAATAAAGGTTTCTAGCGATTTTGGCGGCCAGTTTGTCCTCATGCGGTTTAACAGTCTTTGATCTACGCCCAACAAGTCGGCAGTGCCTCTTTCGCTCATCACCGCAGTCTGGTCATCAAGCACATACCCATCACAGTTGATGCCAGGTATCAGCTTCACCTGGCCGAAGTAAACAGCTTTTCGTTCGCTCATAGCGATCCCTCCTGAAGGAATGAAGTTCCATTTCCCTGGATTATATCACAAGGTTCAGACGGGCGTATCCAATAATTAGGGGGTATAGTAACTTTTTTGAAATAAGTACAAGAGTACAAGCCTATCACCTCTCCCCTGGCGGGCTGTTTTGTACCCACAAGTTTCGTGGCAGTTTTATTGTTC
>JAGVGO010000242.1 GCA_020057085.1 Planctomycetota bacterium | reverse complement strand
TGGGTACAAAACAGCCCGCCAGGGGAGAGGTAATAGGCTTGTACTCTTGTACTTATTTCAAAAAAGTTACTATGCCCCCTAATTATTGGATACGCCCCAATGCAACTGTAACTCATGGAAACAAAAACAGCCAGTGGTTTGGGTTTGTCAAAACCGACTCTGGATGCGGTCGTACAGGAAGGGCAGAAAAATGCAAGTGAGCAGCAGGCCAAGCCAGATATCGCGGTGCTTGCCGAGTTCATAGTTGGTCATCAGCATGTCAATTACGTTAGGGAGAATGAATAACATGCCGATCAGAAATAGCCCCCAGCGAGAGGCTTTCACCTGCAAAGGCAACACCTGGGTACGGGTCTCGGCATCCTGATATTTGACGCTGTAGAGAACGTCGAGCTTGGTGGTAAGCGGGTTGTTGATGAGGAATTTCATGTCGTATGAAAACGTCCGGTCGTTGCCTTTACCGGTAGAACCAACGGAGATGTTCGGGTGTTTGAGCTCGATCTCTTGGACTGTGCCAACATATTCTGGCCCCTTAGAGTTGATCGTCACTTTGATTTCCTGATTGGCCGACACCTGATAATAGCCATTTTTGATTTTGAGCGGGCGCTCCCTATGGTCTACTACTCCTACCGCGACGATGCGCTTTTCTTTGCTGTAGCGATGCGGCTGGGAAGCCTGCGGATCTACCACAATCATGGTCTCTGCCAGTAGTCGTTTATCAGCGATCACCTTAGCTTGGACAAGCACGGGTTCGCGTATCGTGTAAATGATATTTTCCACCGTGGTTTGTCCTGGCAAATTCAGAAACAGCAAGGTCGGCCCGCTCAGGACTGGCGACCGTCCTGCCGATGCGGCCTCTGTGGCGCTGGATTTTTCCGTCACTTCCAGGTACACGCCATTCAGGGCTGAACCGTTTTGATTGTTGACACTTAGGTGCAGCTTGGCCGTTCCTTCTTCGTAGCTTATATCATGGTGCAGGCTTATCTGCGGCGGAATCTCAAGCTCCAGCTGCGGGATGTCCCATACTATTTCACGGTCGTTTTTTTCCATCTGTAGCTGCCACGGACCAACTGTGTGGCAGCCACACGCCAAAGTCTTCCAGAAACTTTGCCATTGCAGTTTTTCGCCCCGGCAAAATTGGTGGGACTGGTACCATTGTCCATCTCTTGCCGATGTTGTGCCAGTTGTTGCCTGTACTTTTGCTGTTCCTCCGCCATCGTCTCGAGTTGACTGGCGCTCGCTGCCAGCTTCTTCTCCAGCTCGGTCAGCTTGAGTGCCGAAGCAGACAGCCCGTCGGCCGGCAGGTGTCCCAGCAGTATTTGGTAATAGGATTCACAAGCCGATGTTTCCTGGTGCAGCAGTTCGTAAAAGCTTTTCACATAGTCGCGCAGCCATTCCTGGTATTCTGGAGGTTGGCTTGCCAGTGGCCCGATTGCGGTGAAAACCTCGCGGCGCTGGAGTAAGCCGGTACCAAGCTCGCGTTGCAGCGATTGCAGGCGGTTGCGGCAATCTACGAAATTCTGCGACTGGGCGGTCTTGTCCGACTCGGCCAAGCGGCCCATCTCTTGCAGGAAAAGCGGGCGCAACTCCGATAAAATGGGGCCAAAACGTCTTCGACAGTTTTGGATGATCGTCGTCAACTGGGCAGGATCAAAGGGAAAAAAGCGATCCGCCATCGGCATTTTCATTTCCTGCCAGAACAATTGCAGACGTTTTTGCAAAATCTGCATAATTTCGTCTACGGTGGGCGTGCGCAATGTATAAGCTGGTTGTTCTATCCTTCTTTTGATAGGATATTCCAAAAAATCAGAAAGTTCCTTCCACATATCTATTTGGCAGCTAAATACCAAAGAAATATTTTGCGAGTTATTGAAAAATTTTCCCAACCCGCCAAAAATGTCGTTGATGATCGCCCGCAATTTGTCTTGTCCAGTTTTCGTCTCTGCCGCGTCTTTTCCATCTAAACAACTTTTACGTAAATGGTTGTACATGGTCTCAAACTGATCGAGCGCCATGCACACCGGCACCTCGCCCTGCGAAAGCAGAAAACACAGGCCAGTAGCCAGATTGCTGCGGTGGCTGGCCTGTTTCTCTGTTTCCTGCTCGTCTTCTTCCGCGCCCGCATCTTCCTGGTTCACCGGCTCTTTTTCGCCCAGCAATCGTTGAAACGCCTGGTGCTGGCTGTCGTCATCAAAGGCAAAAGCCAGTTGCAGCAGCAAAACCACGACATCGGAGATACCGGCCGTCATGTCTTTATACTCAGCCCGCACGCATTTGGCCAGTTTTTCTCCGTTTACCTCTTGCAAAATTTGCGGCAACTGGCTGGCGGAGCCGAGACAGGCAAGCAGACGTTTTTTTTGCGCCTCCTTATTGAAAAGTATTGTTCCCAGGAAGCTAGTCGTACAAAGTTCTTGCGGCCAGCCCTGATCGCCGCTCTTGAGCAGGTTCTCCAAAGTTCTTTTGACCAACGGGAAAGCGATTTCCTGCAACATGTTGGGCGGCGGCGCGTTGTTATCTGGCGAAGCAAAACCTCGAGTGTGGAGCATGGCATCCAGCAGATTGCGGGTCAGATACAGGTCCAAGGAATGCTTGCCATAGTAGGTGTCAATCCACCAGAAAAACACCTTGTTGTCATGTGCCCAACGATGTAGCATTTGCAACAGGTGGGTCTTGCCGGCGCCATAGGAACCTTCGATGACGACCCATAAATTGCCGGCGACTTTGGTGTTAAGAATTTTCTTTTGCAGCGCCTCCAGCACATCTTTATAGACACTCTCCACATGCGTTTTTTGCAACCAGGCAAAATTATCGCCGTCGGCATTGACCAGATCGAATGGCGTGCGCTGGCTCTGCAATATTTCCTCCCAGACCGCTTTACCTCCAGACGACATAGTACAGATCTCCTAACGACGTAGGTATGCTGAACTCCGGCTGCTTCAATCTGCTGCGGTCGGTAACTGATTGTAAATCTATGACACATGCGTCACACAGCTTGCTGAGGATTTCTTTGTACTGAGGGATGGGCAGACCAGGAAATTCCTCTTTGACTTTCTGGTACAACGCCGGGAAATCCACCCCACCCGAGCACGGGTTGGCAGCCACTAGTGAGTGATAGCCGCGTTCCAGGGCGGCCACCACGGCTTTTTCATCGGGTAGGGCTCCCGCACGCGGTTTCGGCGTGGCGGCAACGGATGGCGCTACGGCGGCAGGAGCCTCTGCAACTGTAAAATCGAAGGCCTGACTGACTGCCCGTTGCTGTATGCAAGGAACTGTGGTCGGCGGCGACTGTGGCGCAGCCACTGCAATTCCGGCAGAACCAGCCGCTGGTTTAGCACCGGCCGCCAGCTCGCTGAGTGCCTGTAGCTGCTCTTGCCAGGCTTGCATCCTGGCCTCCCAGGCGGCGCAATATTTTCGATATTCTTCCTGGTTTTCCTCATTCGCCTTATTCGCCTCGCGCCGCCATGCCTCCACTTTGTCTTTGGCCGCTTCCAGACAGGCCAAATATTTTTGGCCTAACTGCGCTACTTCGGCTATTTCCTGCACTTTAAGCAGCTTGTTTGCGAGCGATGTGTGGCCTTCTTCCCAGGTCTGGCGTACCTCGCTGAGTGCCTGCGCCAACTCGGCAGGCATCCGTTCGGCATTGCTGTAGGCACACAGCTCTGACAGTTCCTGGCGGAGTGCTGCCAGTGATTTCTGCAGATTGCTTTGGCGCACGGCAATCTCCTGGAGTTTATGCTCGATTGGCAGATGCTCTACATAATATTTTTCGCCGCTGACGGTGAGAAAGAATTTTTTGCCTTTTTTCTCTGCCTTCTCCGCCACCAGCCCATCCAGGATCGCCTTTTTTACCTGCTCGGCGTCCAGCTTGGCCACCTTGCCGGCAGCAAGGCCTTTGTCCTTGGCTAAATATAAAGGCGTCAGCAAATGTTCCATTAACGAAAATTGTTTAGTTTTACTTTTGGTCGTAGCACGACCTGCACTTTTTTTTGCCATATTTTCCTCTTCAAAATTCATTTTTTCAAAAATTTCTTCACTGCCGCCAGGTCCCACGCATTGACACAATCCTCCGCGCGACACCAGCCACGGCGCGCCATGTGTACGCCCAGTTCGATGTTGTTGAGTTGTCCGGTGGCGTGCGCATCGCTGTCAATACACACTTTACCGCCGCTGGCAATTACCCTGCGGATCAGCACATCCTTGAGATCGAGCCGCTGCGGCGATGAGTTGATCTCGAATGCCACGCCGTTTTTGACGGCAGCCGCGAGTACCTGCTCGAAATCGTACTGCGCCGCCTCGCGCTCCTGTAGCATACGTGCGGTCGGATGTCCCAAAATATTGACGAGCGGATGCGACACTGCGGTGACAAGGCGGCGCGTCATTTCTTCACTCTCCATGTGCAAACTCGCGTGGAGACTCGCCACCACCACCTCGCACTCGCGCAAAATTTCGTCATCGAAATCGAGCGAACCGTCTTTGCGGATGTCAACTTCGATGCCGGTAAATACCTCGATGTCGTGGTAATGCTGTCGGCATTCTCTGATTTCATCGCACCAGCGTCGCAGCCGGTCGCAGTCGAGGCCGTTGGCGATACGTGCCGATACCGAATGCTCGGTGATGGCGATGTAGCGGTGGCCGAGTTTCCTTGCCGCCTCGATCATGTCGGCAAGCGAATGGATGCCATCCGAGGCGGTGGTGTGCATGTGCAGGTCGCCCTTGAGGTCGGCACGCGTGATGAGCTGCGGCAGGGTATGAGCGAGCGCACGCTCGATCTCACCGGCATTTTCACGCAGCTCCGGCTCGATGTATTGCATGCCGAGCGCGGCGTAAAATTCTTCTTCGCTTTTGCCTGCCATTTTTTCTTCTTTTTTGCCGCGCAGCTTGAAAAGCCCATATTCGCTCGTCTTGAATCCCTTGTCTTTGGCGTAGGTGCGCAGCGCAATGTTGTGTTCCTTAGAGCCGGTGAAATATTGCATGCTGGCGCCGAAGCAGTCGGGTTCAACAAAACGCAGGTCAATGTTCAGGTCGTTCTTGAGCTTGACACTGGTTTTCGTCTCCCCTTGCGCCACCACTTCCTGCACCTCGCCGTAGCTCGTGAGGCAGTGCATCACCTCGTTGCTTTTCTCGGCGTTGCCGGTCACCAGGATGTCGAGATCCTTCACCGTTTCTTTCCAGCGGCGAAGCGAACCGGCCACGCACACGGCATCAATGCCGGGCACAGCGCGCATGCGCTCGACCAGAGCGGTGGCGACGGGCATCACCTCATCGAGCCGGAAGCGCCCGTGCGCCTGCGCCAGATTGCGGATACCCTGCAAAATTTTTTCGCGGATTTTGCGACCAAAGCCTTTGATGGCGCTGATGGTGTCCTGTTCCGCCGCTTGCTGCAAATCCGCCAGATTCTTGATGTTGAGCTGGCGATAGAGGATGGCCACGCGTTTTGGGCCAAGCCCTTCGATGCGCAGGAGCGGCAGGAGAGCGTGCGGAATTTCTTGCAGAATCTCGCGGTGTGCCTTGAAATCACCGCCTTGGAGAATTTCCAAAATCTTGTCGGCAATCGCTTCGCCCACACTTTCGATCTGCATCAGCGCCGCACGCTCGCCAATCTTTTCCACGGGCATAACCAGCTCGCGTATTCTTGTCGCTGCCATGCGGTAGGCACGAATCTTGAAACGGTTTTCCCCCTTGATTTCCAGAAGATCGGCCATTTCTTCGAGTAAAGCTGCTACTTGATGATTGCCCGGCATAAAGATAGTTAGTTCCTATGGTTAAGCGAATTTTTGCTGTACAGTGTAAGAAGTGTTTAACATTACATTTTTGTTTTATTCTACTATAAACCTGTGTCTGATGCAACATAGATTTTCCAGTCGCTTTCAGTTGTTCCGACTCTATCAGCAGATGGCGGTAGGGGCGTATCCAATAATTAGGGGGCATAGTAACTTTTTTGAAATAAGTACAAGAGTACAAGCCTATTACCTCTCCCCTGGCGGGCTGTTTTGTA
>JAGVGO010000003.1 GCA_020057085.1 Planctomycetota bacterium | reverse complement strand
GTTTGCGACCTCTCCCGCCAGGGGAGAGGTAATAGGCTTGTACTCTTGTACTTATTTCAAAAAAGTTACTATGCCCCCTAATTATTGGATACGCCCCATCTGCACCAATACAATTTCCTGCCATTCTCTGGCAATAATGATAGGGTTGCGGTAACTTTTTGGTATTACTTGTTTTGGATACTCTATTATAATACTTTGAGCCTCTTCGAGGCTAAAGAGGTTTTTACACAGCCATTAAATTTATATTTTGTCAAACCCAAGGAGCTAAATTTTATGTTCAAACCTTATTACCGCTTGCGTCGCTTACGCCGTTGTCCGCAAATCCGCAACATGGTGCGTGAGACGGTGCTGTGCCGCGACGATTTTATCTTTCCCCTGTTCGTCATCGCCGGCAAAAATATCGTCAATCCCATTTCCAGCATGCCCGGCCACAGCCAGTTGTCCGTTGATCGTCTCATCCCGGAAGTCAAGGATGTGTGGAAGCATGGCATTCAGTCGGTCTTGCTGTTCGGCATCCCTGAGCACAAAGACGCCGTCGGTTCGGACGCCACGAGCGACAAGGGCATCATTGCCCAGGCGATCAGGGCGATCAAGGATGCCGTGCCGGAGATGTACGTCGTGAGCGACGTCTGTTTCTGCGAATACACCGATCACGGCCACTGCGGGCCGCTCAAGAACGGCGAGGTGGACAACGACGCCACGCTCGAACTCTTGGTGAAACAAGTCCTGGTGCAGGCGAGGAGCGGGGTCGACATGGTTGCCCCCTCCGGCATGATGGACGGCATGATCGCTGCTATCCGTGAGGGGCTGGACGAAAGCGGCTTTACCCACATCCCAATCATGAGCTATGCCGCCAAGTATGCTTCCGGCTTCTACGGCCCGTTCCGCGTGGCGGCACAATCCGCCCCTCAGTTCGGTGACCGCAAGGGTTACCAGATGGATCCGGCCAACAGCAACGAGGCGATGCGTGAAGTGGAACAGGACATCGAAGAGGGTGCCGACATCATCATGATCAAACCGGCTATGGCCTATCTCGATGTCATCTATCGTGTCAAAACCCAGTACCTGATGCCGACTGCGGCCTATCAGGTGTCAGGCGAATTTTCCATGATCAAGGCGGCGGCCGAACGCGGCTGGATAGACCACGACCGCATCATGCTGGAAACCCTTACTTGCATCAAACGCGCCGGCGCCGACATCATCATCACCTATTTTGCCAAGGAGGTGGCAGACAAATTATGAACCAACACGACAACAGCCAGAAACTGTTTACCAGAGCACAGAAAACCATTCCCGGCGGTGTCAACTCGCCAGTGCGCGCGTTCAAATCAATGGGCGGCAATCCGGTCTTTTTCAAGTCCGGCAAAGGCCCGTTCCTTTACGACGTTGACGGCAACGAGTACATTGACTATGTCAGTTCCTGGGGTCCGCTCATTCTAGGCTATTGCCACCCAAGAGTGGTGGCCGCCATCCAGAAACAGGCGGAGAAGGCGAGCAGCTTCGGCGCACCGACCGAAATGGAAGTCGAGATGGCCGAACTGATCTGCCAGTGGTTTCCGAGCATAGAAATGGTGCGCATGGTCAACTCCGGCACCGAAGCCACCATGAGCGCCATCCGTCTGGCACGCGCCTACACGAAGCGGAACAAGATCGTCAAATTCGCCGGCTGCTATCACGGCCATGCCGACAGCTTTCTCATCCAGGCAGGCTCGGGCGCCATGACGCTCGGCATCCCCAATAGCCCCGGCGTCTGCCAGAGCGTGGCCGCCGACACGCTGATCGCCCGCTACAATGATTTCGCCTCAATCGTCAAGCTGTTCGACGCTCACGCTCAAGACATCGCCGCCATCATCGTCGAGCCGATCCTCGGCAACGCCGGCGTGGTGCTGCCTAAAGAAGGTTTCTTGCAGCAACTGCGCGACATCACCAAAAAGCATGGTGCGCTGCTCATCTTCGACGAGGTGATCACTGGCTTCCGTGTCGCCAAAGGCGGCGCCCAGGAACTTTACAAGATCGCGCCCGATCTGACGACTCTCGGCAAGATCATCGGCGGCGGGCTCCCGGTCGGCGCTTACGGCGGCCGCCGCGACATCATGCAAATGATCGCCCCGCTCGGCCCTGTCTATCAGGCGGGGACGCTATCGGGAAACCCCTTGGCTATGAGCGCCGGTCTCGAGACGCTGCGCATCATCGCCGAAGACAAAGAGTTCCACAAAAAGCTCGAAACCAAGACCGCGCGCCTGTGCGCCGGCATCCAGAAGAACCTCGACAAGTTCAAGATTCCGGCGGCGACGGTGCGTGTCGGCTCCATGGGCTGTCTCTTCTTCACTTCCCAGCCTGTCACTGATTACGAAAGCGCCTGCCAGGCCGATGCCGGTCGCTACAAAGAGTATTTCTGGCACATGCTCAACCTCGGCATCTACCTCGCGCCGTCACAGTACGAGGCATTCTTCCTCTCCGCTGCCCACGGCGATGCCGAAATAGACAAGACCATTGCCATTAGCGCCCAAGCGTTGGAAAAGATAGCGAAGAAATAGCCTGAAGATGCCTTCACCGTGAACCAGGACACCATGGAATATCCCCCACGTTCAGGCGATTGGAAAATACAACAAAACCAAAACATCTGAAATTTCTTAAAAAATTTGACTATCTAATATATTTCAGGTATCATATAGTGGTTATTGTACCAAGTCCATCAAAAGCAGTGAGAGAAAGATACGGTCAACTACCCCGCCCACAAGGGGCTGTTTTGTACCCACAAGTTTCGTGGCAGTTTTATTGTTCGCTCACGGTTGACAGTTGGTTGATGCGTGTGTAGAAATCCCGC
>JAGVGO010000225.1 GCA_020057085.1 Planctomycetota bacterium | reverse complement strand
TTCGATGGTTATTCATATTTGTGAGCTCTTTAACCCGCATAAGGATGCGGCTTACCCTGCCCACAAGGGGCAAGGTTTCCGCCGCATGTTTTCTATGAACTCAAAAAGACAGCTTTTTATTTTTCTCGGAGTGATCGTTGGCATTGCCTTGATTGCGGTGCTCAAAAATGTTTCTTCACCGGCGCCGGTCAGTGCGACGCAAGTAGAGGCCGGTTTGCCGCGCATCCTCGACCTTGGCTCCAAAGGCTGAATGTCCTGCAAAATGATGACTCCGGTTCTGGAGGAACTGAAAAAAGAGTATGGCCATCAACTGGCAGTGGATTTCATTGATGTCAACGAGGACGCGAGCGCAACCGGCAAGTATAAGATCGAGTTGATTCCGACGCAGATATTCTTTGACGCTACAGGCAAAGAGTTGTTCCGGCACGAAGGTTTTATGGCCAAGGAGGCGATCCTGGCCAAATGGCAAGAAGTTGGCGTCGCCCTGGCCAAGAAGGAGTAGGTGAATGGAGACATTGTTGAATGATTTGCTTGCCTCCGGCGGCCTGGCCGCTTTTCTGGGCGCCTTTTTGGGCGGACTACTGACCGCCCTCAATCCGTGCGTACTGGCGACGATACCGCTCATCGTCGGCTTTGTCGGCGGGCAAAAAGAGCTGACCGTACGCAAATCTTTTCTCTATACCATGATTTTTGTGGTAGGCTTTTGTCTGAACCTGGCACTTTTATTCACCGTGATGAAAACTCTTTCCCCGTACATGCGAGGAGCATGGCTCAAATATGTCATTGCCGCCATTTGTATTTTGCTGGGTTTGCATTTCCTTGAGCTATTTCACATACCGGCTTTTTTCTCGCAGGACAAACTGCCCAAGTACACCGGCTGGCTGGGGGCGCTCCTGTTCGGCTTTCTCTATGGCCTCATCTCGCTTCCCTGCACCGGGCCGGCGCTCCTGTTAATCATGGCCTTGATCCCTAAAACAGGCAGTTTGATCGGCGGCGGCTTGATGTTTTTCTACGGACTCGGCAACTGCACGCTGATTATTGTTGCCGGAACTTCTATCGGTGCCGCGCAGAGCATTCTCGAATCGCAAGGCACCCAGCAGGCGACAGCCATCATCAAGAAGGTCGCGGCTGTCCTGATCATTCTTGTCGGCATTTATTTTGCTATCTCGGCATAGTTCGATATTGTCACATTCGCGCGCATAAGCCTTCTCCTCGACGATGCGAACAACGAACGTTTGCACCAAGAATGACCGTTGTGTCCTGTCATGCCAGGACACGATGCACGCAATTTGTCAGCGATACAAGCGCTCGTCGCTGCGAAGGCTTATGCTGCGCTCATGAGGGGTCAATGTGACAATGTCAAGATAGCTTGTGGAGGTATGATGAAAATTCTCAAGATTCTTTTTCTGTGCACCGGCAATTCGTGCCGCAGCCAGATGGCGGAAGGGCTTGCCCGTCACCTCAAACGCGATGAGATCGAAGCGTATTCGGCAGGTACCGAACCAAAGGGACTCAATCCTTTGGCGGTAGAGGTAATGCAAGAACTCGGCATTGACATTGCCGGCCACCAGTCCAAGCACGTCAAAGAGCTTGGCAACATTTCTTTCGATTATGTGATCACGCTGTGCGGCAGTGCACATGAGAGTTGTCCGTTATTTCGCGGCAGCAAGGTCATGCACTTCGGCTTCGAAGATCCGCCCAAGCTGGCGGCCAATGCAAAGAGCAAACAGGAACAGCTCGTGTTCTATCGCCAGGTACGCGACCAGATCCGTGATTTTGTCTTGCAGTTGCCGCAAATTTTGAGTGACAAAGGCAGCAAGAAAGGATGATGACGTGGCGCAATGTGTCAAAATTACCTCGCAATACTGGCTGGATCACGTCGCCCAGCGTGGCAATGTTTTCCGTATCGCCATCGGCATCAACATCGTCGGTTGATGAATGGCCTACAAAGGCCCGTCGGGCCTTGTCGGAGTGGCGGAAGACAAAGAGAATTACACGTTGTTGGCGGTGTTGGGTCGCTCGGAAATCGGGGTTTATGTCCACCGCGAAGTGTTTGCTTATATGGCTGCCAACAAGCCTACGCCCGAAGGCGATTACCTGTTCTATGTGGAAGGGTGCGGGCGTATGCGTTTCCAAATTATAGAAGGTAATCACTGAACGATACGCCTTGGTGCGTTTCCATCACAAAATCAGTTTGGAAACGCTATGCAATGGCATTTTGCAAGCCAAACCTGGGCAAACAATCAGACTCTACGACCTGGAGCATATTGGCCAAACAATGCCTTTGACTGTCGGTTAGTCTATTTGTTACGCGCGGAAGGCTTTCGGGGGTCTGTAGCGCGGTCAGTCAAAGCCGCTTACTTCTTTCGCGGCTTTCCTTCTGCTTCCCACTGCGCGGAAGGCCTGCGGGGCTGGTAACGCGGTCAGTCAATGTTGCTCACTCCGTTCTCAACTTTCCTTCTGCTTCCCAGCGAGCGAAAGGTCTGCGGGGCGAGTAACGCGATCAGTCAATGCCGCTAAGCCCAAGGGCTTGCCGCCAGCTAAAGCAGGCTATCGCCCGGCTATCGCCCTGGGCTATAACAATTCGCGCCTTCGGCGCGTGCGCCAGGAAAAGCTGGCTGAATCTTGCGGGTGAAAGTCCCGCTGCCAAAGTCCTAGCCAGGGACATGGCATAGCGAGTCTTGCGTCCGTTAGGTAACGAAGCGGACGAAGCGTAGACAGCGAAACATGCGAGCCGAAATCGTTTAGGTGAACGTTGATAGCTCCGTTAGGGTGCAGTATATGAGAGCCGAAACTCTGCGCTGAGTAGCAGGCAAAATGGGCATGGAGGGTCAATCTGGCGAAACCGAAATGCACATCTCATCGGAGTCAAAGGCGTCAGCGAGCATGTAGAGATTCTGTACGGAACCTGGGAGACCCGCATCTCCCTCCAAAGCGGAGGAAACGAGCCGGAAAGGCGAGTAGCTGAATACGGAAGACTCACCTCCATGAAAAGCGAGGAGTAACGGAAGCGCAAGTGCCGAAACATGAGGCTGCCGTGAAGGGTTGCGGGAGTCGGAGGCGGCCATAGTAGCGAAGAAGCGAGTAACGACCGTGGAGCGAAGGGCTGCCAGATAAGCAAGAAAGTGAAAGGGAAACAATGACCGTACTCGGCGAAGACGGGAAATCATGGTCAACGAAACTGGAACGCATCGGCAAGTTGGCAAGAGAAAAGAAAGAAGTGGAAATCCCAAAGGAGGACGGCAGCACAAGACCATTGGCAATTTCATGGGGCGTATCCAATAATTAGGGGGCATAGTAACTTTTTTGAAATAAGTACAAGAGTACAAGCCTATTACCTCTCCCCTGGCGGGAGAGGTCGCAAAC
>JAGVGO010000193.1 GCA_020057085.1 Planctomycetota bacterium | reverse complement strand
CCCAGTAAAGTCTCGCTCCCTGTCGGTAACTAAATTTAAAAAATTTTTGAATTTTTTGCTTGACTCTCATGAGAGAATCTCCCGCCAGGGGAGAGGTGATCTAGCGCATTGCTATAACATCCATTACGCCTTAGCTTAACACGTATTATTTTGTGTAACTTATCTCTTGCACTATTACACTTTTTAAAAAATTACTTACTCTTTCTGCCCTTTTTCGATCTTGGCCCATGAATCGCGCAGCGTGACCGAGCGGTTGAACACGAACTTCTGCGGTGTGGTGTCTGCATCGAGGCAGAAATATCCCAGCCGCTCGAACTGGAAGCGGTCGCCGGGTTTGGCCTTGGTGACGCTTGGCTCCAGCTTGCCGGTCAAAATTTCCAGCGATTTCGGATTGATGTTGCTGGTCCAATCTTTGCCTTCCTCCGCATCTTCAGGGTCAGGCTTGGTGAACAGGTGATCATAGAGACGCACTTCCGTATCTACGGCGTGTTTCGCCGACACCCAGTGGAGCGTTGCTTTTACCTTGCGATGGTCAGGCGAGTCGCCGCCTTTGGTCGCCGGATCATAGGTGCAGTGAACCGTCGTGATCTTGCCGCTCGCATCTTTTTCCACTTTGCTGCAGGTGACATAGTAAGCATAGCGCAGCCTCACCTCGCGGCCGGGCGACAGGCGGAAGAACTGCTTGGGCGGATCTTCGCGAAAATCTTCTTCTTCGATGTAGAGTTCTTTGCTAAAAGGTACTTTGCGTGTGCCCATGCCGGCATCTTCCGGATTGTTCACAGCATCCAGTTCCTCGGTCTGGTTGTCAGGGTAATTATCAATGATGAGCCTGAGCGGATGCAACACCCCCATGACTCGCATGGCAGTCTTGTTGAGGTCGTCGCGCAGCGAGTTTTCGAGCCGGGTGACATCAATGACGCTTTCCGTCTTGGTGAGGCCAATATCCTTGCAGAAATTGCGCATGGCAGCCGGTGTGTAGCCTCGACGGCGCAGGCCGGCGATGGTCGGCATACGCGGATCGTCCCAGCCGCGCACGAAGTTGCCTTTCACCAGATGCAACAATTTGCGTTTGCTCAACATGGTATAGGTGATATTGAGCCGCGCAAACTCGATTTGCTGCGGATGATGGATGCCGAGATTCTCGACAAACCAATCGTAGAGCGGCCGATGGTTTTCAAATTCGAGCGTACAAATGGAATGGGTGATGCGCTCGATGGAATCCGACTGGCCATGCACCCAGTCATAGGTCGGGTAGATGCACCACTTGTCGCCGGTGCGGTGGTGCGGCGTTTTGAGAATGCGGTACATCACCGGGTCTCGCAAATTGAGGTTGGGCGAGGCCATGTCAATCTTGGCACGCAGCGTGCGCGAGCCGTCAGAAAATTCACCGGCACGCATGCGCTCGAACAGATCGAGGTTCTCGGCCACCGAGCGGTTGCGGTAGGGACTGTCTTTGCCCGGTGTGGTGAGCGTGCCACGGTGGTCATGTACTTCATCGGCACTGAGATCGCACACGTAGGCCTTGCCAGCCTTGATGAGTTTTACCGCCCACTCATAAATCTGTTGAAAATAGTCAGAGGCGTAGTACTCATGTTTGCCCCAGTCAAAGCCGAGCCAGCGCACATCGTTATGAATCGCCTCGACGTACTCGGTCTCTTCCTTGCACGGATTGGTGTCGTCCATGCGCAGGTGGCAGATACCGTTGTATTCCCTGGCAATGCCAAAATTCAAGCAAATGGACTTGGCATGACCGATGTGCAGGTAGCCGTTGGGTTCGGGCGGGAAGCGAGTGGCCACCCGCCCGCCATATTTGTTGGTCTCTAAATCCTTGTTTATCACCTCGCGGATAAAGTCGAGGGCGGCCTCTCTTGCCGACTCCTTGCCCTTCTCCTCAGGTTCTCTCTTACTTTTTTCTGTTGCCATAAATTTTCCTTTTGTTTTGGAATTTGCTACCTTTCGATTTTAGCAGCTTTGTACATGCCAATCAAGCCGGAAGTTTATTTTTTACCGGCGGGATGGAAGTTAGGAGATTGGTGAGTGAGCCATTTGTTGTACTTGCTGCCAATCGGTTTTTCCTTGAATTTTCTTGCAATGTAACGATTTCTCGCTACAATACATATGGTCTTCTAAAATATCGCGACCATCAATGTCCCCGCCCACGGGGTTTTTTGCAATGTTTCTATAAAAAAAGATTGGCACTTTATATGCAAAAAGGATGCGGCTTCTTTCCCCCAAAGGGCAAAATTTTCGCCGCATATTTTCTATGAAAGCGCAAAAATTTGAAGAGTTTGTAAGCAGCTTCAACGCCGCAACCGCAAAATTTCCTATCCTATTAGCAGAGCAGTTGGTTTCGTCCCCAAGCGAAGAAAAAGTTTTTAAAACACTGCCTACCGGCAGAGCCTCCATGATGCTGACGATGCAGGGAAGACAACCGGGCACAAAGCCACTGGCTCATGCCATGGTATTTGATTTTCAGGCGTTCGAAAAATCGGCGCGAGTGGGTATCAGCGTGGGTAGGACCGAAACGAGCAAGATATGTTTGCCGGACAATGCGATCTCGAAAATGCATGCGAGTTTTAAAATGAATTCCAGCGAGCAGTGGGAACTGGTGGACGTCGAGTCGGCCAATAGCACCAGAGTCAACGGTAAGATGGCAGCGCCCAATAAAAATGTTCCGTTGAACAACGGCGATGGCATTACTTTCGCAGACACCTACCACTGTACTTTCTTCCTAGCCACCGGGTTCAAAACCTACCTGAGTTCTATCGGGCTTGCACCCAAGTAAATATATCATTGCCAGCCGTTCCAACGGGGGCGAAATATTGTAAGTCCAGGGCATCGCTTGCCCTGGGCTACGGTCCTCTCTTGTTTTTCACTATGAGAGGATATAGCAGGTGTTGCGGTTTCTTCTGCCTCGACGATACTGTCGCCTTTCCGCATTCAGTTTGACCAAATCAGCGCGTAATTCTATCTCTGCTTGCAAAATCTCTCGTTTTTCTGACCGCCTTCTCGCAGATGCTTGTATCCTGGGGTTGCGGAACCCTCAATTTTAGCGCAAAAAGATGTGGGTACAAAACAGCCCCTCGTGGGCGGGGTCATTGACGCAAGAGTTCGTCGGCCTAAACTTGCAATTTTCAATTTAAAAAAATAAAACCGCTACCTGAAGTAGCGGTTTATTTGTGGAAGCAACATCGCTATTTGCTGCGCACAATCTCGTGAATCTTGCGTTCCGCGCGATTGATCAAGGCGACGTTCTCAAGACGCATAGGCGGTGTGCTGGGGTTGGGGATGAAGGTCAGGGTACCGGACAGCAGAAGGATATATTCGAACACGTCTTCCACTTTTTTCTCAACGCGCAAATCAATGACAGGAAACTGCTCTTTATCAGCCAGAATGCCACGGGTGTGATACAGACGATTGGGTTCGATGGTCCAGCGATTCCACAAATAGTTGACGATGAAACCGCCCCCTATCATGGCAAACAAAATACCGGCCAGACAGAAATAAAGAGCAGGGCTGGCAGTGAGCTGTTTCGATAACCCACGGAAAACTTCGCTGAGCGGGCCCAATATTGCGTATACTTTCATATCGAACAAAATGAGGCCGAACACCACGGCTATGATCCCAAAAAAGAGCGCAAGTGCTTTGATACCAGGGAAATCAAAAGAAATAACGAGCACATTGAGAAAGAAAAAAATAGCGAATACCGTACCGGCCACATAGTTGCCAGGGTGCATGGCTTCCATAATGCCGCAGAAAATAGACACGAACATCAGGGGATAGAAAAAGACCACCTTCGGCAGAGGAATTACAGTATAACGCGAGGTTACCGGGCGCGCCGGCTGGCTGGTCGGGGTATTGGTTGCTGTATCAGCCATAGTTATCCTTCCTTAAAAATTCCACTAAAGATTACTCACCGAGTAGCAATAGAACGATCTCATTGTAACAATAAGCGAAAATGGTTGCAACAAAAATTTCTCTTGCAACTACACGCGGCGCTCTTTAGAATAAATTTGGTATTTTAATTTTTTTCAGTTGTCTGGCTTTGGCCATGTTTTGTTGTTCCCTGCCACTAGCGAGAGAGAGACCTATGAGCGACATGAATCCGTACGGCACATATATTGACATCTTGCTGGCACGTGTGCAAGAATGTCCCGATCGCATCTACACACATTGGATACAAGATGACGGTAATGTCAAAGATATTTCCTATCGTCTGTTGTTCGATCAGGCGCAGCGCTATGCCACACACATGGCGGCACGCGGTGTCTTGCGCCAGGATCGGGTGGTCGTCATTCTGCCGACCTGCGAAGATTTCATTTATACCTGCTTTGGTTGTTACATGCTGGCAGCCTGCCCTGTGCCCGCCTATCCGCCGTTTCGCCTGTACGATATTGCCGCCTATGTAAAAAACCTGGCACATATCCTGCGCAATTGCGAGCCGAAAATTGTCATCGCCTTCGCGCGTGCCCGCGAGATTATCCAGGCGGCTATCCATGAAAGCGGGCTAAAAATTCCCCTTATCATGGAAAGCGAACTCTCTGTCCCACCCAGCGGTTCGGAAATAGTCCCCATCTGCCCCAATCCCGAAGAATTAGGGCTTATCCAATACACTTCGGGCAGCACTGGTGTGCAGAAAGGCGTGGCTCTCACTTTCAACAATCTGCTCATCAACAACGAGTGCGGCCAAAAGCACGGCCCGATCTTTGCCGAAAAAGATGTGCAGGTAAGCTGGCTGCCGCTCTACCACGACATGGGACTCATCGGCTCGCTCTTTCTCTCTTTTTATTGCAACTGCACCTTTGTGCTAATGTCGCCGCAATATTTTTTGCGCGATCCCAAACAATGGCTATGGGCCATCAGCCGTTACCACGGTACCTATTGCATGGCCCCCAATTTTGCCTACAGTCTGTGTTTGCGCAAGATTCCAGACCGCGAGCTGGAAGGGCTTGATCTATCGTGCTGGGATGGCGCTTGCTGTGCCGCCGAACCGATAGATGCAAATATTATGGAACAGTTTGTCGAGCGATTCTCCAAATATGGCTTGCCGAAGACGGTGGTAATTCCCTTTTACGGTTTGGCCGAGGTGACGGTGGGTATCACTGGCGGCGCGCGCTGGAAAAAATTCGTGGCTGACCCCATCGACCGCGAAGCACTTGAGAAGACCGGTATCGCTCAACCTTCTGGCAAGAAAAACGCCGCACGCATCACCTCTGTCGGCAGAGCATTGCCTTACCACGAGGTGCGGGTCATGAATGCAGCGGGGGAATTTTTGCCCCCACGCCACGAGGGAGAAATCGTCATCAAAGGGCCGTGTGTCATGAGCGGCTACTACCGCAATCCTGAAGCCACCGCCGCCGTCATCAAGGACGGCTGGCTGCACACCGGCGACCTCGGTTATCTTACTGAGGATGGCGTTTTTATCACCGGTCGCAAAAAAGACATCATCATCAAAGGCGGACGCAATTTCTATCCGCATATGCTGGAGAGCGTGATCGAAGATATCGAGGGTATCCGCCGCGGCTGTGTCGTGGCATTTGGTCTGCCCAACGACAAAACCGGTACCGAGGATATCATAGTCCTGGCTGAAAGCCGTACCGTCGAGAAAGCAGAGCGCGCACGTTTACAACAGAAAATTCGTGACACGGTACTCAGCACGTATGGCTGCATGGTAGATAAAGTCGAGATTCTGACACCCTTCTCGCTGCACAAGACTTCCAGCGGCAAGCTCCAGCGCGCCGCCTGCCGCGAGAGCTATCGCAAAGGATTTTTCCACAAGAAAAAGCGCCTGCGCGCCTGGTTGCCGCTCCTGAAAATTTATGGCGAAAATCGTCTGCAATCGTTCCGTGGTTTTTTCCAGGACCAGAGATGGTCGCGCATCTGGCAGCATACGGCGCACGAAAAAACCGGTGAATATCCGGTGGTTGACAACGCTCTCGTTACCATGCCTGCGGCTCCGGCAACTGAGCAACAAGCCATGGAAAGTAATCTGCCGCCATGCCATAATTTCCAGGAACTCTTGTTTTACCGCGAACAGCACAACGCCTTCCAGCTCTATGGCTACATTCTGGAAAGCAGCGAACAGAAACGCCAGCTCACCTACCACAATGTCTATGTGGAGGCACAGCAATATGCACGTGGGCTAAGAAAAATGGGGGTGCGCAAGGGCGACAAGGTTGTAATCATTCTGCCCAAGAAAGATTTCTTGAGCCTCTTTTTTGCCTGTACTCTTATCGGCGCTGTGCCGGTTATGATCCAACCGCCGTTCCACCTGTACGAAATCAGATCGTACATCCAGTATCTGGTACACATTCTCGAAGATTGTCGGCCGGCGCTTTTGATTTCGTTCAGCGACGTGCGTGAAATTACCCAGGCGGCGATACTCAGGACGACGCATCCGATGCCAAGCACGCTGCCGGAGTTGCTCCTCGGCGAAGCTAACGGCGACATCACGCCGGCCAAGATAAGCAGCGATGATCCTGTGCTCATCCAGTATATCCACGAAACTACCGAGTTGCCGAAGGGTGTGGTGTTCACCCATGCCAATTTACTAAACAACTTGCGCGCCATCTACGCAGCGCTCAATATCGGTACAAAAGACGTTCTCGTATCGTGGATTCCTCTTTTTGAGAGCAGCCTGGTTGCCGCTTCTCTATGTGCCTTCTTAGGCAATTTTCCGTGCGTGCTGCTGTCGCCGGATTGGGTACTGCAAGACCCTAAGGTGTGGCTATGGACCATCCATCAATACAAAGGCACCATCTCCGTAGCGCCGGCTCTCTTTTATCAACAGTGCAGCGAATTGCCAAGCGACGAGTTCAAAGACCTCGATCTGAGCGCATGGCGCGTATCGCTCTGTGCCGACGACATCTCGCCCGGCGTAGCGCAACAATTTGCCAGTCGCTTCGCTGCCAATCGGTTCCGCGCTGAAGCTTTATGCTCCTGCTACATCACGACGCAATTGGGGCTGGTACTGGCGGTCACGCCGCCGGATCAGATCATGCGCATAGAGAGCGTGCATTATCAGACGCTCATTACGCGCAATCGCGCCGAAGTGGTAGAGTCCGACGTGGCTAAGGTCACCTGGGTCAGTCTGGGTAAGGCTTTGCCTGGCTATCAATTGCGCATTGTGGATAAAGAAGGCACTACCCTGGCAGACGGTTGCGAGGGGGAAATCGTCGTGCAAGGGACGTCTCTCTTCCGCGAATACCTGAACCTGCCACGCGAAACCAAGGCCTCACTTCATGGCGACAGCCTTTACACCGGCGACTTCGGCTACATGCGCGACGGGGTGCTCTATTTGACGGCACGTCAAGGCACCATACTCGACAAAAATGGCCAGAAGTTCTATGCCGTCTTGCTGGAAACGGCGATCGAAAAAGTGGACGGCATCCGGCCCTGCTGCGTGCTGGCGTTTACCTGTGCCGGCAAGAGCGGGCAGGAGTTGATGATCCTGGCGGAAGTGCAGTTGGGACTCAGCAAAAGTCACCAGGAGATCACGCAAACCATCCAGAAAATATTGCAGGAAAAATACGCCTGTAGCGCCGAACAGATCGTACTGTTGCCGCCGCACACGTTGCTCACTACTGTCACCGGCACTATCCAGCGCGTTGCCTGTCAGAACAGTTATCTCAAGAACACCCTGACCAAAAAGACACGCCGGGTCTGGCTGGAGATGCTCAAAATCTACAGCGGCAATCGTCTGCACCGGGTACAAGACACGGTGAAAGTGTGGGAGTGGTTCCGCAACTGGCGCTCACGACGCCGTTTGAAAGACAATGATCCACAGGCCGTGCAGCGAGAAATGGCACGTATCATTGCGAGTGAAATGGAAATTGCCATCGGTCAGCTCAAGCCGGAGGTAAATCTGATGCGCGACCTTGGGCTAGACTCGCTCAAGGCGATAGAACTTCTCACCATCATGGAGGAAAATTTCGAAGTTTCGATCCCGAACACCGTGCTTGAAACCCACACGACGCTCGAAAGCCTGGCCCGTTATATTTGCGAACAGCGGAGCCAAAGCAAAGAACTCAAGCCCACGGTTAGCGAGGAAAAAGCAGAGGCGCTGGCCTCGCCGCAAATGCCGCCGAGCGAACTCTGCGTATTGTCGGCGGATGGTCGCAGTGAACTGGTGCAACTGGCCAAACGGCTACTAGAGCAAATCGCCGGCGGGCAAAGTCTTGGTGAATTCTGCCGTAACCATTCGACACGCCAGGGTTCTTTCACGCTGGGGCTTGTCGTCACTTCCGTCGAAGATTTGGCGAGTAAGTTGCAACAGGCTATCAGCGACATTGCGGCGCAGGGTGAAGTGGCGATAGACGACCCGCGCGGGGTATATTTTTTCAGCCAGGCACAAAGCGGCAAACTGGCCTTCCTGTTCCCCGGTCAGGGTGTGCAGTATCTCAACATGCTGCAAGATTTGCGCACATGTTTCCCAGTGGTGGAAGCGACCTTTCGCCATTTCGATGATTTTCTGCAAAGCAAGGGAGCCAAGCCCATTACGCCATATCTCGTCGGCAATGGGCAGCAGGCAAAAAATGAGCTGGCGCAGATCGCCGTATCGCAGCCGGCCATTCTCATAAGCGATCTGGCGATGTATCGCCTGGCACTGGAACTCGGTATCAGTCCCGACATGGTAGCCGGACACAGCTACGGTGAGTTTGTCGCCGCCTACGCCGCCGGCATCTTCGATGAAGATGCCTTGCAGCGCATGGCACTCTCCATCTGCGACCTCAGGCAAGATGCACAGACGGCGACGATGGCGATGGCCGCCATTGCCGCCTCGGCAGAGAAAGTGGCCGAAGTGCTCAGGATCGTGCCTGGCGCTGTGTTCATCGCCAATCGCAATTGCCAGGTGCAGACGGTCATCGCCGGCAATAAGCAGGCGGTGGAGCAGGTAGTGCAGATTTGCCGTGTGATAAAACTGGCGGTCGAGATACTGCCGATTCCATATGCCTTCCATTGCCCTTTGGCGCAGCCCATTTTTACCGGGTTCCAGGGATTGTTGCAAGACATGGCCATCCGTCCGCCGCAATTGGCGATCTATTCCTGTATCACCGGCCGACCTTATACGCAGGATGTGAACGAGATCCGCACGGCCTTGAGCGAGCAGATTCTCAAAACCGTGGCGTTCGACACCACCATCCAAAACATGTATGCGGACGGCGCACGGGTGTTTGTCGAAATAGGCCCGCGCAATATTTTGAACAATTTCGTCAAACAGATCTTGCAGGAAAAAGAGTACAGTGCCGTGGCCAGCAATCATCATCTGCGATCCGGTTTGACGCAGCTCCACCACATGCTGGCTCTCCTGGCAGCGAGGCATGTGCCGTTTACCCTGGAGAAGGTGTACGCAAAATAGCAAAAAGGGGGAAAAACCATGTACGGATTGCTAACACCTCATACTTGCCAATTAGAGCGGACAGAGCGGCAATGTTATGCCCAGATGTATTGCGGACACTGTGTCGCGCTGCACCGCTCTTTTGGCTATCCCTGGCGTGCCTTGACCTCGTACGACGCCACGTTCCTGGCGTTGCTGCTGTCAGCCCAACTAGAAGCAGAGCCACCCGTCGCTAAAGGCTGGTGCGCCATGTTCCCGAAGAAAATGCATGCGCGAGGTCTGCCCGGCCTGCGGCGGCAAAGGGATCGCCTATGCCTATGGCGTACTCCCGCGCAGTATGTATCGAAAAAAACAGGCAGCATCGCAGGCAAAAAAACTGTTGGAAGTGAAGACGCTGCAAAAGTTCCTGCTCGGCTCTTACCAGGCGGGAGATAAGGAGAAGCAGGAGGAACTGTATGCCCAGAGCGATCATTTTACCTTTGAAATCCAGGAGCAGGACCAGGCACTATTTGCCAAGCCGAAAAGGCGATTCTTGTTTGCAAAGGCAAAGCCAAACAGGTAAGTAACTTGCAACGTTGTCATATTGGGATTCGTTTTCATGCACTTTGAAATTATCGGAACTATTGACAATATCGAGATCATTGCCATTGGCAACTCTATCCGAGATATTGCACTGCTGCAAGAACAGTATGGTAGTGGACGTTGGCGCAAGCTCAAGGGGATTGCTACTGTTCGCCTGTCGGATGGAACAACGAGAAAGGCCGAGATACATTGGTATGAAGCGCATGGTGTCGGGAGAAAGAAAATGAAAATCAAATGCTTTTTGGATTAGGCAAGTGTTATGAAAGAACAGAATAAGCAAAAAACTCGATTCGCAATCTGCATTGTGGATTCTGAGCCAGATTTAACAGTACGCAAACTTTATCGAGTCTTACCGGATCCGTCTGCCGCCAAGGATAAGTACATCAGGGTGGTTGACGAATCTGGCGAGGATTATTTATATCCAAGCGGCTATTTTGTTTTTATCGAAGTGTCACAACCAGCAGAGGAAGCTTTATTGACTGTCGTCAACAACTACACAAAATAACAAAAGGGGGGAAGCCATGTACGGATTGCTAACGCCTCATACGAAAGACAAGGCATTGTTTGCCAAGCCGAAACGGCGCTTCTGGTTCGCAAAGGCAGAGCCTAAAAGGTAAGGCGAAAAAAGGAGATGTCCATGAAGGCTTACGAAACTTCCATGAAGATTACCTCGGAAGGCAAACTAGAATTGCCTCCTAATATAACAAAATTATTACCGCGTAATCAAATGGTACGTGCCATCATCTTGATTCCAGAGGCAAGCGAGTCAGAGGAAGCGGCCTGGGAGCGGTTAACGGTAGAGCAATTCTTTAACGGATATGGTGAAGCAGATAGTATCTACGATAGGAAGTAATTTGACAATGTTAAATTACCCACCACCAACGCTGGCAAGGGTATCTTTTTTTGATTCAGCGCCAAAGGCGCGAATTATTATAGCCCAGGGCTTGCCGTCGGCTTCAGCCGACTACCGCCCTGGGCTATAACAATTCGCCCCCTTGGGGCTTAAATATAATGCATTGTCAAATAAACACATAGTTAAAAAAATACCCTTGCCAGCACCACCAACGGGGCGCAGAGTAATTTAACATTGTCAAACTAAAAGGTAATGATATGTGTGACTTCCAAGAAAAAATTTTGCAAGCATTCGCCAAGGGAATTCTTTATACACCTCATGCGCTAAATCAGATGAACCGGCCAGAGCGTTTGATTATTCGAGAAGAAGTTAGAGAGGCGGTCGTCAAGGGAGAGATTATCGAAGATTATCCAGAAGATGCGCGCGGGCATAGTTGTTTACTCATGGCTTTGGTGACAACAGGGCGCACGATTCATGTAATCTGCACCCCTAAGAAAGATTATTTGACAATCATCTCCGCTTATGTTCCCAGCCCTGATAAATGGGAAGGCGATTTTAAGACTAGAAAACCGCAAAGGAGTGGCCAATAATGGAATGCTACTATTGCAAGGGAGAGCTACAAGAAGGAAAAGTTCCTTACTTTATTAAACGTAAGGGCTATCAATTGGTAATAGATGATGTCCCTGCTTATGTATGTGAGCAATGCGGCGAGCATTTGTTTAGAGATGAAGAGGTTGGCATGGTGCAAAAAATTATTATCGAATTGGAGAGCCATCTTCGAGAGATTGAGCAAAGAAGACCGATGAAGAACGCAGTAGCGCATGCAAAATGAGAGGAGATTTTGCCGTCATGGTCGTCGTTCAATAGTTTAATCCAGGTGTTTTGGAAAATTGGAGTGTGCTATGATCGAACAGATTTTGCAATGTGGCGCGGATGTGGTAGCGCCGATTGCGCAAGGTGTGCTGGAGCTGCTCAAAGGCAAAGGCACGCAGTTTGTCATCAAGGCTCTCAAAGAGCACTTCCAGACGAGCCAGATATTGCCCAAGGCGCTCACCGAGGCTTTTGCCAAAGCCGTAGATACGGTCGAGGTGGCGCTGGCCGGGCCATCTTTTTATCACAAGACCGCGGTCCACGAGTTTGCGGCGACCTTTCGCCAAGAAGTTTTGCTGCCATTTTTGCAGCAACACGGCTTCAAGGAAGAGGCGTTTGTCAAGCAGTGTTTGCAAGACCTCAAGCTGGTCAAGAAGCAAAATCTCTTTCGTTTTGCGGCTACTGACCTGAATGCCCTGGCCGAAGCGATTGGCGTCTATGCGACGCAAGAGGTGAAGCAGCTCGCCGGGCTGGAGAAAAAGGCGGCGCAGGGCCTCTATCAAACCGTGAGCAACGTTACCAAGCCGTCCACGGCGCTTGCCGAGCTGCTCCAGGCATACAATGTCATTGCCGCCGCAGCCGCGATGCACTTTGGGCTGGCGGTGCAAAAAGACGAGTACCTGTTCCGCGCCTTTTTCCTGGCCAACCAGAAAGGGGTCAAGCGCGAGCTGGCGGCCATCCAGCAGCAATTATCGGCTGCGCTCGCCGGCCCAGACCGCCAGGAATTAGAAGCGCAGGCCAAAATGTTGCGCGAGTTGGCGGAAGCCGGGCAGGAACTGCGCTACATCAGCAAAGAGGTTACGGCCAGGTTAGAGGCGCATTTTGCCGCCTGCGAAGGCCACTTCGGCATCATCACAGACCATCTCGTGGAACTGCGCCAGGTAGGAGACACGGTGATCGCGGGGTTGGCCGGTATCGCCGAGCAGGTAGGCCGGGTGGAACAAGGTGTAGTGCAGGTGGCCGCTGCCGTGCATGACGAAGCAGAGGCCAACCGCGCCCTGCTCGACAAGCTGCTGCTCGATCGGAAGCCAAAGTTTATGAAGAGAAGGAAAAATATGAGGATGCGGAACAACGCTATCAGGCATATCTGAAAATCAAAGCCTGGGATCAGAGTATCCAGGAGCGTGCCACCGAGATACCGCAAAAGATCAAGGAACGCGACTACCAGAATGCGCTGGCCGAAGGCGCAAAAGAAGAACAGGGAAAATGCTGGGAATTCGCACAGAAACATTACGAGAGGGCACTGGGAATTTATCGTGAAGGCAAGACAGCGCAAGAAAAATTGGCGTATGTGAAGACGCAAATCGCCGAGCGAAAATATCAGGCGAGCATGGCAGAAGCCCAGGAAGCGGAGGAGAGCAAGCAATACGAGTATGCGCAGGAGTATTACCAAAACGCTCTCAAGCACAAGCCCGGTGACGCAGCCGCGCAGCAAGCCTTGGCCGCCCTGCCGCAAAAGATCGCGGAGCGCGATTATCGCAAGGCATTGACCGAAGGGCAAAGCGAAGAACAGAGCAAGCGTTGGGAAGCGGCCAAAAAGCTATATGTGAAAGCACTTGACATCCAGCGCGAAGGCAAGGAGGCGCAGGAGCGACTGGCGTATGTGCTGGCGCAAATTGCCGAACGCGAATA
Organism: Planctomycetota bacterium; assembly: GCA_020057085.1. GTDB lineage: Bacteria > Planctomycetota > Uabimicrobiia > Uabimicrobiales > JABWCH01 > JAGVGO01. The sequence continues at coordinate 14,558 of JAGVGO010000193.1, read as the reverse complement.
CCAATCGAGCATGGCAGATGCCCGAAAAGCCGAAGCTGGCGAAGATTTTGCAAAAGCCTTGTCGCATTATGAAAACGCCCTCAAGCACAAACCCAGTGACACAGGCGCGCAGCAAGCCCTGGCCGCCCTGCCGCAAAAAAATGCAGAGAAGCAGTACCAGGCGTGCATGGCCAAAGCCAAAGAGGCGGAGCTGAGCCAGGATTATGAAGAAGCGGAGAAACAGTATACCGCATCTCTCCAGCACAAAAAAGCGGGCGAGCAAGCCGCCGTCGGCGTCCAGCAATGCCGCCAAATCATCGAGCAAGCCGAGAGCTGCCTGACGCAGAGCAAAACCTTGTTTCAGGCCAGAAAGTACCAGAGCGCCCTGGTGCAAGTCTGGGAAGGGTTGCGCGTGCGCCCCCAGCATGCAGAGTTGCTGCAAGCACAAAAAGTATGCAAAGAGGCGGTAGCCCAGCAAAATGGAGCTATCGAGACTGTCGCGCAATTCGTCAAACAACGGCAACTGGCGACGGCGGCAGAACGCTGCGAGTTGGCCACTGTCAATTATCCAGAAAGCCAGGAAGCCACGCAACTCCTGCAAAAGATCAAGGGCAAACAGAAATTCAGGAGGCGAGCCAGGCAAATCGGCGTGACCGTGCTCATCCTGGCCACCATCGGTGCAGTGCTGTTCTGGCAATTCCAGAATTGGCAAGCCTACCAGAGACGCCAGGCAGATTTTGCGCAAGCCTATGGCGAGGCCGAAAAAGCGGCGACAGCAAAGGAATGGGCAAAGGCCATCGCAGCGTACGAGCAGGCCAAAGCAAGCGACTTTGAAGATAAGCCCGAGGATGTGGATAACAAGCTCGCCAGCGCCAGGTACAACCAGCGCAAAGACCGGTTCCTGGCGCACTACAACGCCGCCGAGACCGCGGCCAGAGCGCAAAAATGGGAGGAGGCCTTTGCCAACTACGAGCAGGCGAAAGCAAGCGAGTTTGCAGATAAGCCCAAGGATGTTGGCAGCAAGCAACAGGAGTGCGTCTATCGTCTGAGTATCGAGCAACTAAGCAAGGCAGTGGCAAGCAAAGATTGGCTCAAGGCGCGGGAAGTTTTCTGGAAAATATCGCAGAGCAAAGGCGAAACGCCGGAATTGCAAGGGTTGCACAAGCAGATACCGCAGGTGGCGCTGAAATTCAGCTTGCCGAAAAAGATTGTCCAGGGTCTTGTGGTGCAATTCGCAGTGGAAGCGGAAAGCAAACTGTACCGCGTGGTCTGGGACTTTGGCGACGGGCAGCAACAAGAAGCGGCACAAGCCAGCCATGCCTATCTAAAGGCGGGTGACATGCAGGTCAAGCTGACTGTATCTGACGGCGTCTACGTTACGGAGCGCAAGAAAAATTGCCTGGTAGAAGCCAATAAACCACCGGAAGTGGTGCTGGAAGATCCGGTCAGCGTCAAAGAAGGTGAACCGGCCAGTTTCAAAGCCACAGCTAAAGACCCGGAAGGCCAGCCGCTCACTTACCTCTGGTACTTAGGGGATGGCAAGACTGCCAAAGGACCAGCGGTGGAATGTACCTACGATGCAGCAGGAGAAAAAGAAATCACCCTGGTGGTGAACGACGGGGTGCAAGAGACAGTCAAAACGGCCAAGGTAACATGTGTGAGATATTGGGGTTCTGGTGGTGTGATCCTGGACGCGCAGACGGACCTGGAGTGGTACGTCGGCCCGGACCAAGATACGACCTGGGACCAGGCAAAAAAGTGGACGGATACTCTTACCGTTGACGGCGGAGGCTGGCGGATGCCAACCATTGAGCAACTACGCGGGCTGTACCAAAAGGCCAAAGGTAGCAGAAATATGGATCCAATTTTTGCTACGACTGGATGGTATGTATGGAGTAGTGAAGCTGACAGTTCTTCTGCGCGTGGCTTCAACGTCACCGACGGCAGCGATAAGTCGATCTACCGCAGCTATTCTGGTAACCTCCGCAGTTTTCTTGTGCGTGCCAGAAGACGTGGGTAGTCGGAACCTGGATGTGTGGAAGGATGATAGGATTATGGGATGGGCTATCCTGGCAATCCTGAAAATCCTACCTCTCATCCAGGTTCCGACGGCAGGCTACGCGAAATACCACTCGATTCCGAGTACCACGTGGCGTTCGATTTTTTTTCTTCCGCCTCTCGCCTCACCATATAGGCGACGCCGGCCGCCTTTTGTGCTTCGCTATACCTTTTTTGCCGAGGATTGACTATTTCGTTCTTGACGCATGCCGCTTGCTCTCTTACTATCATGTATGTCTCCTTGTCTTTCAGGCTCCTTGGCCTGAGATTTCCTTTTTCAAGGAGACTATACTTTTTTCGCCTTTTTGTCAAACGAACTTTTCCGCTCAAAACTCATTTTTGGATCAGTGCCGTGTAAAAATCAGAACCTCATTTTTTCCGGGAATAGTTCGCGTAAATATCTGTTGAGAGTTATAACGGTAGGGCCATAGCCGCCGTCATACATGAAATGTTCCAGGTCTTCTCCCATTTTTCCTGCTGTCTGATAGCGTTTGTTCAAGTCCCGTTCCAACGCTTTGAGCAGAATTTCTTCGACTTTGGGCGGAATGTCGGGAAACCTTTTGCGGATTGGCGGAATATCTTCGCGCATGATTTTGCGCATGGTCACCACAGTTTCTTCCTCATCGAACAACATTTCCCCGGCCAGGAGTTCATAGAAACAGATGCCAAGCGAAAAAAGGTCGGAGCGGGCGTCTGTCACTTTAAACGCTGCCTGTTCAGGTGACATGTAGGGAACCTTACCATAGAGAACATCGCCCTCGCGGTTCATTTTCATATTGGCCGCCTTGGCGATGCCGAAATCGGTCAGTTTGACCACCCCCTCAAATGACAGCATAATGTTTTTGGGTGAAATATCACGATGCACCACGCCTAATAAGCTGCCGTTTTTGTCTCGTTTGCTATGGGCATATTCGAGCGCACGGCACACACGGCTGATAATAAAGCAACCCAGGTCAACCGGCATGCGTTTGCCTTTTGTAGTGTGGGCCTCCAGGAACTCCTGCAGATTGACGCCGTGGATGTACTCCATGGCAATGTAGAAACTGTTCTGGTATTTGCCGAGCTGGTAGACCTGGGCGATGTTTTCATGCACCAAATCGGCCACCAGTTTGGCCTCGCCAATGAACATATCCACGAATTCCTGGTCAATAGCGACGTCGTCAATCAACATTTTAATGGCCATTGTCTTCTGGAAACCCTCTGTTCCCATCTGTACAGCCTCATAGACAGTGCCCATACCGCCACTGGCGATTTTACGCACCATGCGGAAACAGTTGTTGTCGCGAATCTCTAACACGTTAGATAGATGTTTTGCTTCCACAAATTACCCCTCAATCACAAGCGTTGCCGGAAAATAACCGTATTTACAAAATTTTATAATACGCCTGGCCAATATGCAAGAAGGAAACGACTATCTCAGAGCCATTTCATTCTCCGCGTTTTGCCATTTTCGCGCGGCAATGCCTTCTCCACGATGATCGGAACAACGAACGGTTGCGTATCTTTGCACGCCAAGCACTACAGCCGATCCTCGTTACGAAGGCATTTGCCGCGCTCATTGTGGATTTTACTACTCGCTCTGGAGAATGAAATGACCCTGCCGCTATCCTTTCTGTTCGTTCTTGTCCCTCTCTCCGTCTTTCAATGATTTGTCCAGGATGCCGTTAATGAAAGCACCGGAGTTGGCCGTGGAATACTTCTTGCCCAGCTCGATAGCTTCGTCTATAGCCACCTTGGGCGGTGTATCCTGCACATAGCTCAATTCATAGAGAGCGATGCGCAATATGGTACGGTCTATTACAGCCATACGCGGCAGCTCCCAGTTTTTTGCCAGTTTCTGAATTTTATCGTTGAGTTCCTGCCAATGCGAGATGCAACCCAGGATCAATTCCCTGGCATAATTCTGGATATGTGGAGGCAGAGTAAGTGAGGCAATACTGGGCAGATCTTCCTCGATGTTTTGACAAATGAAAGTATCCAGTTGTGACAATACTTCGTTGCCGCGCGTATCAATTTGATAAAGAAATTGTAATGCTAGTTCTCTTGCTTTGGTGCGTTTCATAAAAATCCTGCTTTACGTCCGTTCTTCACCGCTTTCAGTCTCTTGCTCCGGGCGGCGACGTTCCTCGGTATCTTCGGCTTCGGTGTCATGTTTGGGAATTTCGGTGGCAATACGCTGTACCGCGCTGGTGCGGCGTCTGGCTTTCATGTCCTCTACTTTCTCATCGGAGCTTAACAAGATTTCTTCTTCGTCTTCGGCGGCGAAATCCGGCCCTTGAATCTCGATGGTGTTCTCCTGCAACAACGATTCTTCTGTCACGCCTTTGACCGCTTTGAGCGCCACGTCGGCTCCCACTTTACCGGCGATATTGTCACTGAACCTGCAACTCTTGATGGTAGCTTTGTTTGGCAGACGGCGCAGTCCACGGATAAAGATGCCGCCGCCGTTTTCTTCGGCGCTGTTCGTGTCGAACTGGCATTCTTCAAAAAGGGTGATGGTGTAGACATTGGCGTTGACTGCGCCTCCCGATCCCTTACAACGGTTCTGGCGAAAGGTTACTTTGTGGAAACGGGCTTCACTGGGATACTGGCCATCTTCGCCCAGCACCAGGACTGCCCCGCCATTTTTCTGTACCGCCTGGTTATTTTCAAAAATGCACTCGACAAACAGACTGCGTGTGTAATCATTGGCGTTGAGCGCACCACCGGAAATCTGGCAGCGGTTATTGCGGAAGGCCGTCTGCCGGAACGTAGCCTTGGTCGGGTAAGCGCCGTCTTTACCCAAGAGAACCACAGCGCCTCCGTTTTTTTCGATGACATAATTTTCGCTCAATTCGCATCTTTCCAGCGTTGCCTGTGTGTAGATATTTAGATTGAGTGCTCCCCCGTCTATACCACAATAGTTGCCGGTAAAAATACAGTCATAAAATTCGGCAAGCGTTGGACTGGCACCATCTTTGCCCAGCAAGAGGATAGCACCGCCGGTCTTTTTCTCTGCACAATTCTTTTCCCAACGACAGGCTTCAAATTTGGTGCGAGTGTAACGACCTATCAGTAAGGCGCCGCCGTCTTGTGTGGCACGATTGTCGTTGAACTCCACATTGCGGAAGGTGCCTTCGCTCAAGCTATGCGCATCTTTCCCAGCCAAACCAATGGCGCCGCAATTACCTTCGGCACAGTTGCCATAGAAACGGCACTCTTCCAAAATCATCTGGGTGTTGCAGCCTGCCGTCATCGCCCCGCCATCCATCTGGCACTGATTGTCGCGGAAAGTCACTTTGCGCAATTTGATTTTGCTGGTTTCGCCGCCGGCTTCACCGATGATACAAATAGCCCCGCAGTTCATCTCGGCGCGGTTGGCTTCGAGCGTGCAGTCGTCGAGGATAGCTCGCGTGTGCGGGCCAAGCGAAATGGCACCGCCATCCTGTTGCGTTTGGTTGTGCTTCAAGGCAACCTGGCGCAATGTTATTTTGCTCGGCGACTCCGCCTTCTGCCCATCGCCGCCGATAGCACCACCGTTGCCCAGACTCTTATTTTGCGAAAATTCCCCAGCTTCAAGCAAAATCAAGGCATAACCGGCAAAGTACAGAGCGCCACCTTCCTCATGTGCCAAATTTTCACTGAAACACACCAGATTGAAAGTGGCCTGGTTGTTGTTTTTGGCCTGCCCATAAATGTAGAGGGCCCCGCCTTTCTGTACAGCCCTGTTTTTGCTGAACATGCAGTTGTCCAGTTTAGCGCGTGTGAACATGCCGAGTTGGCAAGCGCCACCCTGCGCCGCCTCATTGTCGCTGAAACGACTGTTGCGGAAGATGATTTCGCTGTACTTGTCGCTCGCCTCTCCTTCCATGTAAACTGCGCCGCCGCATTCATGGCTTGTGTTGTGGTGGAAGCTGCACTCTTCGTAGCTGGCGCGTACATAGGTGGCTGCAACAGCTCCGCCATGCCGCCCGGCGCTGTTGTCGCTAAACACCACTTCGCTCAAATCCAACTCGGCAGGGTGAGAGGTATTTCCCCTCGCGCAAATAGCACCGCCGTCTCCGCTCACGCGATTGTCTTTGAATACTGCTCTGCTTACTTTTAGTTTGCCTTGTTTGAGACAAATGGCGCCGCCGCTGGTCGCTTCACCAGACTCTCTTTTGCTGCACGCGCCTTGTACCAGAAGACCTTGCAACACATGAGTATGATCGTCGCTGCTATCAAGACAAATGCCGCCCCACCCATCGCTATTGCTCGCGGCGACAAGCTGGACGCCGGCTATCTGCTGCTCTTTATGCCAACTGCCCTGGATGGTAAGTTGCCCGTAACATTCGATGGCCGTCTCTGCCTCACAACGCAAGGTGATTTGGCCATACATCTTGAGATGACCACTTTTCTCGATGCGCAAGATGGTGGCGAGACAAAAATCGCCGCCAGGCCAGAGAAAAGTGTGATCGAGACTGCCACTCACGAGAATTTGGTGAAGTTCGTTCTGGTATTCCAGTGCCGACAAAAAATTCGCTAGCGAGGCAAATTGCTGCTTTCCCTGCAATACGCCAAGCAACGTGGTGCGCCACTTTTGCGGAATGCATGCCTGCGTCGTGCCAGATTCCTGGAACATCGTGCCGGTAAGCGCCTGGTACATCATCGTGGCGAGGTTGACGGTAGTGACTTCCTTTTCGCGGCGCAACCACCATCCCACCGGTACGATCTTGAGCGGCCGTACGAAAATTTCCTCTGCTTCCGGCAAAGCCGGATTGAGCCCGAGCGTACTCATTTGTGTCGTGACATCGAGAATCGCCTGGGCAAGATCCAGTACCTCCTCTCTGCTCAAGTGGCCTAATTGCTGGCTTAAATTTTTGCCGAAAGGTTTACGGTAGATGAGCAAAATCTGGTGCGGCAGTTCCTCTGGTGACACCACGCCTAGCACTGTCTGCACCAACGGTGACAGATACCGGTTGTAGGAATTGACTATGGCCTCAAGGATATTGTTGAGTCGCCGCCACTCCTCCCACGTCTTGGGCACGGCTATTTCGAGTAAAGCCACTTCCCAGTTGTCCTGCAAGTAGAACAAACGCAGCAGCAACTCTTTTAGCGCCACGGTCGCCATGTCGTGGGCAAGCGCCTGTTGCAGGTGGTCGTAAGCCTTGTGCAATAAACCCTGGCGCAGTCTGCGTGGCAGAAAACGGCAAAGAGATACCTGTTTGTGTGCCTTGGCTACCAGTTCGTCGCGTCGCCGGCGGATCCATTTTTTGAGCGCCTCCGCCATTTCGTCCGTACTCTGGTAACGTTTCTGCGGATCTTTGGCCATAGCTTTGGCACAAATGTGATCCAGCTCGGAATCTACGGTTGGGTTGAGGCGAGACGGCCGTGGCGTACGCAGGTGCATGGCCATTTCTTGGCTGGCAAACAGGTTTTGCACGCTCGACAGTTCTTCCCAGTTTTCCGCGACAAATGGTGGTCGTCCGGTCAGAAGATCGAAGAGGATAGCGCCAAGGCTCCAGATGTCGGTGCGTTCATCCGCTTTACCCTGATACTGTTCAGGTGCGGCGTAGAGAGGTGTCCCCTGAAACACGCCGCTATTACTGTTGACTCTGTCAATCAGCATACGCGCCAGCCCGAAATCGAGAATTTTGGGGTTGCCAAAATTGTCGATGAGAATATTGGTAGGCTTCAAATCGCAGTGGATGACTCGCTGCTTATGGGCATGGTAGATCGCTTCGGCCACTTTTTCCATGGCGATGACGATGCGGTGCAGCGCAGCTTTGCGCAGATAAGCTGCCGGTTTACCCTGGACCAGTTCCATCATCAGATATGGAATCTTGCCGTCTTCCATCGGGTAGACTCCGGCACGGAAATGCCTGGCAATGTACGGATGCTCCAACCGTGCAATGGCTGCCGCTTCGTGCAAAAAACTGTCAACCAGCGAGGGATCTTGTTTCAGACGTTTTTGCCAGGGGAATTTGATGGCAACCGTATGCTCGCCGTTGACAGATTTGGCGCTGAACACAATGCCATTGCCGCCTCTACCCAGTTCCTGCATGATTTGATAGCCGTCTACGATTTGCCCAACTTGAATCGCCATACCGTGTTATCTGCCTTTCAAAAGATTGTCAGTGTGAGCGATTGTCCAAGGCTATTGTAACAAGAGCGATGGCAAACTGCAAGCATAAATCATGGCCGTTTCATGCAGCCAGTGCAAGCGAATTACACGATCTGTAATAGTTCAGGTGATGAGTGACAAATTTTGGTCGCGTGATGCCAGCCCTCTCGTACTCGTGTCCCGCTTGTCGGGACACAGAGTATCCGCAATGCGGCGCAGGCCGGAGATCTGCTACATGATTGCTTGCATTGACAAGTACTCGCGCGTCGGTGCATCCAGTCGTTTTTCGACGCTCATCGCTGTGCTTCAGGGCTGGTATCACGCTCCCTCAATGTTACTATTCTTCTGCACTATTACAGCAAATTACACGATCCCTTCTTTTTTAAGCCTGGCCACGTCTTCCTTGCTGTAGCCGAGCGTGATCAGAATTTCTTCGCTATGGGCCGATAGCTTTGGCGGCGGCGTCTCGACACCGGTCGCAGCCTTCTCGAACTTGGCGGTCATGTTGAATACTTGCACCTCGCCAATGCCCTCGACGGCTACAGTGCGGATGGTGTCGCGGTGTGTGACTTGTGGGGCAGCCAATGCCTCTTCCAGGCCAAGGATTGCGCCGGAAGGCACGCCTTGCTGGTTGAGGAGCGTCACCCAATGGTCGGTGGTGTTTTCTTTGAGCTTCTCTTCCAGAAGCGGCGTCAGCGATCTGCGATTCTTCTTGCGGGTGTCGCGTTCCTGGAAACGCGGGTCGCTTTTGAGGTGTGACAGCCCCAATAAATCGGCCATCGCTTCCCACTGCTCCTGTTTGTTGGCGGCGATGTTGATGTAGCCGTCCCTGGTGGCAAATGTGCCCGACGGCGCGGCGGTGAAATTGTCGTTGCCGAGGAGTTGTGGCTGTTGTTTGCCGATGAGCAGATTGGCAGCGACCCAGCCCATGAACGGCATGATCGAATCGAGCAAGGCAATGTCAATGAACTGCCCTTCGCCGGTGCGTTCGCGGTAGTAGAGGGCGCCCATGACGGCAAATGCCGCATTGACGCCGCCTACGGTGTCGCACACGGGGAATCCGCAGCGCAGGGGATTCAGCCGCTCGTCGCCGTTGATAGCCATAATGCCGCTCAGTCCCTGGATAATTTGGTCATAGGCGGGCTTGAGCGCATCGGGGCCGGTCTGGCCAAAACCGGAGATGGCGCAGTAGATCAGTTTGGGATTGATTTCGCGCAGCTTCTCGTAAGAAAGCCCCAGCCGTTCCATGACATCAGGGCGGAAATTTTCCACCACCACGTCGGCGTTTTTTACCAGCTTACGGAAAATCTCTTTGGCCTCGGATTTTTTGAGATTCAAAGTGAGCGATTTTTTGTTGGCGTTCTGGGCCAGGAAACTGGTGCCCATGAGCTGGCTGTTGAGGGCCGAGACATTGCCCAGTTTGCGTGCCAGATCGCCGTCCTGCGGATTTTCGATCTTGATGACTTCAGCACCGCACAAAGCCAGGTGCAGTGTGGCAAAAGGCCCTGACAAGACATTGGTGAGATCGAGTACTCGCACACCGGCAAGCAGTTTTCGCATATTCTTCTTCGGCGTTGTTTCGGTCTGGCATGCAGTAGAGCCGGCCTCCGCTCCTTTCTCTTCTCCTTTGGTAAGGCCAGGGATCGGCCCTGTTTTGTAAATGACGCCTGGTAAGTCGCGGCCAAAAAAGACACTTGCCTGTTTGCTTGTCTCAATGATGGGTGTGAGCCGAATGTCCTGGCGCAGGTTCATGCAGTGAAAAAAATGCAGCAAGTCTTCGGTGCAAACATTGCCGCTCGCCACCGCCGTAAACGGACAGCCGCCAAGCCCACCGAACGACGATTCGAAATATTGCACGCCGGCACGCAGTGCCGCGTAACAGTTGGCCAACCCGAGTCCGTAGGTGTTGTGAAAATGGCAGGCACAGGCGAGTTGGTCGTCCAGTCTGGCAATGGCGGCAAAGAGCCTCTCCACCTGTGCAGGGTTGGCATGGCCGGCAGTATCGGCCAGACTGATGTTGCGAATGCCTGCATCCACATAGCGGCGCACGATGTCGAGTACCCGGCTTTCCGGTACGACACCCTCAAAGCCGCAGCCAAAGGCCGACTGCACCGAAACCTGAAGGTGCTTCTTCGTTTCCATCACTTTTCTGGTCATGGCGATGATTTTGCCAAGCGCCTCGTCAATGCCCATGCCGGTATTCTTGCGGCTGTGGGTTTCGCTGGCCGACACGCCCATGCAAAACATTTCTACCCCGCAAGCCATAGCGCGCTCCAGACCTTTTTCATTGAGTACCAGCCCAGACAAGAGGACGTTGCCCGGTTTTTTGCCCGCTTGCGTAAATTCGCCGAACAGGCGGTCGGTATCTGCCATCTGCGGCACCTTGGCCGGATTCACAAAAGAACCGACCTGGATGATGTCGAGTCCGGACGTAAGCAACGTGGAGAGCCACTTGATTTTGTGTTCCAGAGGAACGGTCTTGTCTTCCACCTGTAGTCCGTCCCGCATGCCGACGTCGTGAAGGATAATCTTCTGCATAGAAGGACTCCAAAAACTAATTACCTGCGGTTGCGGCCGGCGGACCACCGGCGGTTTCGTTCGGCATCTTGCTGCCAAGATTACCGATGAGGACGATGCTGAGGTCGTCCTGGATTTCGCTGGTGTGGTCGAGCCAGTTGACAAAAGTGTCGAGGAATTGCGAGCACTCTACTTTTTCGGCAATCTGCGTCTCGATCTGCTTGTGCGCACGGCCATATTCCAGACGCGTGCCGTCGGCCATCTCCGCCTCGGTGACACCATCGGTGAAGATGATGAGCATGTCATTGGGTGCGAACACGAGACTTTCGCAGTACGTCTTGAAATAAGCGAGAGTCATCATGCCCATCGGTGTAGATGGCGTGTCGAGCGTGCGCAGTTGGTTGTCGCGGGCCTTGTAAAACAACGGCGGCACCGAGTTGCCGGCGATACACAGATCCACATGATTGGCCGACACCCTGACGACGCTGATGAGCGAGTACATGTTCACTGTTTTCTGTTTTTTGCTGGTGGTGAGATGGTTGTTCATGCACGACACGATGTCTTGTGGTGTGTCTTTGTCTTCGGCCAGAATTTTGAACATGCCGGAAATCTGGCTTGCCCACAGTGCCGATGAGGCGCCGTGGCCGCTCACGTCACCCAGGCACAAGAACAGTGCGTCGGCTTTCTTGTGGTAAAGGAAAAAATCGCCCGACAGGTCTCCGATGGCAAAATACTTGAACCACACGCCGACACGCAGGTCGTCGAAGATACTGCATGGCGGCGTGAGTACTTTCTGTAGCTGCGAGGCGCTCAACAGCTCTTGTTTCTGCTCGGTAAGATGCTTGTGAAAATTGTATTTGCGCTCCTGCGTCGAAGTTTCAAGATAAGATTTCTGACTCTTCGGAATGTCAAAATAATAAAGAATTTGCTGGCCGAGGATGATGGTCGCTTCATTTGCCAGTACCGTACTTTCGTTCGGTCTGATGATTTTTTCTTCGAGTACGATCTTTTCTTCGCGCGTACCCGTGTCGTTTTTGGTGGCAGGATGGAACCCTTTTTTCTCAACGATGACGTCGTTTTTGCCGATGTTCTTGAGTAAAAAGCCCAGCGGTGTGCGCTTCAGCTCGAGGTGCTCGCGCGAAATGTAGTCGTCAAGCAGGCAGATATCGCAGGTCGAGAGTCTGCCGATCAGAATGCGGTCTTTCTTGAGGGACAGTATCTGACCGTTGGACGGCGAGATGAGTTCCGCCGCCAATTGATCTCTGCGGATAGTGGCGGAACTAGCGTCCCACACGAGGGTCATCTCTGCCTGCGCCGGTGCTCCCAAATCGAAGGCGCTACTCTGTGATGCGGACAATTGCTGCGAAACGGCGGGTAAAGGTTTGGGGGGCGTAGGGGGGGAAACAGGGGGGGCGGGTGTTTTCGCAGGCTTGATCGGCGCCAATGGTTTGACTGGAACAGCCGGTACGTCACCGGCCTTGGGCGACAGTTTTTTTGCCACAAGAGGTTTTTTGCTGACATCGAGGCGCAGAGTGTCCGGTCGCAGGAACGAGGCGGCTATCTCTTTAGGCGTAGGCAAACTTCCGTGCTCGCCGCTTTCGTCGGCTTTTTTCCTGTCGCCGCGAGGCACGATATGAATGAGCCGACTTTTGCGTACACCAGTCATGGTCTGGCCGGCTTCTGGCAAATTCGGTGTGGCGGCTGTGACGGAGGCTTGCTGTTTTTTCTGCGCTTCCTGCTTTTTCTGCTCCTCTTCCTCGCTGATAAAGCCGAAAGTATAAACATCGCCGATGCGGATAAAATCCTGATTTTTGAGGCGAGCCAACAAAGTTACGGAACAGCCGTTGACATACACCGGCAGCCCGCGTGGTTCCAGGTAATAACCATCTGCGCGCAAGTCAATGCTGATATACCCTTTCTCGCCTTCCCACGGCAACGGCACATCCTGGTCGCCGCCGTTGCCTATGGTAGTGTGCGCTTTGTCGAGCGGGATTTTCGCCAAGACCTCGCCGCCTTCCGTCTGCGCTCTGCGATTGTCTATTCTCTTGAGATACGCCGCCATGCCTTACTCCAGCCTCTGGTGTTGCTGCAAATTTTGCCGATCTCTCCTGTTTTTTTGATTCTACAGCAAAACCAGGCGCTATGCAACAATAAAACAGATACGTGCCGGTGGGTACCTCGCTTAATTTTTGCGTATCTTTTTCGTCAGATCGGCGATGATTTTCTGGTATTTGGGGTGCTTGCGTAGTGGGTTGAGGTCACCGTCCTTCTCGATCCAGCCCAGGTCTTCATAGCCGTTGGCCACCGCCTGTTCGAGCGCCTCGACACCGTTGTCTATCTCGCCGATCGAGGCATAGGCGCAAGCCAGGTTGTAATAAGCGATTTCAAAGAACCGATTGTTTTCGATAGCTTTGCGCAAGAGTCCTATGGCTTCCTTATCCTGGTGGATACGCAGATAAATCATCGCCAGTTCAAAACAGCTTCGCGACAACTCTTCCTGTAAAGACTGCGCAAAATCGTTGAGGCCGCGGCGCTTATATTCTTCAGACCGACGCGAATATTCACGGATGCGTTCCTGATAAGTTTGTATCTTCTGGTCCAGATCGGCGCGGTCCCCCAGCCTGTAGAGAGCATAGAGGGCGGCATCCTGAATATCCTGATTTTTGTCTTGCCGCAGCTTGCGCAAACGCTCCATCGCCATTTTCCGGTGCTTGCCCAGATGGTCGCTGAAGTCGCCGAGCGCCTCGCCGGAAAGCAGGCGCAACTTGGAGGCAATTTCTATATTCCTGCTATAGGCTACGTTTACATAAATATATTTGTCTTCGCAAAACATGTCGAGTAGTGGCGGTACGGCATCCTCTCCCAGTTGCACCAGTGGATCGAACTGCCCCTGGAAAAATCCCCAGCCGCCCTGCGGCGAAACCAGGCTCATGAGAAGATTTTCTACCCGACGGTAGAGAATGGTTTCCCACAGCATACCGATATTTTTCTGGATTTCCGGATTGGCGTTATGGATGCTCTTGATACTGTCCAGAATTTCCGGCATCCGCTCCGATAGTTGCAACAACGACTGAACGGCGCGGTTACGCACACCTTCGTCGCTATCGAGCAATGCCTCCAACAGTTGTGCTCGCGCTCTGGGCGAAGCAATCTCGCCCAAGACGGACACGATTTCACGGCGTGCTGTGAAGTTTTTTTGTCCGTATGCTTCGAGCAACAGAGGAACGACCGGTTCGCCCAGCGCAACAAGCTGGCGAGCTGCCCATGTACGCTCGTGTTGCTCGCTGTGGTTGAGCATAGCCAGCAGCTTGCCGGCCGTCTGCTGCCACGCCTCTTTCTCCTGAGCGAAGCCAGACGGCGATGCCAATACACACAAACTCAGCAGTAAAATATAGATATACTTCATAAAAAACGACGCGCCAGCCGAGCCGCGCGCCATCCCTCCTTGTGTTTTCAATTTTTTTATGCCGATAATGGAATATTCAACATGCTTGCTTTAAACTCTTAAATAGTTTCTTGATTTCTATACCATCCGTGTGTAGTACGACAGTGTCAGCAGGTAGACCACTAATACGGACTTCTCGCAATTTATCTTCCGAAGTATATCATTGCGTTGGGCGATATGCTGTAAATAAAGGTCTAAGGCAACTAAGGATTTGATGGCTGACGAACCACGATCAATGGGTACACGCACTTGTTTCCGGCTAGTACGTTCTTCGGGGACAAAAAACAACTGACCATCAATGACTTTGAGTTTACCACCAAGGGTTTCTCCCCACGCTGCAAATAACGCTTTATAGAAAACATAGCAGAAAACCCAGCCCCTTGTGGGCTGTTTTGTACCCACAAGTTTCGTGGCAGTTTTATTGTTCGCTCACGGTTGACAGTTGGTTGATGCGTGTGTAGAAATCCCGCCGCGAAT
>JAGVGO010000282.1 GCA_020057085.1 Planctomycetota bacterium | reverse complement strand
GGAGTGCATCCCTTTCCTGGCACTAAAGTGACCAGGCTTTATTACTTTGCCGCATTCGCGGCAAGCAAAAGTTGAGTTTTTACACAGGCATCAATTTTCCCAAAAGCAGATGACCCACGTTTTTGCTTTGGAGCTTCTGGCGCAGATTACCTATGAGTTTGGTTTCCAAACGCTTAAATCGGTAGTCACGTAACATCTCGGTTATTTTTGCCTCGGTATTTACCTGAAACGAGAGCGAGGATAATGTGTCGCTGACAAAAGAAGCGAACTCCTTCTTTATCTCCGGTTCTATTTCAGAAGAGTAGGCAACGTACACATACACACTCTTGCTCTGCGCCATAATATCTGGCATAACCATGATGGGACAGACTAGCCATAAAACAACCAAAAATAGCAAGCGCCGTAGGAAGATATTGGCCAACCGCCACATGATGCGCTTGGCCAGCGGTTTTTCCTGTTGCAAACGCGCCAGATCGGCCATGCCTTTTTCCTTTCGTGCGAAAAATAGAGAAAATACCAGAAACGACAGGGCGATTGTAGCAAAGGATTGGGGAGTGGGCAAGGGGCTTGTTTTTCATTTCCCGGCCAGTTTGCGTGCTTTTTGGTGCAAAGGGTTGTGCGGCTCGAAGCGAATACATTGGGCAAAGAGGCGTTGGATATTTTGCCTGGGCACGACATACGACGAGTCGCTCTCCGCGCTTGCGACAAACCTGCTGAGCGCCTTGTACCAGTCGCCCCGCATGCACTCCACCATACCCAGAATACTGAGCGCCACGGCCTGGTCCGGATCCAACTTCAATGCTTGCAAAGCCGCAGCTTCGGCCTCGTCCGCACAAGCGATGTCGAGCATCAGGTTGCCTATGTCAACCAGCTTACTCGCAGAGCCGGCAATATCGGGTTTTTGGCGCATGCTTGCCAGTTCGATACGAACGAGCTTGTTGCGGCGCACGAACGGCGACTCTGCGGCGGCAAAAACGAGAGTAGTTTCATCCGCATAAACGAGCAGCCAATCCGGTGTCTCAAAGAGCCACCTGACCAGCGCATAATTTTCGTGCTGGTTGTGGTTGATTACGAACAGCTCGATATGGTAAGGCAAAATCACGCTGGTCGGATTGACTGTACCTTCGGCGATAGCAGAATACAAGCGATAATTTTCCAGAGAATAATAGAGGCACAGGCTGTGCATGAAGAGTCTGACGGCCGGATAGAGATGGTAGCCAACATAGCTGCCGACGTTGTAGTCGGTATAGATATTGCCTGTCACCTGATGTTTTTGGAGAAATTTTACCGCCTTTACCGGTAGCACTGTCTCTGATGGACAGGGGCGGCAACGTTCCTGTGATTGGTTCCAGGCAAAAAAATGGCCGCTCACCAGAGACACAGCCAGCACCAGTTGCAGAGTCAAGAGACATGTATAGGCAATGGCTCGCAACCGCACTGTTTGCAAGAGACGCAAATAGCTATAGCGTTGACATGTATGCCAGATGGCTTTGCCTGCGACATAGGCGCCTTCCAGGGCGAACATACCGATAAGCCGTACATGTTGCCAGCTACCCAAGGCAAACCCCAGCAACAAAGCGAGATGGTGAGACTCTTGCCATGAGCGATTGACGAGTGACAACAATAAAACTGTACCTAGCATAGCCCAATACATCGAGGTTGTCACTGGTCCGGCAACATCCGGCAAAGCTATAAATTCTCCGATGTGGGCGGTGAGCTCCGGTGAGCCACCGGACATCTGCCAGAGATTCACGAATTGCGTAACGCCAGCCGGAGTAGCGATAAGCATAGCTGCACATAAGACCGCCAACCCTAACAATTGAAGACATCTACGCCACATTCTGTTCGTGAAGCAGTATCCGGCATATAACCCTATCAGCCCAATGCCGAGGAGTGAGAGTTGGTGGATATTGCACCAGACTGCTTGCAGCAAGACCATCCACAAGATCCATTTGCCCGGTTGTCGCAGAAATTTTTCAAGCAAATAGCAATAAACGACCCAAAACAGCAGATTGAAAAAATCACCGCGAGGCAGGAAGCGACTGTAACCGAGGGTGAGAAACGACATGGAACAGAGAATGAAGACCGGCCACGGCACACCGTGCAATTGCATGAGCCGCCAGAGAAAGTAGCAGACGAAAAAGAGCACGACAAAACGCAGCAGCAGTAGTCCCGCATAGCCAGCATAATGCAATGTCAGATACAACACGATCTGGATACCGCACACGACCGGCCGCGGTGTGGTGTCATCCGGTATCCAGCTATAGTCGCTGAAACAAGGGATACGGCCTTCTTCGCACAAAATGCGTCCGAGTAAAGCGTGGCCCCAGGCGTCGGAGTCACCGATTTCGACGAGACCGAACAGGGCGAGATGAACGAGCAGCAATATGCCTGTTATCCACTTCCATCTGTCCCACACGTCATGCCCTCCAAAGCTTGTCTGAACATGAATTTTAGGGGAGCCGTGATACCAGCCCTGAAGCACAGCGATGAGCGTCGTTCACCGACTGGACGCACCGACGCGTGCGAACTTGTCAATGTAAGCAATCGTTCAGTAGATCGCCGGCCTGCGCCGCATTGCGGATACTCTGTGTCCCGACAAGCGGGACACGAGTACAAGAGGGCTGGTATCAGCGCGACCCGTCAAGTTTCATCTTGAATGGCTTTGTATGCGGTTCACAGCGTGCCGCAACTGCGCCTGATAGCCCGCATGGACACCTTGCGCCAAGCGCAGCGCCTTTTCCAGCACAGGCAATGCTTCACGGCAATGGAACATGAGAAGTGCTTCCATGGTTTTGGCGACGACGTCGGCATTGGCATCTTCGAGCGCCTCTTGCAAAGTCGTGAGACCCTGGGCACTCTTGATTTTACCCAACGCACGCACTGCATATTGGCGTACGTCGGCAGTGTTATCCTCTGTTATCTGGCCAGTCTGGACATCTTTGAGCAGGGAGCGGTAGAGCGCGGCAATCGCCGGCACGGCTGTTGCGTCGCCGATGTTGCCAAGTGCTTCGAGTACCATCCGGCGAAAGACCGACGATTCTTTGTCCAGGTTATCGAGCAGTATCGGTACCGCCGGTTTACCGATCTGCGACAGGGTAAGCGCACACAACATGCGTCCCGTTGTGCCAAGACGGGGATGTGCCATTTGCACGAGTATATAAGGGACAGCCTTACCGCCCAGTGCCACCAGTTCTTTCTGTGCCGCTTGCCAATATTCGCTTGGGTCGCTTATTTCAGCAACCAGTGTGTTGTCGCGGCCGGCAGCAAAAAATTTCAGCATAAAAATGCTCAACGCTTCTACCCCGATGTCGCCCATCCGGAGAATCTTCTCGCGTGCCCCATGCCACATGGCAGGTTTTTTGGTATAAAAAACATCGAGTTGTCGGCGCAATTCTGCCCTTTGTTCCTGGGTAGTCTGGTTTTGTTTGGCTGGCGAAGAAAACGTCGCCACAATTTCTTGCCGTGGTGTTTGCTGACTGGTAGCATCTTGCTGACAGCTTGCCGACATAAGCACTAGAGCGGACAAACCGCAAGCAAACAGTTCGCGCCATCGTTGACATAGTTCGTAGTCGCGCCACAACAAATGTTCATTGGACATCCTGGCCTCCTGTCAGATCGTTTTCCAGCGAGTCGCCTTTCGCCGCCATGCTGCGAATCGCGGCAATAGCTACCTCACGCGAAAAACTTGCCACAGGATAGGTCTTGGTAATCACATAGAAATCTTCACCTTTGATAGGGGAGATGCCAATGGCGCCGCAGGTCATCTGCGGGTTCATTTTCAACAAACTACGGTCATGCTCCTTCTCACGCGCCGGCGCGCAGATCGTGCCT
Source organism: Planctomycetota bacterium (assembly GCA_020057085.1). Taxonomy (GTDB): domain Bacteria; phylum Planctomycetota; class Uabimicrobiia; order Uabimicrobiales; family JABWCH01; genus JAGVGO01. The sequence goes on along the minus strand of JAGVGO010000282.1, from coordinate 11,349 downwards.
ATGGTGACGAGGTCACCGCCTTGCTCGTCTTTGCCGCTGAAATTGACGATGACGTTCTGTTTGCGGCCGCCGGGTAAGAAGACTCGCAGCAAGTAGCCGTGTGTAATCTTGCGGTAAGGGATGTTACACTGCTGCGATACTTCCTTGATTACATTTTCCGTAGCAACAGCGGGGATGATGTGGCAATTGCTGAGGTTGGAAGCGATGTCTTGCGTATAACTCAGCGCCAACTCTTCCTGCGAGACCGGCTTGCCCGATTTCGGACGATAGGCGCGCGATATATCCTGGCGGGCAAATATCTGGCTGCGTGTCTCAGACTCCGGTAAAGGCAAAGCGATGTCCAGCAAGATCGGGTTGGCGGAGTTTTCATAGAGGATGCTGGTATTGAACCACAGGCGGCAAGGCGCGACATCGCAGTACTGCGCGAACAATAGCCCGCCTTTGACCGTTTGTCCTGGCCCAAGCACTTTTTCCAGATAATCTTCCGGTGGCATGGCATCGCTGAAATACCCTTCCGCATCTTCCAGGTGGAATTGCACGTACAGAATGGAGCGGCTTTCCTCCCCTTTGTATACCACTTTGAGCTGGATGTAGATCACATCCTTGTCGTTTTTTTGCTCTTTGTGGCGTGCCCACTGGCTACATTTGCCGTGTTTGACTACATCCTCTCCTTTGAGTAAGTCGAGGATTTTGAAATCGTACAACCGTTTGACTTGATCAAGCGTGACAAACATACGAGTTCCTAACAGTTATGTCGAAACTTTGCAACGCAGCAAGGCGAAGCTCATGGCTGCCCTATTGTAATAACTTGTTGATGGACAATAGAAATTCGGCGTTGCTTCTGGTCTTTTGGATTTGTTCACGCAGCCGTTCCATCGCCTCGGTCGGATTCATCTCGTTCAGGACTTTGCGGATGAGCCACACTCTCTTGAGTTCATCAGGATCCAACAGGAGTTCTTCCTTGCGTGTACCGGAGCGGGTAACGTCAATGGCCGGGAAAAGGCGCCGGTCGGCCAGGCGTCTGTCGAGATGGAGTTCCATGTTGCCGGTGCCTTTGAATTCTTCAAAAATGACATCATCCATTTTGCTGCCGGTATCTATGAGGGCGGTGGCCAGGATGGTCAGACTGCCGCCTTCTTCGATGTTGCGAGCAGCACCGAAGAAACGTTTCGGCTTTTGCAAGGCCGAGGCGTCAATACCACCGGTGAGGATTTTGCCCGAATGTGGCGCTTCGGTGTTGTAAGCGCGACCGAGACGAGTGATGGAATCGAGCAAAATCACTATGTCTTTGCCATATTCGACCATGCGTTTGGCCTTTTCGCTTACCATTTCCGCGACCTGGATATGACGGCTGGCTGGTTCGTCGAAGGTGGAGCTGATCACTTCGCCCTTGACCGAACGCTGCATGTCGGTCACTTCTTCAGGGCGTTCGTCAATCAGCAACACAATGAGGTAGATTTCGGGGTGGTTTTGTGTGATGGCATTGGCGATTTTTTGCAGCAATACCGTCTTGCCAGTACGCGGCGGCGCCACAATGAGTCCTCTCTGTCCTTTGCCTATCGGAGTGATGAGATCCATGATACGCATGTCAACTTCTTCTACCACTGTTTCCAGAAGAAGGCGTTTGTCCGGATGAAGCGGCGTGAGATCATCGAACATAGTCTTGTCCGAGAGTTTTTCCGGATCTTCGTAGTTGATGGCTTCCACTCGCAACAAGGCAAAATAGCGTTCGTTTTCTTTGGGTGGCCTGATCTGGCCAGAAACGGTGGCGCCGGTGCGGATACCAAAACGGCGGATTTGCGAGGGAGAGATGTAGATGTCGTCGGGACAAGGCAGGTAGTTATATTCGGGTGAACGCAGGAAACCAAAACCATCCGGCAGTACTTCGACAACTCCTTCGCCGTACATCAACCCATTTTTCTTTACCCGTTCTTTGAGAATTTTAAAAATAAGTTCCTGCTTCTTGAGGCCGGTGTAGTCTTTGATACCCTCGATCTTGGCCGCAGCGTGGAGTTGGGTGATAGTCATACGCTGCAAGGAGGTGATGTGCAGTTCGCCTTTTTTCAGATCTTCATACACATCGGCGTTGCCTTCAAGTTCCATCTCAAGATCTTCATCCTCTGGCAGCAACTCCTCTTCCAATTTTTCTTTGATTTTGCTCGTTGCTTTGCGTTTGATCTTGTCCTCGGTCACTTCACCGTTAGTCTGGTTGTTTTTGGTTGGCATAGTTTTCCTCAATAAAATCAATAAAAAAAATACAATTTAACATAATAGGAGGTCAGGGTGATTGGGGATTGGGAAGAATTTTTCCTGAAGCGAGCAGTAAATTCCATATCGTCTCTACTTGTTTTTGCGTCTCTTCAAGGCTTCTTCCATTATCAATCACATAGTGTGCAATGGCTCGCTTCTCGGCCAGATCGGCCTGCATTTGTTCACGCATATTGAGATCTTGCGCCGACCAGTGGCGATTTTGTTCCAGTCTTTGTAGCCGGAGATGCCACGGGGTGTCAATAAAAATTAAGACATCGCATTCTTTGTAGAGTCCTCGTTCCAATAGTAACGGGACATCCAGCACAACGGCTGCCGTGCCCGTGAGTGCCAGCCGTTGTAAGTTGTCGCGGATTTTTTGGCGCACAACAGGATGCAGAATGTCCTCCAGTTTTTTCAGTTCACTACGATCTATACTGTTGCCATTGGCAAGAAAGACGAAGCGGGCAAGCGCCTGGCGGTCTATTTCGCCATTTACCAGCAAGTGGTTTCCCCAGATTTGCGTCATTTGCTGTTTGATATGGCTCTCTTTCATGGCTTCATGCGCCAATGCATCGGCATTGATCACGGCCGCACCCAATTGTTGCAAAAATTTTCCCACGCAGCTCTTGCCAGCGCCGATACCGCCCAAAAGTCCGATGCTTAACATTTTACCAACCAAACTCCTGTTGTTGATGTAGCGAAGGGTGCGGGGTTTTGCGGTTTTTTTTCGTGGCTATGGTGTTGGCTAACGATAAGTCTGTTGCTGCTTGTTCACCGCCGGTGGAATCGGTGTCGCCCATGCGTGCTAACAACGAGTGAAACTCTAAGCGGCTGAATAACTCCCGTAGTTTTCTCGTATCTGAGGGTTGCCTACGGCACATGGGCAGCGAAACAGATAAAGGAATTTGTGTATCGAGTATAAAAAGTTGGCGCGAAAGGAATGCCTGATCGCGTTTTTGTAATAAAAGGTTACGCACGCGCAACGGTATGACTTCTGCGACATGTTCATAGATTTGTTCCAGCGACGGCCATTTTTGCAATAGCTGCACTGCCGTTTTCGCGCCAATGCCTTTGACGCCGGGAATATTGTCCGTAGCATCACCAATGAGTGCGAAATAGTGTGGCAGAAGTTCCGGTGTCAGGTGAAAATGAGAAAGAACTTCCTCCCTGCCTATCACCCGATCCTCCTTGTCATCATAAATTTTTATCGCCTCGTTTACCATTTGTTGCAAATCTTTATCCTGGGTAAGCAGGTACACGCTAACGCCTTCGCTGGCTGTGCTCTTAGCCAAGGTTGCCATTAGATCATCCGCTTCGTACTGTGCCAATTCAAAAACCGGGATACGATAGGCTGCCAGTAGTTCTTTGATCCAAGGCAACTGCAAACGCAAATCGTCAGGCATAGGCTTGCGGTTGGCCTTATAGTCAGTGAAAACCTGGTGTCGTATTTTGCGTCCGGGCGCATCGAAACAGACTGCCAGATAATCCGGCTGCTTGCTTAAAATTTTTTCCAGCAGTTTGGCAAAGCCAAATACGGCATTGGTAGGGATGCCATCGGAAGTTTTCAGAGCATTGCTGATGGCGTAAAACAGTTGATAGGTATATCCGTGCCCATCCATGATGTAGAAAGATGCCATGGTGAGAATCTCGAACAGCAATTAGATTGTCTCAGGGGAGTAAACGGTTGTGAATTACCACATGGGGAAGTATTGGGGAATCCAAAACTAGATTTCAGACAATTGCAAAAAATAGGTTTGTGACCGCACTCTAAGCCTTGGTTAAGATTGGTTGCCGGATATCAAAGGAAAGAAATTTTTTTGTGTATGCTGCCAGTAGCCCTAATTCTGGCTAATCCACATACTGTGTTCCCAACTTCGGTTGGGTCTTATGGAATGATCCACAGCCAAACTCGGAATGCACGCGTTGATTATAAAAAACTCTTTGTCGAATGTCAAGAAAAAAATCGGTAGTCGCGGGCTTTATGCCCGCGTTCGCGGCAGCTTGTATATTTGCGCAGGCATAAAGCCTGCGGCTACAAGTTTTTTGAATTTTCCGTGTTCAACATCCTGTTGACCGGAACGATGTTTTACTTTTTCTCCAGTTTGTTCAGCTCGACCAATGTTTGCGCTACGATTTCGCGGATGAGGCTCGTCCCGGCGACATTTTGCATGTTGAGCGAATAGCCATAAAGTTCACTTTGGTTGGGGGGGGCGCTATATTCCAGCTTGATGCCCTGTATTTCCAGATTCTGGCATACCAGCCAGGGGCGGTAGCGTGCCAGATAGCGTGGTCGCCCGGCATTGAGTTTGGCTTGCGCCGGTGGCTCTTGCAAAACGGCCTCGGTTCTTTGCAGCGTCGGCAGATTGATGAGTGCATCCAGCACATCGGACGGTGCTTGTTGTGCCTGGCCATATTCCTCGATGCGGGTGAGGCGCAAGCGATGCTTGCAGCGGGCAATCGCCATCTGCACAAGACACCATTTACGCAGTTCCGCGCGCCAGGTGAGATTTGTTGTCTCTATGAGTTTTTGTGACTCGGCATCGAGTGCAAGTGCCCGCCAATCATCCGCTGTCACCTGGCTGACATATGAAGCATTGCGGGCAAGCGGCCTGAGAGCGACGAAATTGAACTCACCCTTGTCGTTTTGAACCAAACGGATCGTGACATCGCGAGCCATAATTTTAGCAAACACCAATTGGCCGCGTCGCAGCCCGTGCGGCGCAAAATAGAGTTCCATCCAGGCAATGTTGAGCAAAGTTTTATCGGCCACCGGGTCTCTTACCGTCAATCCTTGCAGCAGCAGTTTGTTTTCCCACAGATTATAGGAAATATCTTCCGCCATTACCGGTACCCCAAGCCAGGCCGTGCCGCGTTCCTGGATCGCTTGCTTGATCAGCATATTGCCGAGTAGTGCCAGGGTGGCTAGGGCGAGAATGAGCAACACTATAAAATAACAGATGACGCGGCCACGCAGGAACGGATTGCCCTCGCAAGGCTTGTTCTGCCAAAGGAAACCAGCGACCGATTTGGCCAACTGACTCTCTTTGCATTTTTTGCCGATTTTGCTCTTGCCGATAGCACGATACAGCATCCGCGTGGCGAAGTAGATCGCCACTGCGCCGGTAAACGCCAGGATAAGACTGCCGAACATCACATAGCGATCCAGCTCGAACAAGGCGACGCCTGGCAGTGCTGCAAAATGCTGCCACCATGAGACAAAGCGTGGCGAAGTCTGGTCGAGCAGGTAGCTGCCAACAGTATAACAAAACTGGTCGAGCGAGAGCCAGGCAGTCAATGATTTACAGACCATCAAAGAGGCCATAAAAGCCAGCGGTGACAGACGGAACAACAGCAACAACAGCAGCCACACCAGGGTGTGGTAGCCATACCACGGCATAATGCCGACCAGCACGCCCAACGCAGTGGCAAGCGCCACCTGATTAGGCCCGCCATGCGAACGAAACAATTTGATGAAAAAGCGTACTAGTGTCATAGCATATTCCTTTAATCCTTGATTTTGAAACTGCTGCAGCCTTCCTGTTTCCACCACAACTGCCAGAAGTCCTGCTTGCCAGTTGGCGGACTTTGGCCGGTGAGCTGCCGTAGCGAATAGCCGATGGCGCCACGTACCTCATCGTTTTTCTCATGCTCCAGCCGCCCGATGAGAAACTCTACGCATTGCCTGGTACGGACGCTCGTCAGTGACTTAGCTGCCGCCATGCGTACGGAATCGTCCTTGTCGCGGATGAGACGGGTCAAGAGTTCATAGGTTTTCTTTGACTTGACTTCGCTCAGACAATGGGCAACGAGAGCGCGCACCTCCTCTTTGCTATGGTCACTGTAGTCGCTGAGGGTTTCCATCTCATGGTCGTTTACCCTCTGCTCGATCAATACTTTGTTGGCGCTGTTGCCGTCGGCGTACTCACGCATGAGGGTAGCAAAATCTTTTTTGGCTTGCTGCTGGTAATACTCGTATCCTTTGAAGGCTGCATAAGCGATGGCCAACAGTATGGCAAATTTCAACAATCCTTTCAATCCGTCCCATTTGTGGCGAGACTGCACCGGACGTTTGTTGGCATCTTTGCGCGCCACAGCAGGCGGTTTGGCCTCATGGGCAGGCGTTTTGCCAGCAGGTGCGCCACCCTTAGTCTGTTGATGCACCATTCTGGTTGCCTTTTTTTGAGCCTCGGCTTGCTCTGTCTGCTGAGCCTCTTTGAGCGGCACCGTTACGGTGTTCTTGCAATGCGGGCAACGTGCTTTTTTGCCCCCCATATCGTAGGGGGCGAAGATGGGTTCGTTGCAGTATTTGCATTCAAATCTGAATTCTGCAGGCATAAAAAATCCTTCCGTAGGCACAAAGTTTTATAGCCCCGTGCCGTGGGCACGGGGATTTTGTTACAGCCTGCTCAACAAGAGCTCTCGCTCGTAAATGAACTCTTTCGGCAGACGATCGTGCATGCGCAGGAAAAATTCACTATGGGCAAGCACCTCTTGTTTCCATGCATTATGGTCAATTGCCATCAACTCGGTGAATTTTTCGGGGGTTACTTCGTCAAGGCCGTCCCACATAAGATCCTGCCGCTGTGGCATCCAGCCAAGCGGCGTTTCATAAGCATTGGCTCGACCATGCACACGCTCGACAACCCACTTGAGTACACGCATGTTCTCGCCAAACCCTGGCCACAAAAATTTACCATTGTTATCTTTGCGGAACCAGTTGACGCAAAAGACCGGCAGGGGTGCAGAGACTTTTTTTCCCATATCGAGCCAATGTTGGAAATAATCGCCGATGTTGTAGCCGCAGAATGGCAGCATCGCCATCGGGTCACGCCGTATTTCGCCAGTCTTGCCGACCGCAGCCGCGGTCGTTTCCGAGCCCATCACCGCAGCAGAGTATACGCCATGCTGCCAGTTGAAAGTCTGGAATACCAGCGGTACATTGCTCGTACGCCGCCCGCCGAAAATGAACGCACTGATCGGTACACCTCGCGGGTTTTCCCATTCCGGGTCTACCGTCGGGCATTGTTGCAAAGAAGCGGTAAAACGCGCATTGGGGTGCGCTGCCTTGCGCCCACAGTTTGGAGTCCAAATCTGTCCCTGCCAGTCAATGAGTCTTTCAGGGAGATCGCTGGTCATGTCTTCCCACCACACATCGCCATCCAATGTATGTGCCACATTGGTGAAGATAGCGTTATGGCTCACACTCATCATGGCGTTAGGGTTAGTTTTATTGGAAGTACCAGGAGCCACGCCAAACATACCGGTTTCCGGATTGATGGCATAGAGTCTGCCGTCACTGCCGGGTTTGATCCAGGCAATGTCGTCGCCCAGCGTATATATTTTCCAACCTGCGAAAGCGGCTGGCGGAATAAGCATAGCCAGATTGGTCTTGCCGCAAGCGCTTGGGAAAGCAGCTACCACATAGGTTTTTTCGCCTTGCGGCGACTCAATGCCGACGACCAACATATGTTCTGCCAGCCAGCCTTCGTCACGCGCCATACAGGAAGCGATGCGCAAAGCGAAACATTTTTTGCCGAGCAAGGCATTGCCGCCGTAGCCGCTGCCGAACGACCAGATCATCCGTTCTTCAGGGAAATGAACGATATATTTGTGTTCTTTGTTGCACGGCCACGGGACATCCTTTTCCTCTGGTGCAAGTGGCATGCCGACAGAATGCAGACAAGGGATAAAATCGCCGTTTCCAAGTGCGTCGAGCGCCTTCTGCCCCATGCGTGTCATAATACGCATACTGCACACCACATAGGGCGAATCGGTAAGTTGTACACCAATCTGAGAAATGGAAGAGCCTATCGGCCCCATACTGAACGGAATGACATACATGGTACGTCCGCGCATGCTGCCGTCGAACAGCTTAGTAAGTGTTGCCTTCATTTCTTTAGGCGCACACCAATTATTGGTAGGGCCAGCATCTTCGCGACGTTTGCTGCAGATAAAAGTGCGATCTTCTACACGCGCCACATCGCTTGCATCCGAGCGACATAAAAAGCTTCCTGGCCGTTTCTGGGCGTTCAGCTTTATGAAAGTACCGTTTTCCACCATCGCCTCGCACAATGTATCATACTCCTGTTGCGAGCCGTTACACCAATAGACTTGCGTTGGTTTGCACAGTAAAACCATTTCGCTGACCCATTGTAGCAAATGCTCATTTTTGGTTAGCGTACTGTCCTGTGGCATGCCAATCTCCCCTATTAAGACCAAATGTTGCTATCAACACGTTTCGATTCATTCATTATCTTAAGAGATTCCAACATATTGTAACCTTTGTCGTACCATATGTTTTTTTCTTGAAACATCCTATATTTTTCGACAAAGATTTCCAGTTTAGCCGTCGCACTTGCGAACTGTTCACCGTCGCGCATGCAGCTTGCCTCGCGGAATTCAACTTCGATGGATTCTACGACACTCAGCCTGAAATTGGTATAGAGTTTTTGGTAACTCAGGGATGCCTGATAATTACTGCCCCAGAATTGATACAATTTGGCGCTACGCCATTGCATATATTTTGCCCAAGCAGCTTTAGGATGGGTATCAACGAGGTGTTGGCCAAACTGCGCGCCGTATACGGTGAAGGATAGCAAAAACAATATTGGCGGCAGCAGAATAGCAGCCGCAATGCAATTTTCCTTGGTTTTCTCCTGCCAAGATTTATGCTTTTTTTTACGTTTTACCAAATGGTGCTTGATAATTTTGATCAATCCCATAACGTGTTCTCCTAAGACGAAGCCAACTTTCTATAAAAAAAAGGCTGGCGGTAAGGTACAATGGCCACAGGAACGGCTCGGCCGTTCCACTACCGGCGGTTTTTGCCTGGCTCTTGTCGAGAGCCAATGGTTGCCAGCCGACTCTTTGCCATTCAGCAGAATAAGACCGTACGACTTCCCACACGGCGTAAGTCCGCCACGTATCCTGTTCTTTTCGTTGTAGCGCCAGCCGACCATTGCCGGCTGCGGCAAGCGGGAAAATTCCCTCATAACGTCCGGAGCCGATTTCGTTGAGCAACACCTGTTGCCCACTCTCGCTATGTAACACTTGCCACTCTTCGTTATGCCTTGGTTCGCCGTTGGCATACATTGTGGCGCTGATTTTTACATCATTATCACGGTATACCATGCTCACACCGGATGTCGCGCGTTGCGGCTCTATCAACCAGGATAACAACTGAGGACCTAGTTCGGCTGCAAAGCGTTCCATCCAGGTTCCTCCCCACAGGGGGGCAAAACCCGTGGTAAGAACCGCCGAACGACCGAGACCATAAAAACCTGCTACCAGCAGAGCTTCTTGACGATCATTGACTGCCGCCACCAGACCCCAGGTTTTAGGCTGCACTCTGATCCATTGATTGACTAGAAACCCATCGCCAATGGCAGACACGTTTTGCCAAATTGGGCCTGGCACGACACGCACTAACGCAGGCCCGCTGGCCAGCATGGAGCCTTGCCACTGTTCGATCTGTTGCAATAGACACTCTTCCAGGTTGTTGCTGCCTGCTTGCCGGTAATTGCCGCCGGCCTCTTGCGCAAGTAGCTGCAAGAGGCCACTTTTGTCGTCACCGGTAGACACTATAGCCAGGGCAATGTCGCTCTCGCCAATGCTTCTGGCCAGTTTACGCAACGTGTCCGGCGGTTCGCTGGCAAGCCCGTCGGAAATCAAGAGTATGAGCCGCCGTTTGGCAGCAGACTGCGACATGCTGCCAAGAGCCGTTCGTAACGCAGGGGCAAGATGTGTGGAACCATAAACAGTAATATTATCCAATAATTTGCCGCTATTTGCAAGTTGTTTACACGGCGTAAAAGGAATTACCATGTGGGGAGAGTCGCGAAACACCATCAGGGACAGCCACGCATCGGCAGGAAGGCGTCTCCACAATTGCCATAAAGCCTCTTTCGCCAGCTCTATTTTGCTGGTTGCAGCGATTTTTTCACCCATGCTGCCGGAAACATCCAGCAACGTCAATAGCGCCATGTCGGCCTCTTGCTGCGGCGTACACCATACCGGCAAGGCTTGTTCCAAGATTGTGCCGCCATAGTGCCCCAGCCCCAAGGTAGTGGGAGAGCCACACACCAAAAGTCCGCCGCCCTGACGCACATAAACCAAAATTTTTTCGCTGTAAGGAGCGATTTGAGATGCATCGCCGGCGCTAATCACCACAGCCTGAAAAGAGTCGAGATTTTCCATCACGGAAGCCGCTTCCTGCGGAGACACCACATGACATGCAAAGCGAGAGGTCCACGCCGGTGCAGTCTCGCCAATCCACAAGATGCGAGAGACACCGCTTACACGAAAGCGGCCGACGAATCGGTTATTGGCAGAAAAAACGTCGCTGAAACTCAGGCTCTCCACCACCGCTTCCACCTCTTCACGCTCCTCTGCTCTTACCGAAAAACCGAAACTGATGCGGAAAGTGCCGGACTGATGAAGGCGAACAGTTTCTTCGTAGCAAAGGATTTTACTGGCATAAATCCGCACCCTGAAATCGCCTGGTTGTGTGGTGTAGCAATCGGCATAACCAGAAACCTGGCTGTGCCGAGTTGCGGTTAGCGGTAACACCAATGTTTCGATGCTTACATCGTTGACCGGCGGGAAGTCTATGGGCCACGCAGGCAACACGCGGAGTGCCCATGGAACCGCCAGCAGTGCTTCCTGGCATGCCGAGAGGATGTACGCTGGAATGCGGCCATCACAGTAAAGTAGTACGCTACCATCTGAATTTCTCAGAAGATTGCCGGCGAGCTGTAACCCTTGGTCGAGTCGGCTGGCAAGCCCGGAAATGGTGGGAGTGGGCAGGTGAGCCGGCATGCCACTCCTGCCGACAAACGGCACGGCAATTTCTGCGCCGTCGGCGAAAAATACCACTGCCAGGCGATCATTCCCAGCCATCTGCTCCAGTATCCGGTTGGCCTCTTGCCGGTAGAAGGTCAAGGCGTCGCTGCCGCTCCTGGCATGCAAGAGTGTTACACTGTCCGATACATCGCACAGCATAATAAAATTCCGGTGCGATCCGGTTTGCGAAACATAGGGCAGCCACAAGGCGACGAGCAAAAGAGCGGCGAGCAGGAGACGCAGCACGAACAAGAGCCG
>JAGVGO010000229.1 GCA_020057085.1 Planctomycetota bacterium | reverse complement strand
CTTGTCGGACTTGTCGGACTTGTCGGACTTGTCGGACTTGTCGGACTTGTCGGACTTGTCGGACTTGTCGGACTTGTCGGACTTGTCGGACTTGTCGGATAATGTTTTATCTTGAAAAAAAACCGGCACCTCAGACGATACAAAACCTACTGAGGCATTTGCCCTGTTGGCGGTCGGGCGTCACCATACTTGCGGATACCGCTGCAAGACCCTGTTGGCGGCCGGGTCTTCGCCATAACTTTAGAAATGCTACCAGACCAGTTTATCCTGGATCTCTTTGGGCACAGCAAGATATTCCAGCGGTTCCATGTTGTATCCACCACGCCCCTGGGTCAGGGTACGCAGGGTGTTGGAGTAACCAAACATTTCGGCCAAAGGGACTTTGCCGCCGATGAGTTGGAGGTCTCCTTGTAATTGCATGCTTGCGATGATCGCGCGTCGCGCGTGTAAATTGTTGATGACATCGCCGACATAGGAAAGCGGTGTCTGAATCTGCAACGCCATGATCGGTTCGAGGAGCACACAGCCGGCTTTAGCGAGTGCATTTTTGAACGCTTCAAAGGCGACACGGTTGAAGGCCATTTCCGAAGAAGCGGTCGGATGAGCTTCTCCTCTCACAATCGTGACCTTGATATTGAGCAACGGATAGCCGGCGAGGTCGCCGTTGCTCGCGGCACTCTTAATGCCGTCCAATATCGCCTCGTGATATGTTTTCGGGACTTCTTCGGCAGACAGCACATTGACGATTTCGAGTGTTTTGGCGAATGGTTCTACTTTGACGCGCAGATAAGCGAAATGTTCTCTGCCGCCAAACTGTTTCTGCATTCTGCTCTCTCCCTCTGCCGCCTTGGTGATGGTTTCCCGATAGGAAACGCGCGGTTTGCCGACATTCACTTCCACACGATGGTCTCTCTGAATACGTCCCTGGATAATTTCAAGGTGCAGCTCGCCCATGCCGGAAATGATGATCTGGCCGGTTTCCTCGTCGTTAGCAGAACGGAAAGTTGGGTCGTCTTTGGCTATTATCTGTAAGGCTTCGAGCAAACGATCTTTATCTGCCGTAACCTTGGGTTCCACTGCCTTGGAGATCACAGTTTCAGGGAACTGCATACGTTCAAGAATGACCGGATGCGATTTATGGCACAGGGTATCACCGGTGATGGTGTATTTGAGGCCGACTACACCGACGATCTCACCGGCACCGGCGCGTTCACAGTTGATCAGATGATCGGCATGGAAATAGCATAGACGGTTGATGCGTTCGGCCTTCTGACGCACCGGATTATATATCTGCCCGCCCTCCTCCAGAGTGCCGCTGTAGATACGGATATAGGTAATATCGCCATGTTTGTCGAACGTGGTTTTGTAGGCAAGAGCACACAGTTTTTCATCATCTACTTTGCAGGTGACGGTTTTTTCTGTCTTCGGGTGAAACCCCGTGATTGGCGGCATATCCATAGGGGAGGGAAGATAATCCACCACGGCATCGAGCAGGTTCTGTACGCCTTTATTGCGGAAAGATGCTCCCGCCAGTGTGGGATGTATCTTTCCTTGCAGGGTGGCAAGGCGTAAAGATTTTTTGATATCCGTTTCACGCAAGGTACCACTGGAAAATTTCTCGATAATCTCATCGTCAAAGTTGGCCAAGGTATCGAGCAATTGGTGGTAGTAGGCCTTGGCTTGCGAAATCAGCCCGGTGGGGATATCTTGTTCGATGACGTTTTTGCCGAGCGACTCTTCGTCAAACTGTAGTGCCTTCATGCGGATAATGTCGATTACTCCGCACAAATCGTTTTGGCTGCCCCAGGGCATGGTCAGTACTACCGGTGTAGCATGCAATTTTTGGCGCATCGCTGCGAGTACGCCGTCGAAATCGGCGCCGACGCGATCCATTTTATTGATAAAAGCCAGCCTTGGCACTTTGTAACGGTTGGCCTGACGCCACACTGTTTCCGACTGTGGTTCGACACCACCAACGGCGCAGAACACGCCTATGGCTCCATCCAGGACACGCAAACTTCTTTCTACCTCGGCGGTAAAATCCACGTGGCCGGGTGTGTCAATCAAATTGATCGACTGGTCACGCCAGACACAATTGGTAGCTGCGCTCTTGATAGTGATGCCACGTCGGCGTTCGTCTTCGGCAAAATCCATGGTGGTGTTGCCGTTATCCACTTCGCCCATCTTGTGCTCTTTGCCGGTATAAAACAAGATGCGCTCGCTGGTCGTGGTTTTTCCTGCATCAATGTGAGCGATGATGCCGATATTACGAATTTTTGTGATGTCAGCCAAAACAGAATCCTTGGTCATAGAGGCGACAAACCCCTGGCTGTAAAGGCCAGGGGTTTTCTACAAAGCATCTGGCCGCCTGGCTATGTTGTTACCAGGCGAAATGTGCAAAAGCTTTGTTGGCTTCCGCCATGCGGTGTACGTTTTCCCTCTGGGATATAGCCTTGCCTTGTTTTTTGTAGGCATCGGTCAATTCATCGGCAAGCCGTTCTGCCATCGGCTTGCCTTTTCTTGCCCTGGATGCCTGTAAAATCCAGCGCAGAGCCAGACTTGTCTGTCTTCTCTTCTCCACCTCCATAGGCACCTGGTAGGTGGCACCACCAATACGCCGCGGACGTACTTCCATAAGTGGCTTGGCATTATTGACAGCAGTCTTGAACACTTTCAGTTCATACTTATCATCTTTTTCCGCCACCTCGGCGCCGGCAAAACGTTCGCGCAACAGCAAAAGCGCATCATAAAAGACTCGCTGGGCGATATTTTTTTTGCCGTCCCACATGATGTAATTGATGAACTGAGTAATCAGTTTATCGTGGAAGATAGGGTCGGGCTTAAGGTACACTTTGGTGGATTTGAATTTCTTTCCCATGAAAACATTCTCCGATATTTTTCCGCTTATACTACAGACTGTCTATCTGTCTATTTAGGTCTCTTGGCGCCATACTTCGAGCGACCACGTTTGCGGTCGGTAACGCCCATCGCATCCTGGGTACCACGAATCACATGGTAACGAACACCGGGCAAATCTTTCACCTTGCCGCCGCGTACCAGTACGATATGATGTTCTTGCAGGTTATGACCGACACCCTGGATGTAGACAGTCACCTCTTTGCCGCTGGACAATCTCACCCTGGCGATCTTACGCAAACCGGAGTTCGGTTTCTTCGGGGTCATAGTCCTCACTTGCAGGCAGACCCCTTTTTTCTGCGGGCAGTTCTCCAGTTGTGGCGATTTGCTTCTTGAGCCTTTCTTTTCACGGCCTTTACGAACCAATTGGTTGATAGTTGGCATATTTTTTGTCTTCTCTTTCCTTGAGAAATCCAGAAAGAAACGATCTGCGCTCATTGCAATATTTGTGATTGCAACATTTTCCATTGCAAATAATCTCTCTATACTCATGCATTTTGAGTCTATCTTACAAAACTGTCACGATTTTTGCAAGACAAAATTTGTGCCATCACAGATTTTTATAAAAATACGTACTTGCTCATTTTTCTTGCATTATCGCAATTTCTCATGTAAAATCAACGGCAAATGGCACTTTACGTGAATTGTACACGACGGAGGTCACACTTTGGAAAAATATCTGACTCTCATGGCACCACTTCCACTCATCATCGGAGTCGTTATCGTACTCTGGCTGAGTAAACTGGTTTACCAGAGGTTTTGTTCCTACCGACTCACCTGCGAGCTGACAGAAAACGACAACCCGGCGGTTGGACTATATCTATCGGGCTATCTGTTGGCCATCGGTCTGGCGCTACTCGGAGCTACCCGGCTCGAAAAAGATATTTCGTGGCACTATATCGAGGAAACCTTTTTTCATCTCGGTTTTGGCACACTCGTCGCAGTGCCGCTCATGCTGCTTGCCGGCGTCATCAACGACCGCTGGCTCCTTTACAAATTTTCCGTTACCAAGGAAATCGTACACGACCGCAATCTGGGTACTGCCTCAGTAAGCTGCGGCGCCTTCATTGCCACCGGACTCATCCTGATGAGCAGCTTTATCGGCGTGCGTACGACCTGGCAGCAGGACGTGGTAGCGATTCTCGCCACCTATGTGGTCGGCCAGGCTGTTTTCCTGGCCGGCGGTTTCTTATTCCAGAAATCGGTCGCTTACGATCTGCATTACGAGATCGGCGAACGCGACAATGTGTCGGCCGGCATCATGTTCGGCAGTTTTCTCGCCGCACTCGGTCTTGTCATGTCGGCGGCCATCACCGGCATCGAGGCGCAAGCCCAGACAGACTGGCTGTTCTGGCTGATGCGGCAGCTTTTGTTCGCCGCCATTGCCGGGCTTTTCGGTATCATCGTCCTCTTGACCGTCGGCATGGCCATGGCCAAGCTCATTTTCTGGCGCGTCTCGCTCGACAGCGAAGTGCAACAGAAAAACGCGGCCGTTGCCCTGGTGCTGGCAGCGGTCTATCTCATCGTCGGTCTGGTCATCCAGGCGTTTGCAGGCATTTAGGGATAAGGCGGAAAAAAATATGGCAAAGATTTTGACATTGCTCTTCATCCTGTGCCTGTTGTTGTCTGACGCCGCGGCACAGGGGTTCAGAAAGTCGCGCGGCGGCGGCCCGACCAGAAGTACAGACTGGTCAAGCCGCAGCAAGCCGTCCACTTTCCACAAAAGTTCACCGACACGGCGTTACACCACGGGCAGCAAGTCGTCGCGTGTCAATGTCCACCAGAAGCACGCGCGTACCGCAGCCAGCGAAGATACACGTCCGCAGTCGCGCAGCGAAGCGGAGAGAGCCGCACGCACCAGCACGCCGGCTGTACCACGTGAAACACTGAGCCAGCCACGCGCAACGCCCAATTATTTCGAGGCTGAACCGCACACCCGACCGGCCGATGTGCCGCCTGCGATCAAAAGAGAAAACAGTGAATATCCGGTGGTGTTTCATGACCACCGCTACGGCTACTGGCAGAAAGGGCCGCAAGGGTTATTGTTCGTACCGCTCTTGTTGTCTACCACGCAGCCCGGCGTGGCGCAACAGCCTGGCGTACCGGCGCAAAATGTTGCCAACACCGATGACGCGAACCGTACACCGCAAGGCGTGCGGCGTTATGAACGGCCTCTGCGCCGGCACGAAGATGCGCTGCCGGGGTGGTTCGATTTGCTCAGCGTGTTATTATTCTTCGGTGTCATGGTTGCCGCTATCCTGTTGGTACTGCGTGCCACGCAAAGCAGAAGAAGAGCGACGCCAATGTCGGCAGAGTCGCAAACGAATGTTGCCAGAGAAACCGCTGCGGCCATCCCCACCACACCTGTGGTAAGCGGCTCGTTGTGGGACAAACTGTACCATACACAGCGTGGTCAGATGGCCACGCTGTCAGACCCGATGACGCTGGAACATTTTCAAAAACCCAGCGATTTTCAGGTGACAGAAGCTCTCTTGTACACGCACGCCACTTTTACCCTGCGGCGCGTTGACCTGCGCCATGCCGGCGGCGGCCAGGAAGAGCTGGAACTTTCTTTATTGCTCAAGGAAGTGGAAGGCGATTATTGCCTCTTTTTAGGCATGCTCGATCATGAAGGACGCAACCGCGACCTCATGGCCGCCGACTGGTTTCATCTCGACTCTGGCGGCGACCGATTTGCCGGAGCTTTCCACTCTATTTTTCCAGGCGAGAGCGAGGGCGTGGAAAACAAGGTGATGTTCGTGCAGCACGAGTTCGGGGCATTCTACGACATCAGCGACGGCAAACGCAAAACCATCGGCATTTGCGAGTATTATCCGCAAAATGCGCCGGCCGGTTTCGACTGGCAACACGCCATCGTCATCTGGCAGGGCGACTGGCTGCGCTGCTACTATTGCCGTGAAATCCACGAACGTAACGTCGAGGTGTTTTCGTAGGCGGCTGAGAAAAAAGAAAATACCAATTTTGCGCTGAAATTTTGGGCAAGAGCAAGGAGCGACGAACGAGGCATAGCCCGTAGCTCTGTGAGTGAGGAGCCGACGCCGCTATTGCTCAAAAGATCAAGCAAAATGGTAGTTTCTTTTTTGGAAGTCGCCTAACATAATCGTTGATTTTTTGCT
Organism: Planctomycetota bacterium; assembly: GCA_020057085.1. Taxonomy (GTDB): domain Bacteria; phylum Planctomycetota; class Uabimicrobiia; order Uabimicrobiales; family JABWCH01; genus JAGVGO01. The sequence goes on along the minus strand of JAGVGO010000229.1, from coordinate 4,267 downwards.
GCAAACGGCGAAATAAAAATGTAACAGATTCGTTTGCATCTATTTATGAAGGAGAAAAAGATGAAAACTGTGGCAGTGTTAATGGTTACTATGCTGACTCTCATCGGCTTTGCTTACGGCGACGGCACGAATGTGTCGAGCCAGATCGGCTACACCATCCAGTATCCGGACAACGGGGGCTGGACGGCGGGTATTGCCTATCACAAAGACAATGTGGAAACCGAAACCATCATGGAGCATGCGGTACTCTACAATAATGACGGTGCCTGCATTACGGTGGATGTGTGGAAAAGCCATCCCAAGCTGGATCTCAAATACTGGCTGGCACTCATGGAAAATCGCCTCAAACTGGAAAAAACATTTGCCGAAGAAATTAGAACCAGTGTAGAAAATTTGCCGGCCATGCGCTATACTTTTTTAGCAGACAATGTACAAGCGTTCAACTCGCAGATGACATTCTTTAAAAATAGCGACAAGGTATTCAGAGTCGGTTACCTGGAAAAAGATCTGGGGCGGGCGAACGAAGTATATCGCCAGATGGTGCAGACCTTCTCGTTTGCGGCCGTGGGACAAGAGATGGGACCTCTCAGCAAAGAGAAAGGCGGCAGCCGCGTCTACTCGTGTGGTGGTCAGAACGATGATTGCAAATGTAACATGGACAATCCCTATCCTTGCTGCGATAACGGCGGCAACTGCACCTGGTGGGCATGGGAGAGTGCCTGCTGTAATTGGGGCATTGGCCTGCCATCGCCATGGCGCCATGCCAAATATTGGGCCACCGACCTGGCCTCGCATGGCTACCACGTAAGCCAGTCTCCGTCAGCCGGCACCATCGCCTGTCGCGACACCGGCACCTATGGCCATGTCGCCTGGGTGTTGCAGGTAAGCGGCAGCCAAGTCAAGGTATCGGAGATGAACTGCTGCGACGGCTGCAACTCCGGTGTGCGCGAACATTGGTACGAAGCCAGCTATTTTAGCGGCGGCTTCATCTCGCGGTAGAAAAAGAGAGGAAAAAAATATGATGATGAAAACATTTACGTGGCTACTCATTCCTTTGTGCCTGTTTGTTCTTCAGGCACAGGAGCGCGGTAAGCCGGACAACGACACACCTCCGCCAAAGGAGGCCAAACCCCATCTCGTCAAAAAATGTCCGCAGTGCAGCTATGTAGAAAAACGCGAAGACGCCACGTTCTGTATACATTGCGGCACCAAACTGGTGACAAGCAAAGTGGTTGCCATCCTCACATGCCCTGAGTGCAATCGCCCGCTCGACAAAGGCGGCAAATTTTGCCCATTTTGCGGCCAAAAGGGGCAGACCACCTACCTGCCTAGTGACGACGGCTACGAACCCAAGCCGGTAGAACCCGAAAATCCGTTAGGCGAGCATTCGCCGGACAAAACGTCACAACCGGAAACCAAAGCTGCCAGCGAGGTAGCGACTCTGCCACTGCAACAACTGCTCTATCCGGGGAGCAGCCTTGTGGAAGAACGTATCATTGAGGAAGGACTGGCGCACACCTCGCAGCAGCGCACTATCCTGCGCAAGCTTTACTCCTGCCCCGGCAGCCTTGACGAGGTGGAGATGTTTTACCGGCACAATTACCCGAAAATCGCCGTCATCAAAGCTTCCTATTACGATATCCTGCGTATGCTCCAGCTCAAAGTGGAAGTCAACAAGCAGCAGGTGGAAATATTGCTTTGTACCTCCATTCCCACCAATTCGAGCGCGACCTGGGCGACCAAACAAAAACAGATCAAGATGCGGTTAGATGAAGAGATGAAGCCGCTCGTTGCCATTGATAAAGAAATTGCCATGCTGGAAAATTTGTGTAAAGAGGGCAAGGTGACGGCCGGCGAAGTGGAAGGTCGGATAATCGAGCTGAAACGACGCAAGAATGTCAGCGCCAATTCGTCTACTTTCTGGAACATCACGGTGATGGACAGGGTGATGAATCTCAAGCAAAACGTGCTGCTGCTGACCACGGTAAACAAAAAATGAAAGCCGCTCTTCTGCTCGTCTTTTGTCTTTTATCGGTAATTGGCTGCAGTGAGCAAGTTGGCCTGCGGGAAGACCCGTATTTGCTACGTGACCAGGGAATCAACCTGGGCAGCACAAAAAACGATGTCGTGAAAAAATTGGGGTCGCCGCAAAGCGAACTCAATTTCAGCAAAGGCGGCCACCAATTTTCTGTGGCAGCATACGACTGGCAAGAGTTGTACTACCATCCCGCCTACGAGTGGGACGATGTCGGCATCCTGCGACCGCAACCCGGCGTGCAAACCAGCTCGCGTCCGGCCTATCGCCTCACTTACATGGACGATCGCCTGTACAGCATCGAAGATTTTGCCCGCAATCGTTACACCATGCTCAGGGACGACAAGGAAAACGATTTTGTGCCCGTGCTGCAAGAATTGCAACAAAGACAGTAATTTGAAGCTCTGTGAGTGAGCAAAATGGCTAGTGCTAGAGGATGCCATAAAAAAAATGCGGTAAAAATTTGTGCGACAATCACAACATTTTACAGGTCAACATGTTAAAAAAAAACCAATTAGCGGAAAAATTGTCTTGATTTTTTTCAAGATCACGACAAAATATATACGAAACGTGAGGCTCCACCAGCCTCACCCATTCACTTTAGACTGCAATGTTCTTAACAATCCTGAATGCCACCACAGGTGGCAAACATGGAACATTGAACCTCAAAGGCGGAGCAAATAGCGGTCGCTTACGGTCCAGTGTTTTATTCCAGTAAACTCTTTTTACGGAAAAAAAATGAAGAATTTAGACTGTCATCCAGCACTATGCACTGTAACTGAATCAGCAAGAGAAGATGGAGAACCTCCGGGGCGCTCGGGCGCTATGGCGCCCTATAACTATAACTTTGAAGAAATTGATGAGCAGAATTTTCTGGGTCAGCATGTAGCGCCGCAAGTTGACCAACAGAAAGCCATCATCAACCTGCAGCGTTATGCATTCCGCAAAAAATTTTTTCCGAAAGCCACTGTAGCGGACTGGCACGACTGGCATTGGCAACTGCAAAACCGCATTCAGGATTTAGCCACGCTGGAAAAAATGTTCCACTTGTCGGACGACGAACGGCAAGCTCTTTGCAACCCGGCGGGTGCTTTACCGGTAGCCATCACCCCCTACTATGCCAGTTTGCTTGACCCTGAAGATCCGAAACAGCCTCTGCGCCGTACTATGATGCCTTCGATGAAAGAGTACTTGCACAGCCCCGGCGAAGAAGAGGATCCTCTGGGCGAGGACCACCAGAGTCCGGCAGAAGGGCTGGTGCATCGTTATCCGGACCGTGCCTTGTTCCTCGTTACCAACTATTGTTCCGCCTATTGCCGTTATTGTACTCGCTCGCGTATCATAAGCCAGAAGTGCGCCAGCCACTACAATATGCAGCAGTGGCAAAAGGCCATTGAGTATATCGAAGCACACCCAGCCATCCGAGACGTGTTGATGTCGGGCGGCGACCCTCTGACCATGGGCGAAGAAAAACTCGAATGGCTGCTGTCGCGTCTGCGCAGGATACCGCACGTCGAGATGATCCGCATCGGCACCAAGGTCCCGGCGGTGCTGCCACAGCGCATCACTCCCAAGCTGACCAAAATGCTCAGGAAATACCATCCGATATGGATGAGCATTCATTTCGCTCACCCTGACGAACTGACGACCGAAACGGCCCAGGCATGCACGCGTCTGGCCGATGCTGGCATTCCCCTGGGCAGCCAGACCGTACTTCTGCAGGGTGTCAACGATAACGTAGAGACGATGAAAAAATTGGTACAGGGTCTACTGCGTATTCGCGTGCGACCGTACTATCTGTATCAGTGTGACCCGATTCTCGGCTCTTCCCACTTCCGCACCCCTGTAGAAAAAGGGCTGGAGATCATCAAAGGTCTGCGTGGACATACCACCGGCTATGCCGTGCCAACCTATGTGATTGACGCGCCGAAAGGCGGAGGCAAAATTCCTTTGCTTCCCGACTATGTGCAGGGTTATGACGGAACTGACCTCGTGCTGAAAAACTACGAGAACAAATTTTTCCGTTATCCTGATTGCATCAAAGAGCAAAAGTAAATTACCATAACAAAACCGCAAAAACGCGAATCGCCGTACAGCATCTGTTTCTTTGGCGATGCCGCGTTTTTGCGGTTATTTTTTCACGTTCTACCGAATTTTGTGGTAGCCTCCTGCAGTAAGTATTAAGAGGGAGACAAGCCAATCTGTGTGAGGCAATTTTGCACCTTCGACCTG